>JBGSLG010000041.1:0-64944 GCA_041740815.1 Bacteroidales bacterium
CATGACACACCAGGCTTCAGGCTTTCCATATCAGATACTATCCACTTTAACTCCTTTGTTGACTGCAATATGGCGGAGGCCTGGATAGGCGATACATTCAGGATTTTTCCGGGTAAATACGGGGAAGATCCTCTTTGGGACCCGAACGGCGGTGCACGTCATCTTAAATTCGCCGACGGCCGTAATTCACTTGAGGCATTCAGAAGCAGAGCAGAAGATTTTACCGAACCAGGCCTCCCTCCAAATGTTCCACAAGGCACCGAAGGTCTGCACGGTGCAGTCTGGTTCGAAACAATCTGGCAGGATACTTCAGATTTTACAGGTAAGACGCTATATGCAATTTACCATAATGAGAATTACCCATCGACTCTTCCTTTCGACAGTCTTTCAGGAAGCGGATATAAGAATCAGAAATGGCCGGTTGGATTGAGAGGTCCCGAGTCGCCGGCAGCCGTATGCCGAATAGGTATAATGAAATCAGTAAACGGTGGGAGAAACTGGGAAAACAAGGGAATCTTCATCGAAGATCTTTATCCGAGGCTGATACTGCTCCCCCATAATACCTCACTTACATTTGCAGGCGGGGTGGGAGATCCCTCAGCTGTATTGTCGGGTGAATATCTGTACCTGTTCTATGGTGAATACGGTTATCCGGGAATATATGATGAGTATAGTTATGACAGGGATACAGAAAGAAAGGGACAGTGCATTTCTGTTGCAAGGATTCATGTAAGTGACCTTGATAATCCTGTGGGAAAAGCAAAGCGATGGGATGGAGATTCATTCAGTGCTCCACATAATGGAATTGGAGCTCCTGTAATATCACTTCAGATAGATACTGCCGAAGGAGGAGGTGCCGCATCATCTCCGGGGGGAGGTTTTTACTGGGGCCCCTCAGTAAGCTGGAACACTTACCTCAACTGCTGGGTGATGCTTATGGGACATGTAACCGGCCAGTCATGGGCAGGGAATGAAATATACATCTCCTTTAACCCTTATCAAAACCTGGGTGAAGGCGATCATTCACAAATGTGGTCAAAACCAAAGATACTGTTAAAAAAGGAGGGATACTTTCTATGGTACCCCTCATTACAACCTGCCGACACCAAAGAGGATATTGAAAACAGGCATACATCACTGCGCCTTGGGCAGAAAGCCAGATTGTTTGTTAAGTATCTGAAACCATATAACGACAGATATATGTCGGAGTATGTTATTGAGTTTACTAAACCTTAGAATGAATTTGTTTAAAATTCATTCCAAGCTGGGAAAGCTGGTGGAATTGGCTACCCTGTGCCGGTTTAATTATCCGGCCTTAGAAAAGTTATCATGCTGATAGCTGCTTCATAATTATTTGTTTAATGAGTAATTGGTTATTTTACTCATCCAGCTAACCATACCTTCCGGATCATCTCCGGCACAATGTCCTCCGTCCCAGAATAACGCAGCATTCACGATTTTACCCCGGTTCTCCAGGCCTGTTGCCAGGTTCACCATAACAGTTTGTGAGGTATGGTTGTCCCTGGAGCCGTTTCGAAGCCACCAATAATCTGCACAACCTTTATTGTCCTCACTTATGAAATAATTGGCATTCATCATGTTTACAAGCATTTTTAATTCGTTGTCTATCTCGGAATTCTTAACACTGGTTGAATGCTGCAAACTGAAATTGGTGAAGTGCCTGGAATCGGTGGTCTTGTTGCCAAATAAAACGGGTTCAGGCTGTTTCTTGTCAAAATCATCAAAGGCTGGTATATTCTTCATTCTGCCAACATGTGATACATAATCCGGGAAAATAAACGAAGCTCCTTTATCAGTCCAGGTAATCCATTTGTAACTGTCCAGGTATTCTTTGCGGTTTTCCTCTGTTAACCCTTTTAAATACTCATTGGCAGAAGGAAAAAGAAAATATTGAAGAAGATAGTCTTCATAATTGTCAGCAGTGAGGAATCCAAAACCATTTTTACCCTGAAGTTTTAATGACAATTGATAATCTTCATACAGAGCTTTTAACTGGTTTGATATTTCCTGGTCAACAAGTCCTGATTTGGTTGGATAAGTACCATACATCCATTCATAGGCTCCATCGGCATTTTCTAGATCAGTAATAGGACTGTAACAGGCACTGCCGAATATATTGTCATTTGCATCGGCTGCGCCGATTTCTTTTAAGTAAGGGTCGTATAAAGGACTATTACCGGAAGTGCCCAGAAGAGCTGAGACTGCTCCGCCTGCGCTGCACCCAACAGAGATAATCTGATCGACATTTCCCGGCAGGATGCCTTTATTGTGTCTTAAATAGCGGACAGCAGCTTTAAGATCGACTATTGCAGCTGGGGCTTTGCCGTAAAAAGTTCCATCATCGGCTTTATTATCACGCCCCCTGCATCCGGGTGTTACTATCACAAAACCTGCAGCCAAAGCCAGGTCATCTCTGCTACTGAATGATCCTGTAGCTCCTGATCCTCCAGATCCGGCACGAGGCACTGCATTACCGGCATTCCTGACCGACATGTATCCACCAATGCCAATGGAAAAGAATATAGGAGCATTTGTAGCATCTATGGTTACATCATCGATCTTAACAGGAACACTGACATTCAGACTCTGAAAATCTTTGTCAACAGGTTTTGCAACATAAAGTATGTGCATGTAAGAGTGGTATGTGATTTCTTTTTCACCTGAAGATGTTTTTACTATTCTGGTTTCCACTGTAAAGTTATCCTTTGGGAAAATCAGGGGTTCTATTGACTGTCCAATTGCTGTCATCCAGGAAAGGCAGTACACTATTGCGATTACGGCCGGAATAATTGTTCTCTTTACCATAGATTATTGTTATTTCTTTAATCAATTAATTCAACTTTTTAAGAAGCAGTACTTAATGAAGGGCCCAACTGCTTAATGAAGTTAATATGGGCTTTGATCCTTCAAAGATGAAACAAGGGGTTAAAAGCATCCACCCAAAATTGAATAGGATATTCTCTTACCCCATTAGTGAATTCAATGGGTATCATATGTCCGGCATTTTCTAAAACTGAATATTCATGATTAATGCCTAACGAATCAAGATAATCACTAAATGTTTTAGTTATAAGTTTACCATTGTTGTTATACAACCAGTCCTGATCACCAACGATTATCCTTACTTTTACATTTTTCTTTATCAGCTCAGCATTCTTTCTGGCATAAAATCTGGGGTGAACTGCGTTAAAGTACTCAATAGATTTTTCTGAGCCGGGACCGGTTGCAGGACCAAAAGTATTGACGAGATATTGAGGATTGTGTTCGTCTTTAAATTCAATCAGTGCACCTGCAATTGATGATGTGAAACCAAACATTTCAGGAAACTTAAAAGCAAGTCTTATTGCTCCAAAGCCACCCATAGACCAACCTTCTAAACCGCGGCCAGAGGGATTAGCTATGGTACGATAATGAGAATCGATGTATGGTACAAGGTCTTTTATTAAAACATTTTCGACAGGCCCACTAATTACTCCTTTTGCACCAACATTTGCATTGCAATACCAGCCAATGGGTAATGCCTGTGCACTTACAATAATCAGCGGAGGCATTTTTTGAGATTTAATAGCCTTGTCCAATTCCTTCATTAACCATTGCCCCTCTCTCTGATTTCCATTTCCCCCGTGCAAATAATATATTACCGGGTAGCTGTTAGATGTATTTTTGTATTCTTCAGGGAGATAAATCATAAAACTTCCGAAAGTACCCTTTCCTCTTTCCGGAGTGGGATAAACCTGATATGTTGCAAAGGAGGGTACTGACTTATTGGGTGAGACCCAAGCTGTATCGGGATCAGAATCCTGAATCCCTTCAGTTTTAAGCTGGGCAAAGTTATTGTTAACAACAAAAATCAGGCAATAAAATGATAAAATTGTTTTCAATTTTATCATTTTGAAAAACATCATTTTTACTGTTTTCACATCTCAAGTTATTTAAATGATATTTACTAAAATTCTCTACTATAAAAACAAAATTTAAAATTTTTCATTTATTCATTGTCCAGGCACCTTCCTTCTTTCCTCTGGTTGATCTTTAATCTTTCCATTGATCTCTGATTAATTCTTTATAAAGATACGTCAGGGGTAAAAGAGAAAATGGAATATTTCTGTGAGAATGCAAAAAACATGGTTGAACTTTCATATCTTCTATGTGAAATATCCGAAACCCTTTTTTTAGACTGAACTCTGCGCTTTAAGTTTTCAACAGATATCTTTTGTCTGAGATATAGTTTTCATTCATGATTTAAAAAACTTCAATCATTAAATTGTCAGCTTCAGGTTCTGTATTTACTGTTCTAACTGTTTATTCTACCGTAATTCTTTTAGTGATGTATCTTTGATATATGAAGAAGAAGCAGTTCTGGCAGTATATTGCAATTGTTTTAATAATTTCCCTCTTCCTGGGTATTCTGATTCATTTCAGTACCATTCTTGAGCGGTTCGGTCTGGAAACCAGAGGAGGCAGAGGCAGAACCCTTGAGCACCCTATAGCCAATGCATTTTCCGAGGTGTTCATCAGTTCAATGGTCGCTTTTGGTACTTTTATTCTCAATTATTTTATAATCAGGCCTCTTGACAGCACAATAAGAGCGGATTTTAAGCGGATTTCGATATCAATAATCCTGACTCTGATTTCAGTAACGATCCTGAGTGACTCATTCTTTGCTATCAAGCGTTTATTAAGTGATAGTACCGTAGAGAAAAGCTTTAATTTACTTTATACTTCCAGGGATATTCTCACAGGAATAGTAGTTCTCTCCGGCATTTTATTCATTAAGACTGTATATGACAAACAAGCTATCAGGATTGAGAATGAAAAGCTTAAACGTGAAAATCTGGTCACGCAGTATGAATCTCTGAAGAACCAGGTAAGTCCTCATTTCCTTTTCAATTCGCTGACCGCCCTGAAAGAGCTGATCAATCAGGATACCGGAACTGCACAAAACTATATTAATCATCTTTCACAGGTTCTGAGATATACGTTACAGAGTAACCAAAGCCGGACCCGGAGTCTGAAAGAGGAGATGGAAGTGTCTGATTCTTACATATTTCTATTACAGACACGATTTAGCAACAATCTGTTGATAGAAAAACAGATTGATGAAAAGTACAACAGCTACAGGTTACCACCGCTTGCGATCCAGACACTTCTTGAGAACGCCATCAAGCATAATGAAATAAGTAAAAGGCATCCTTTAACAATTACGATTGAAACAAAAAGCGATCAGACTTTAAGAATGGCAAACCTCATCCGGGAAAGAAATTCCCCGGAATTCAGTAGTGGTGTTGGATTGTCGAATCTGGCAAAACAATACATGTTCCTTTCGGGAAAAGAGATTCTCATATCACGGAAAAACAATGAATTCCTGGTGGAAATACCCTTACTAACTCCTCATGACAATGCGAGCAATAATAGTTGAAGATGAACCCCTGGCAGCACAGAATCTGAAGGGTGTCCTCAATGAAATCGAAACTCTTGAAATTATCGCAACGTTTGAAAGCGTAAATGAAACTGTTGCCTGGTTTACACTGCATGATTCACCTGACATCCTGTTCCTTGATATTCATCTTGCTGACGGATCAGCATTTGAAATATTCGACAGAGTAAAGATTAACTGTTCTGTAATTTTCACTACTGCATATGATGAATATGCGCTGAAAGCATTTAAAGTTAACAGTATTGACTATCTCCTTAAACCCATTGACATAAATTCGGTTAGAAAAGCACTTGAAAAGTATAGGAGGCTCACATACGGTAACGAAAACAGAGATACTGATCTGCAGAACTTATTAACCTATTTTAAAAAGAATACTATATATAAGAATAATTTCCTGGTCCCTGTAAAAGGAGATAAACTCGTTCCGCTGAACGCATATGATATCGCTTATTTTTTTATCGATTACGGAACAGTGAAATCAATTTCTTACGAGAACAAAAGCTATAGCATGGATAATACTCTGGATGAGCTTGAGAACATGCTTGATCCTGAAATATTTTTTAGGGCAAACAGACAGTTTATAATATCCAGAAAAGCTATAAAAGACATCGACTTGTGGTTTAATAATAGATTGTCGGTTAACTTGAAGGTTTCGCTACCAGAAAAAATCCTTGTAAGCAAAGCAAGGGTTCCTGAATTCAAGAGCTGGTTTGTAGGGAAATAAATAACAGCGGTTATGTTTGTTTTACCGGAAATGCAATCAGGGCATAAAGACTTGATTTTTCCTTTATTGAATCCTTTCAGATGAACTCAGATTAATTCATCTTATCTATTAGTCAGTTCACTATTTATTTCTTCAGCCTCATCTCATATATTGAATGTTCTCTCTTGTCAGCCTGTAAATTTGCTTTGAACTGATACAATCATTTGAGGTAATTAACAGGTTGATTGTGAACAAACATTTAAAATGAAAACAACAATTCTAAAGAAATTTTTATTCCTCGCAGTTATAATTTTTTCAATGATATCTGTGCAGGCTCAGGATTTGGTCTCAATTCCCAGGATTCAGGGAGAGATAAGATTTGACGGTACTGTCAACGATCCATGCTGGCAGAATATCGAGCCCCTTCCGATGGTAATGCATACACCTATTTTCGGCAACCAGCCCACAGAAAAGAGTGAAGTTATGGTATGCTATGACGGTACTTATATCTATGTTGGAGCAAGACTTTTTGATTCTGAAGCTACGAAAATGTTGATAACCTCAAAGAAACGCGATGAAGGATCCAATAGTAATGAGTCCCTTTCCATTGTGTTTGATTCATTTAATGACAAGGAAAACGCTCTCGTCTTTTCCACAACCCCGAGTGGTTTACGAACCGATTTGGCTGTATTGAATGATGCAATAGCCTCCAATCCCAGGAATCCGCCATTTAATACAAGCTGGAATACTTTCTGGGATGTTAAGACCACACAGGATGAAAGCGGGTGGTTTCTGGAAATGCGTATACCTTTTTCCAGTATGAGGTTTAAAGAAGATAATGGGAAGGTAATTATGGGATTGATTTGTTTCAGACGTATAGCACATAAAAATGAGGTGGATATTTTTCCTGCAATCCCTCCAGATTGGGGGGCATTCAGCACTTACAGGGTATCTAAAGCTAATGAAGTATCATTTGAAGGTATCCAGTCAAAAAAGCCTTTTTATGTTACGCCATATCTTTTGGCTGGCTATCAGCAGGATAATTTTCTGAATGAAGCAGGAACCGTTTATGATATGAAGGGTAGCCCTAAATTGAATGCCGGATTGGATGTCAAATACGGAATAACAAATAATCTAACTCTTGATGCTACTTTAAATACAGATTTTGCACAGGTTGAGGCAGATGACCAGCAAATTAATCTCACCCGTTTCTCGCTTTTTTTCCCTGAGAAGAGATCTTTCTTTCAGGAGCGGTCGAGCATTTTCAACTTTGGATTCGAGGGGCAAAGCAGTATTTTTTATAGCCGTCAGATAGGTCTGAACAAGGGTGAACAGGTACCTATTCTGGGTGGAGGAAGGATCACCGGAATGGCTGGTAAATGGGATATTGGGTTCCTGGATTTACAAACACAATCCTTCGATCCATCCGATACTGCACAAAGTTCACTTCCTTCGGAAAATTTTGGTGTTCTCAGGCTTCGCCGCCAGATAATCAACAGTAACAGTTATGTGGGCGGTATTTTGACTTCCCGTATAGGTATGGATGGCTCCTACAGCACTTCATATGGGGTTGACGGGATTTTAAAAATCCTTAAAAATGATTACTTAAATATAAAACTTGCACAAGTTATGGTAGCGAATTACAATAATACCCCCTTTTCCCTTGATCCGACAAGACTTTTTCTGAACTGGATAAGATTTAATGATAAAGGTTTGGGATATGATTTTACCTATACGCGAAGCGGTAAGGATTTCAAACCTTCGATGGGCTTTCAACAGAGGAGAGATTATTCGTATTATGCAGGTAGTCTTCAGTACGGCTGGCTCCCGGGAGCAACTTCTCCGCTTATGAATCATAAGTTTGAGCTGAACGAGGAGATGTATTATTCCAATTCCACAGGAGATGCCCAGACCGCCAATACTGAATTGGCCTATAAATTTAATTTTAAACAGGGATTTGGAGGGATGGTTTCTATCTTAAATTCATATGAAAATGTTGAGAGAGAGTTCAATTTCTCAGAAAATGCAAGTGTAGCTGCCGGGAAATATAATTTCACGCAATTTGTGGCACATGTGAATACATCTGAGTCAAAGACATTAAGTCTTGGGATAGATTGTTATGCAGGCACCTTTTATGATGGCAATCGCCTGACAGTTGGCCTGGAACCCCTGTGGAATATAGGATCTTCATTGCAGCTGGGTCTGGCATACGAATATAACCATGTTAATTTCCCTCTGCGTGACCAGGCTTTTACCGGCAATATTGCCAGGTTCAAAACCTTGCTGATGTTCACTACACAAATATCTATAAATGGCTTTGTACAGTATAACAGTACAGAAAATTCTCTTTCAACAAATTTTAGATTAAGGTATAACCCACGTGAAGGGAATGATTTCTACGTAGTCCTCAATGAGGGAAGAAGTACTTACAGAGATCTTGAAGATCCTAGATTACCAGCTTTTAATAACAGGTCTATCCTATTGAAATATACATATACTTTTACATTTTAGGATTGGTATGTTTCGGTGGTGTATCTTTCTGAAGCATCATTGAAAAAAGTTGCAACTTTTGTCCGTTCGGGGTACCCAGAGGCACAAGAGGTCAAAATCGACCTCTTGTGCCTTTTTATGATCTTCTGAAATCCTCACCAATTCTAAGGATACTTTCCGAAATCAGTGCAGGATGCAGACCGGGAACATTCTGAGATGGTTCTTTTTTCCAGGATTTTCCGGTGTGTAATTCCCAATGTCAGGGATAAAAAAATAGCGTCTGAGCCCGTTAACATTAAAAAAATAATTGATGTGTGCCTATGTTATGAAAAATTCTTTACCTTAAGGGGATCAAAAGTGTCTGTTTTAATCTTGAAAGAAAATGTTTAATGTAACTTCCCGGTCAGATTGTGCATTTGATGTAAATAAGAAATTATTCCTTACATATTTAGTCAAAAACGGAGGTCCCGAACTTCATGATTATGAAGAATTTGCCTTCATTGTCAAAACTTTGGATGCAAAAAATCTGCATGAGTTCAGGGAAGTAATAAACCCAATACTTAACGTCAATACTCTGATTGGCCGGAGTTACGTAAAACCATTTGGGTATCCGGGAGATTTTTATTTAATCGATCATATTTATTCTAACCATGTTAATGGAGATAAAAAATATCGTAACTGGGATATTTTTTATCAGAATCAGGCCGGAACCAGGGCTGTGAGGAACCGTAAAGATTATTTCCTTAATCAATGCCTAAATCTTGCTCTTAAAAAAAATGGTGAAAAAAAGGTCCTGATACTCGGTTCCGGACCGGCAACTGATGTAAATGAATTTCTGAACATGTACACCGGAAACGATATCAGTTTTGACCTGGTGGATTATGACCAGAATGCTATTGATTATTCGTCAGATAAGAACAAAAAATTTGAAAACCTGATTTCCTATCACAAAGTCAATGTTTTAAGGTTTGAGCCTTCCAGGAGGTATGACCTTATCTGGAGTGCCGGATTATTTGATTATTTCAGGGAGAAACATTTTGTTTACCTGTTGAAAAAATACATTAATTACGTAGCAGAAGGAGGTGACCTTGTCATTGGCAATTTCAGCACTGAAAATCCATCACAAATACTTATGGAGGTCGTATCTGAATGGTACCTTAACTACAGAAGCAGAGAGGATCTGTTAAAGATTGCTGGAGATGCAGGCCTCCTGAACAGGAACGTTTTTGTTGATGCCGAAGACCTTGGTGTAAATCTTTTCCTTAATATTCAGTGAACATAAAAGAAACTTTGTTTTCTGTGTCAGAATTTTTGCTTTCTAAACCCATACAAAGCATTTGATTCTGTTATCCCATAATTTTTAAAAGCAATTAATAAAATCTAATGCCCACTTCTGACGTTTATCAATAAATAGATAGTCAGAAAGGATGAATATTTTCAAAAATACGCTGATTAATTTTCTGGGATTGAGTCGGGAAAGCTCGGAATCAATGACTTTCAACAAACTAACCCTTTCATTTACAGGGTATTTATCGAATTATGAATCTGAATTCCTTAATGACTACTACGTCAAGGCTTTGAACCCATTCAGGTTTTCCCTGATCCTGGCGATGATTTTTTATGGTGCGTTTGCACTTCTTGATGCCGCCACGGTACCGGAACTGAAAGAAATATTCTGGCTTATAAGGTTCGCTGTTGTATTGCCGGTTTTGTTATCAGTATTTGCCTTTACATTTTTCAAAACGTTCAGGAAATATATGCAATTGTCGATAACAGGCGTCATGTTCATTACCGGATTCGGAATAATATTCATGATAATTCTTGGTGCCAGGGTATCTAACTATTCATATTATGCCGGCCTTATACTGATCTTCATTTTTGGATATACATTTGCTAAAGCGCGGTTTATTTATGCATCGTTAGCGGGCTGGCTGATTGTTATTGCTTACGAGATCTCAGCTATATGGATCTCAGAAACACCTATCACAATACTGATCAATAACAATTTCTTCTTTATCAGTTCAAATATTATCGGAATGCTCACAGGGTATTCGCTGGAACTATCCTCCCGCAGGGATTTTTATATGAGAAAACTCCTTGAACTGGAACAGGACAAAGTCAAAGCAGTTAACAGCACCCTGGAAAAAAGAGTCATTGACAGGACACGACAACTGACAGATACCAATTTAAAACTGAAAAAAGAGATTGAGGTTCGCAAAAGATCCGAAAAGCAGAGAAGCGAACTGGAAACTCAGCTTTTTCACCTTAAAAAAATTGAGACTATCGGAACGCTGGCAGGGGGTATAGCTCATGACTTTAACAATATTCTGACACCGATCATAGGGTACACAGATATGGCCCTGGAAGAAATTCCTGAGGATAGCACACTGAGGTTCGATCTGGAACAGATAAATATTGCAGCTGTAAGAGGAAAAGACCTGGTCCAGCAAATCCTGACATTCAGCCGGGAAGTGAACGTGGAGAAGAAGCCTGTTAAACTGGACCAGATAGTGGTCGAAGTAATAAACCTTATCAAGGCATCCCTCCCTCATGCAATTGAGATAAGGAAAAGTATTGATTCGGGAATAGGGATAATTCTTGCAGATCCAGTTCATATACACCAGATTATTATGAATTTATGTACTAATGCCATTCATGCGATGAAAAACAGGGGAGGCATCCTTGACATAAAGGTCGATAGTGTACTGGTAGATCAGAAAACAACGAAGAAAATTAACAATCTTAAGGTTGGAATTTATGTAAGAATCAGACTATCAGATACTGGTCATGGAATGGACAGAAGAACGAAGGAAAGGATTTTTGAACCATTCTTTACCAGGAAAGAAGTGGGTTCAGGAACAGGACTGGGTCTTTCAGTTGTGCATGGTATAGTCAGCAATTATAATGGGGCAATAACTGTAGAAAGCACTCCGGGGAAAGGTACATTATTCACTGTTTATCTTCCATACAACATTGCTGATCCCGTATCTGAAATCAAATCTTTGGATCACCTTCCAAGGGGAGACGAACACATCCTGTTTGTCGACGATGAACTGGACATAACTTTTGTGGGCAAAAAGATGCTGGAAAATCTCGGATATAAAGTCACCACCAAGACCAACAGTAGTGAAGCATTTGAGGAGTTTAAAAGAAACCCCGGGAAATATTCATTACTCGTAACAGATCAGACAATGCCCAAAATGCTGGGAACCGAACTGGCTGGAAAAATGAGGAAAATTAATCCCGACCTCAAAGTCATTATAATAACCGGATACATCGACAAATTATCTGATGCGGCAAAGTCAAAAACCGGTTCTTATGAAATGATCCTGAAACCTATCAAACTGAGCGAGTTCAGCAAGGTTATCAGAAAAGTCCTGGATGAAAACTAATCAACTTTAGCAATGGCGAAAATTTTGATAATAGATGATGATCCTTCGATACTGACAATGCTTCAAAGGATGCTTGAAAAAGCCGGATACGAAGTTGATATTGCCAGCAACGGCAGTGAAGGTTTGAAAAAAATTGAATTCTGTCCCCCGGATCTTTTGGTAACTGATATTGTGATGCCTGAAAAAGAAGGTCTTGAACTGATATTCTATCTGAGAGGAAAGAATCCAGGATTAAAGATCGTAGCTATTTCAGGTGGTGGAAGATTTAATTATGAGGGATATCTCAACAGTGCAAAACTTCTGGGGGCTGATCTGATCTTTCAGAAGCCGTTAGTTCACAAAGAATTTGTACAGGCTATATCTGATCTTATTAATACTAAAATGTAGCGACTTTTTCACCTTTTATAACCGGAGTAATAACCGGCTCAATTGACAGGCGACCTTCTTAAAGAAACATGCTGGTAATTCAGGCAATTTCTACTATTCTCAAGTTTATAAAAATGTCAATCTCGGCCGTCTGGGGTACCAAACGGCACAAGAGGTCAAATCCGACCTCTTATTTTTATTAGTGCGTATACTATTCAACTTTACCTCCTGGACCCATCAATCAGATTTCTCATATGAATTAGAGATGATTGGACCTTTATTAAGGATACTACTCGGGAAGTTCTCTTGGTGATAAACCAATCATGTCTTCAATATCAATGACTCTTAACCAGCAGGAAGGTTTGGTTTCCATTGCTCGTTCGACCTTCGTTTAACGGGGGAGATAAAAAAAGCAGCGAATAGTACACTCTTGATGGCACGGAATTGCCAAACTACCAAAATAACTTCAAATGTACCGTCATTTGAATGATCTGTGAATTATGTAACCTAATGGTCAAATTGTGTAAGCGATTTAAGTCAGAGAATTGCTCTTTTGTATTTGAATATTATTCGTCACAAATTCTCTGAATTCCGTATCAATGCAAAAACACGTTTGAGGTTCTGAATTTAATTATGCCCTTAGGAATAGGCCTGGGGGCTTTAATCTTCACAATATAAATCCATCCTGTAACAATTTTCCAGATGACAGTAGTTACACCAAACACAGAAGGATATAGGCGCATCCGCACCAAGTTGCAAAAGGGAGAACATGTCTACTTTGAAAATCAAATGGAAGAGATAGCCATTAAATATACTATTCCCGGGATAATGGCGAAATTCAAGGGAGGAATAAAATGTTCCATTCAATATAACAGCAAGGTTGTTGTTGACGGCATGATTCAGGGGAAGGAGATATCCGAGGAGGAATTTAACAACTACTAAGCCCACGAAGCGGGCCACACAAGCTTTCTTTCAGCTGATCAATTTTTCTTTCAACTGTCTCCTTGCAACAAAGATTCTGCTTTTTACAGTTCCTATGTCCACGGTTAATTCATCGGCAATTTCCCTGTATTTGTATCCATTAAGATGCATTGTAAACGGGATTCGGAATTTATCGTTTAGCTGTTCAATATGATGAGTAATCTCTAAGACTGAATATGCTGAATCCGGGTTATTATTGCCAGTATTTTTTGTCTGATTAAAGAAAAATAAGTCCTTGTTGTGATCACGATATAAAGTATTAAGAACACTTTTCCTGTAGTTGTTAATAAAAGTGTTTTTCATGATTGTTGATGTCCATGCTTTAAAACTGGACTCATCTACAAATTTATCACTGTATTTCAAAGATTTATAAAACGTCTCCTGTACCAGGTCCTTTGCGTCATCCTCATCAGATGTTAATTTAAAAGCCAATCTGGCCAGAGATTCCGTTTGATCAATAAGTTTACTTCGAAATTCTGTTACTGTCATGATAAAATACTTTCATGGAAACTCCATTAAATTATATGGTTCAAATTTATTTGGTTTTTAAGGTTCAGATATTACAAAATTTTACAAATTAGTTACATCATTTGTGGATTTATCGGGTAAATCCGGATTGACTGGTAAAAGCAATCGGGTTGGCTGGTAGCCTGTCGGGGAAATTCTTAATAAAGAGCCGCTTCTTACTTTTCCAGCAGCAAGGTTAGCCTGCGTCAGACAATTTGTTCACGGTGATACAGCACGGGAGGAACTGCAAATACCAGGAACGGATATTGATACTGCAATTAAGGAGTGTTGTAACTGGCTTGTAGAAAATGCCTACATTAAAGTAAAAAAATAATGATTCAATCCGCAGCCTTTGATTTTGCTTGGCAAAAGGAAAATATCACATCTGTTTTGCCTGTTTCAATTTCAGTTGTTACGTTCATAATTTATTGGTTCACAACCAAATCCGAGAAGATTAAATCTTTTTTCTTTCGAAAATTCAGCTTCGACGATGCTTCCGCTTACCATATCACTTTTCTACGAATAGTGGGCTTTATAACCATGGGATTTGTATCAGGGATACTGTGCCTGATTATCATTCCGGGTTATTCGCTCACCGATTATGGGTTATCCTATAATCCTGAAACTGCTTTACCTACGGCATTATGGTCTTTAGGCCTTATGGTTATCATAATTCCCCTGGCATTCCTGGGTGCCAGAAAACCTGCAAACCTGATTAATTATCCCCAGATCCGGGCAAGGTTATGGACAAGGAAGATTACTGTCATGAATATCGCCGGCTGGATTATTTATTTGTTTGGATATGAGTTTTTGTTCCGAGGGATCTTATTGTTCCCCCTGGCCGAAGACTTGGGGGTTTGGCCGGCAATTGCCATAAATGTTGCTTTTTATTCCATATCCCACGTACCTAAGGGATTAAACGAAACTGTGGGTGCTATTATCCTTGGACTGGTCCTTTGTATACTCACCCTGGCTACCGGAACGATTTGGATTGCTTTTTTCACGCACGTAGCTCTTGCTCTGACCAACAGCTTTACAGCAATGAAATATAACCCGGACATTAATTTTAGCAGATAAAATTTTGGGTTCACTAACCTTTAGGGGAAAAGTGGCCAATGAGAATTGAATTTCCGACATACAATCTCGCTATATTTGCACCTGATTGTAGTATTGTACCTCATAAGCTATGGAAAAGGAAGAGCTTCTACCGATTCTTGAGAACCAGAGGAAATTCTTTGCATCAGGCCAAACACTCGATATAAACTTCCGGCTCGGAATTCTGAAAAAACTGAGATCGCTGATACTGAGCCACGAAGGTGAACTTTTCAACGCTCTTCAAAGGGATTTCCACAAACCTTATTTTGAGGTACTTGGAACGGAATCAAGGTTTGCTGTTGCCGAGATCAGCCTGATGATACGCAATCTAAGGAGGTGGTCAGGCAGGCAAAGAGTCAGAACTTCCCTCACTAATGTTCCTGCACGGAGCTATATCCTGGCACAGCCTTATGGACAGGTGCTGATCCTTTCTCCCTGGAACTATCCTTTCCAGCTATCAATGGTCCCGGCTATTGGCGCACTTGCTGCCGGCAACTGTGTTGTACTAAAAGTTTCACAGAATGTTCCAAATACAATTAAGGTCATTTCAAAAATAATCAGCCACTTCCCTGAGGAACTGATTACAATTGTCGATGAAGACCACACCCTCAGTGATAATCTCCTTGATTTCCCCTTCGACTATATATTCTTCACAGGCAGTCCGGCTATCGGAAAGAGGGTAATGACAAAAGCAGCCGCGAATCTCACTCCCATAACCCTTGAGCTTGGCGGCAAAAATCCATGTGTGGTAGCGGCCGATGCCAAACTCGGTTATGCAGCAAAAAGGATAGCATCAGGAAAATTCATGAATGCCGGACAGACATGCATAGCTCCCGACTACCTTCTGATAGATAATAAGGTTAAAGACCGTTTCCTCGAACTGCTCGTTGAAGAAATAAAAGCATTCTATGGTGAAGACCCGGCTGTTAGCCCGGACTATTGCCGTATGATCAATTCAGAAAAGACCGTCAGAATGGAATCATTCCTGAAAATCGGGAATATCATTACCGGGGGCATCACCAATCCTGGTAATTGTTATGTGGCACCGACAATAATTACCGGAGTCAGACCTGAGGATCCTGTCATGCAGGAGGAGATATTCGGTCCGGTTCTGCCTGTGATCACCTACAGTGACTTCACTGAAGTTTATTCAGTAATCAAAAGGAATCCTAAATCACTGGCAGCTTATATTTTCACAACAAGTAAAAAGCTTGCCGGGGAGTTCCTGTCAGGAACCCAGAGCGGTTCTGCGGCCGTGAACGACACGGTTCTGCAGATCGCATCACCGCACCTGCCCTTCGGGGGAATCGGTCCCAGCGGAATGGGACGTTATCATGGTGTAAAGTCATTCGAGACATTCTCTAACATGAAATCGGTCATGGAAAAATCGAATCTGATCGATATCCCTGTTCGGTATCCGCCCTATACAGCATTCAAGGAAAAAATACTCAAACTTTTGATGAGATAATTAGATTTTCAGAGATCAGAATGACCTCTTATTTCTTTGGGGTACATTCAGTTGATTAGCGGGATTAACCTTTAACCTTATTTGCCTGCAAATTTTATCAGCTCTGAATTAAACTTCTGAGTTTCCTCCAGAAATAAACTATGGCCGCTATTCTCAAAAGGAACGATATATGAATTTTTGATTCCCGCTTTCATCTGTTCAGCCAGATCAAAAGAACATATTTTGTCTTTTTTACCATGCATAATCACTGTCGGTATTTTAATTTTCGCCAGATCACCTCTCAGGTCTGTATCACGTAAAGCAATCAGGCATTGGGCCGTTGCGTAGGAGGAAGCACTTAAGCAAATCAAGTTCAACCAGTTGCTGATACCTTCATTTAATGAGGTTTCAGTAGCAGAGAATATCTTTGCGAAATCTGATAAAAGCTTTGGCCGGTCTGTATAGTTCAGTTCAATTAAATCATTGACATCGCTTTTAGTAAGATTGAAAGGAAAATTTTTACGTTGAGTCCAGATGGGAGCTGCCGCTCCAACCAAAGCCAGTTTCGAAACATGAGACCCGGAATCGGATGATGCAAAACGGATTGCGATGGCGCCTCCCATGGAAAAGCCGACCAGGACAGCATCTGTTATCTCCAGTTTATTTAAAATCCTTTTTATATCCAACGCATGTATATCGTAATTATACTCTCCGTACGGTTTATCAGACTTTCCATAACCTCTTAACGTAATACCAATTATGCGGTATTTTTTTTCAATAAGTGCATTGTATTGATACTCAAACATTTCATCACTCAACGGCCACCCGTGTATCAACACTACAGGTCTGCCAGCTCCTGCATCTGAAATATGAAGACGTACATTAGGTTCAACCTCAATATATTCTGCCCTGGCCGGTTCCGGTATGCGATTGCCTTGTTGTTTATCCATCATGATAATTATTGTAATGGTTATATCCTTTAGATTTGATCTTTATTTCCCATTCGTTCAACAGTTAGCGGGTAAACGGATGCAATAAACACCATTAATGAGGCATTAAATGCACCGGGATTCTCCAGATTGCTTAAGTGCCCTGCGTGGTCAATGATTTTGAGCACTGAACCATTTATTCTTTCATGCATAAACCCGGCCGCAGCAGGAGGAGTTAATTTATCTTCCTTCCCGACCATTATAAGGACCGGTACTTTGATCTCAGTGAGGATATTGCAGGTTTCTTTACGGTCTGATAAAGCAAGTAAAGTACTGATAAGCGATTGTTCGGGAGTTTTCGTTATCATCTCCCTGACATCTTCAATTTCTTTAAGCCTGGTTGTGAAAGAGTCATAAGCGAAAAGATTTTTTATACTCTCTTCAGCATATTTTTCCACCCCGTCTCTCCTGATGCTTTCAATAGCCTTCATACGTTTTTCTTTCGCCTCGGGTGTATCGGCAATGCATTGCGTATCAGCTAATATAAGAGCATCAAAACGGTCTTTGTACTTATCTGCGGCATTTAAGGCAATATATCCTCCCATTGATAAACCACACAAAATTGCTCTGTCAATCTTCAGTGCATCCATAAAGCCGATGAGATCGCCAACAAACAGGTCAATAGAAAAATCCTCATTGCCGGAATCTGAGTTTCCATGTCCGCGGATATCATATGTTATCAGATGGTAATTATCCTCCAACAACTCCACCTGAAAATTCCACATCGACCTGTTAAACGGGAAGCCGTGGATGAAAATGATTACCGGAGAACCCTCTTTGCCAGCATCGGTATAACTTACCAGATGATTATTTATGATCATCTCGAAATTGTTTACAGGGTGGTATAGGATTGGTTTATTATTCATAATAATTCATCCTTATCCTCATCAAGATTATTATGGTTATCGCCTCCGATACTGTAATAATTGTTTTCCTCATCTTCATTCCCCACATTTTCCTGTTCATCATCCAACTCTGAACCCGGAACATCCAGGTTTCTGCCAAATAGGTCATCATTGGATTCTTCAACAATGTTTGATGGGTCAAGATCTATCTCTTCTACTCTTTTTCCCCTGGAAATGTCCTCAGGGTCCACGTTTTTCTCTTCCGTGAATTTATTGTAGATATCTTCACTTGCAGGATAGGATTCGTATCCCTGCAGTCTGTCCTTCTCATAAGTATCTGGTTTATGGTCAGGAGGCTTATTTTTCAGAACCTTTTTCATTACCCCGGGTTTTTAATTATGCCTGCGAATCGGGCATTAAATTTTAAGTTTTTTGTAAAGAATTTTATACTTGATTTTAGATCATAAATTTAAGCACCTGATGACTCTCAACTGTTACATGACTCTATAAAGAAGTTACATTATTCTCACCATGATCCTTCATTAGCAACGGGAGCCGGACATAACCCGGTTGTACGGATACCGGCACGGATAAGTAATATTCTGCCATCCCAGTCCGATGGGACACGGACAAACAGACAGTAACTCCCGGGAATTCTGCATTGAAAAAAATGGAATTTGATGAGAATGGCTAAATAAAGACGATCACTATCTCAAAGGAAGTAGTTCCGGCTCAAAAAGCCAGATGAAGGCAACTTTTTAAAATCATATTCGATACTTTGTCAGAGATGCAAACATGGATAAAATCATTATTTTTGGAAAATTGCATGACCTGAGATAAGACTGTATCTGACCCCTGGGTTTAACAAAAATATCCTATGCTGACAAAAGAATTAGTACTGGAGTTGTGGAGCAAAACATACAACACGGAAGGCAAGCCTGACTGGTCGCACATTCTCCCATATTATGACAATGACATATATTTCAGGGATACCGTACAGGAAATTCGTGGTATCGAAGAATTTACAGCAATGACAGAGCGCCTGACAAAGCGCTCTAAAGATCTGAAAATGAAGATCGTCAATGCTGTTATGGAGGGAAACATAATTCTGATGGAATGGGAAATGACTCTCAGCTTTAAGAAATATCCAAGTTCCGTTTTATATGGCTCAAGCCGGCTTAAAATAAATAATGAAGGAAAAATCACAGAACAAAGAGATTACTACGATTTATGGGGAGATATCTTTGACAATATTCCCAGGTTCGGCAAAGCCTACAGAAAGTTTATGAAGAAAAAGTTTGGTTGAAACCATTACTTTTTACTTTGCATTATTGGTCCATTAGTATTAATAAAATGAAAAGAGGATTATGAAAAAAATTACTTACTTATTATTGTTTGTATCATTCCTGTTTTTTGGATCTGTTAATGCCCAGACAGGAGTTCAGTTTGGTTTGAAAGCCGGCTACAGTCTCGCCCTTCAATATGGTATCTCTCCTGCTGACGATATTTACACGGTTGATACTGATAGCAGGAATGGGTTTGCCGGAGGCGTATTCGCATATTTTCCGATAACTGAATCAGTTGGAATTCAACAGGAGCTTTTATATGCTATGAAAGGTTCGAGGCAGGATGTTACAATATCCGGACCTGTTAACCTAAATACCTTTTCTGTTTATGATTTGAACTATTTCGAGATGCCGATGATACTAAAATACAAATTTGTCAGGATTAATAATTTTGGCATTTATGGCAGCACCGGCATAGCATTATCATTATTATTGAATGGAGAATACAATATTACCAGTACAATTAATATGGGCGGACCTCCGATAATAGTTGAAGAATCAGGCGATATGAAAGGACTCGATACCTTCGACTATTCATTCGTATATGGAGTCGGCACGGATTTCACACTTCTCACTAAGGATTTTTTCTTCGACTGCCGCATGACAGTAGGGTGGAACACATTGGCAATGCCTAACTCTTCAGGTGCTGATCCTGTTCCGCTACGTAACCAGGATTATGTATTTGCTGTTGGAATGTATTTCTAAAGGCCTAAGTCAAATTATATAATTATTCGAATTTTCAAAAGTAAGTCAGGTAACTGTTATATATGAAAAATAGAAAGTTCGTTAAATACTTCAAAGAATATGAGTGGTCGAACATTTTTGCAATGATCCGAAACAACAGGTCAGACCCCAAAATCTGTACTGAAGATTTTACTGATAAGCTTGTCGTAATAACCGGAGCTACTTCGGGCATTGGCTATCATACAGCCAGAAAGTATGCCTCTCACGGAGCAAACTTGCTGTGCGTAAACCGGAATGTGCAGAAATCTGAAGCGTTATGCCGCGAGATTGAAAGTGAATATGGTGTCAAATGCGATTATAAAATTGCTGATCTGAGTAATTTACAGGATATTCAAAAAGTGGCAGAGGAACTGGTAAGGCTGACTACCCCGATTGATATACTGATACATAATGCAGGTATTTACCTGACGAAGCGAGAATTAGCCAATGATGGAATTGAAAAGGTTTTTGTGATTCAACATCTTGCCTCCTTTATTATGAATTTCATGTTAATGGATAAACTCAAGTCTCAGGCTAAGGCCAGAATCATCATGGTCAACTCCGAAGGTCACCGGTTTGCTGCATGGGGATTGAAACTGGACGATTTGAATTGGGATAAGCGGAGTTATTCCGGTCTGAAAAGTTACGGTTCTGCCAAACTGGCCCAGCTCTTATCGATGATTGTTTTTAATGAACATTTTCAACAAACCGGAGTTACTATCAATGCCATGCACCCGGGAGCTGTTAAAACTGATACTGGCCAGGAAAACGGGCCTGCCTACCAGTGGTTTAAAAGGAACTTTTTAGATAAATCCCTTAAATCCCCTGAAATATCCGCCGAAGCATTGTATTATCTCGGAGTTTCAAAAGAAATTGAAACAGTAAGTGGAAAATTCTTTAATTTAACCACCGAAGAGGAACCGGCTCCGCCCGCTCTGGACAAAGAAGCAGCTTACGAACTTTGGGAAAAAAGTCTCGATTTGAGCGGATTGAAGGGTTCTTAACTGTAATTGTTGCTGTGAAACCGGTGTAACTGAAAGTTTGAATTACAGGAAGATGTCCGAAAACAAATACAATACTATCATAGTGGGAGGAGGCATTGCCGGACTGACTTCCGCTGCGTATCTCTCACGCGCAGGACAAAGAGTATTACTCATTGAAAAAAACAGGGAATGCGGGGGCCTGATTAATTCATTTACCCGCGATGGCTTTCACTTTGATGCCGGAGTAAGAGCGTTGGAAGATGCCGGTATTATCTTCCCGATGCTAAAGGATATGGGCATTCATCTCGAAGTGGTTGAAAGTCCGGTTTCCCTGGGAATAGAAAACGAAATTATCCATCTGGAAGGTCAGGAGAGTCTCTTAAAATACAAGGAACTTCTGTTAAGATTATACCCGGAAAGTAAGGAAGAGATAGACAGTGTCTTAAAGATCATAAGGAAAATCATGAAGCACATGGATGTGCTCTATGGTATAGAGAATCCTGTATTTAAAGATTTATTGCGTGACAGATCCTTCATTTTTAAAAAACTCCTGCCCTGGCTGCCGAAATTTATCTTTACCGTCGGAAAAATCAACAGGCTTAATATGCCGGTTGAAGCCTATCTGGAAAATTTTGTAAAAAATTCTTCCCTGAGGGATATCATTTCACAGCATTTCTTCAAAAATACTCCCACTTTTTTTGCAATGAGCTATTTTTCATTGTACCTCGATTATTTCTATCCCAAAGGTGGTGTTGGAAAACTTCCGGAAGCCCTGAAGAACAAAATCACAGAGTATGGCGGAAAAATACTCACGGAAACCAAGATTACCGAAGTAATGGCCGAAAAATGTCTTTTAAAAGACCAGAATAATAACACTTATAAATATGACAGTCTTATCTGGGCCGCTGATTTAAAAACGCTGTACAGAATTACAGAAACAGAAGGATTACCTCAAAGTATAAAAACATTATCAGAGGATGCAAAAAACAAGTTTTTGAAAAACAGGGGCGGCGATTCTGTTTTTTCTTTGTTTGTGGAGGTTGATGAGCCTCTTGAAAGTTTCAGGAGAATTGCACACGGGCATTTCTTCTATACACCCTCAAAAATTGGTTTGGGCGAAATTCACAGGGCCGACCTGGATTATCTGATAAGCAACTTTGAAATAGTTGATAAGGCACAAATCTGGTTGTGGCTCGACCGATTTACCAGACTAAACACTTACGAAATCTCTATTCCCGGACTGAAAGATCCGGAATTGGTTCCTCCGGGTAAGACAGGACTGATTATCAGTTTCCTTACCGAATATGACCTGTTTAAGAAAATTAAAGAAGCAGGCTGGCTGGATGAGTTTATTTCAGAACTGGAGAAGCGAGTCCTAGATGTAATATCTGAGTCTGTCTACCCGATGTTAAAAGATAAAACCATCGCTCACTTTTCTTTTACCCCATTAAGCATTGAAAACAGAGTAGGCAGTTCTGAAGGAGGGATTACCGGGTGGGCATTTCATGAATCTATGCCAGTCGTAAACAAAATTCAGAACGCGGCTCGTTCAGTTCTCACACCGATACCTTCTATTTATCAGGCTGGACAGTGGACTTACAGTCCTGCCGGTGTGCCTATGTCAATATTAACCGGTAAACTTGCTGCTGACCAGGTATTGAAACAAATGAAGAAACATAAAACCCCATAATTTTCTGAATCTTGATATCAAACTTACTATTCCCAATATCTTAAAAATGATAACAGTAAGGTCTGTATCCAAATCTTACGGAAATATTGAAGCTGTCAAAAATGTCAGTTTCAATATCGCAAAAGGGGAGATCTTTGGCATCCTTGGACCAAACGGTGCAGGGAAATCCACAATCGTAAACATATTAAACACTCTTATAAAACCAGACAAGGGTGATGTCATAATTGACGGGGTTAATATTAAGAATGATGGTAAAACAGTTAAGCTGATCATGGGTGTTGTCCCTCAGGAAATCGCCTTATATGAAGAGCTGACTGCTTATGAAAACCTTATGTTTTGGGGAGGATTGTACGATATCCCAAAATCAGAGCTTAAGGCAAAGGCTAACGAAACCCTCGGGATTGTTGATCTGGTAAACAGGAAGAATGACAGAATCAAAACGTTTTCAGGGGGGATGAAGCGCAGAATCAACATTGCATGTTCATTGCTTCATAATCCCAGGATACTGGTACTGGACGAACCTACGGTCGGCGTTGATCCTCAAAACAGGCATCATATTTTTGAGGTCATAGAGAGACTCAATAGTGAGGGGATGACAATCATCTACACAACCCACTACATGGAAGAGGCCGAACGGTTTTGCGACAAAATTGCTATTATCGACACTGGTCAGATTATTGCTCAGGGGACTCTGAAAGAGTTGAAGCATATCAGTGATATTAAAGACCTGGTAACGATTAAACTTGCCGATGCGGATAAAGAAACAATAGCACGGATTACATCAGAAAATCCTTTGTTCAGGTTTGACAGCACTTCCAGCACTTTTGAAGTGGAGTGCGGGAATATTGGTAAGGATACCCCGATAATTATAAACCAGATTCAAAAATCGGGTGGTGTTATCGAAAGAATAAATACAAGGGGGACGAATCTGGAATCTATATATTTGAAACTAACCGGGAAAGAATTAAGAGATTAGATTATGTTCAAGCTTTTCAAAAAAGATCTGATACTGTTTCTTCATGATCAGCGCTCTGTGATTCTCACATTTTTTCTCCCGGTAATCTTAATAACTCTTTTTGCATTTGCTTATGGCAGTATTGGATCCTATAATGGCCGTTCCGAGCCTGTTAAATTGCTGGTTGCCGATCTGGACCAAACCAGTTCTTCCCAAGAGATTATACACAAGATTGATTCTCTTGACGATATAATAGTTGTTGCTTCAGATTCGATAAATTCCCGTGAACTGGTTGTCAAAGGAGATTATGTATGTGCCCTGATAATCTATAAAGGTTTTCAGGACTCACTTGAATACGGAGATTCAACGCCGATTGAACTGATTTATGACAGATCGCGTGAAATGGAAATTGGAATTCTTCAACAGAATCTGATCAGCACTATAATGTCGTCAACAGGTGAAACAATCGTTCATAACAGTATTGAAGAATATCTGCAGGACCAGTTTCCGGATATCGACAAAAGTACCAGAGAAAATATACTCAAGACGGCAATAAAGAAGGACGATAATAAACTATCCATCAAGTGGACTTCTATTGTCGGAGAGAAAAACGATACTAAACTGGGGCTCATACAGGCTGTGGCGGGCACTGCCATTCTAATGCTGCTCTTCAGCGTTGCAGGAGTAGGGACAAGTATCCTGGAGGAAAAAGAGAATGGAACAATAAACAGGTTGCTGTATTCGCCCCTGAAGCGTAGTGCAATACTCTACAGCAAAATGCTCTTTGCCTTTTTTATCTCGATACTTCAGATGACAGCCATGTTCCTCTTTGCCTGGCTCGTACTTAACATGGATATGAACGTTAATATGCCGGGATTAATCCTCATGATAATTGCCACGTCCTTTGCTGTTTCAAGTCTGGGTATTTTCCTGGCTTCAATTGCAAAAACTCGTCAGCAGGCCCAGAATCTGAGCACAATTATTATTCTTGTCATGTCAGCTATCGGCGGCAGCATGATCCCTCTGTTTATAATGCCCGCATTACTTCAGAAGATTGCTCTTCTAAGCGTAAATTACTGGGGAATTCAGGGGTTCTATGACCTGTTCTGGAGAGTGCTGCCATTGAAGGAGATCCTTCCCAAAATCCTGATTTTAATGAGCATCGGTGTAGTTATGACATTAGCTTCCATCCAGTTATTTAAGAAAAGGATCACAAAATTGCAGTGAGATTCAGGACATTCAATTCATGATTGCTTTGCTTTTGCTGTCGCTCTCCACCTCGACCTTGCGGTCAAGCTTCTTGACATTCTTCCCTTTATTGAATTTGTAAGAGTACATGAACTGGATGTAAGTCGAAGCATTAAACCCAATAATGTTGGTTGAGGAGAAATTATCCGTTTCGGCTTCTGTCCTGCTCAGTTTGACCTGCTTCGAAAACGGAAGCACCCATACGAAACCAACATTGTGGTTCTTTAGCTGTGTCTGCATGCCAGGTCCATAAAACGGCAGGTTGTATGTCCTGGATTGTGCGTTAACGGTTACTCCATTATAGCTCAGGAAGGCAAATACGGTTGTTGTCTTCTTCTTGCCAAGATTGGCAAATGCAGAGCTGGTTATGCTGTATGAGAAGTAATCCCTGGCCGGTATTGTGACTGACTGACCTGTATATTCATTCAAATGGCCGTTATAAATCCTGGCATTTATATTAATATACCATAACATGGCATTGATTCCACCCCCAAGCTCATAACCGTTGAGCAGGTTGAAGGGTTTGGTGAATGTGGTCAGCGAATTATCGACAGGTGAATTGACAACTATGAACTCATTCCCAACTTTCCCGGAGAAGAATTCATTATAAATATAGGGTGAGAAATAGTTGCTGCCAAAGTTCCATGTATAGGTAAGCTGTAAGCGGTCACGGTAATCAGGCTTCAGATCAGGATTACCCTGGGTGATGTTATAGTACTGATCTGTCCTGTAATAGGGATACAATTCGTAGATGCCGGGCCGGTTGATTCTCCGGTTATATGTGAATTTCAGGTTATGTGCTGCCGAAAATTTATACTGAAGATTGACGGATGGAAGGAAACAGGTATATACCGGTTCAGTAACCGAATCAGCTTTGATCCTGCTGTTTTCTATCCTGAGCATAGCCTGGAGCCCGATTTTCTTCAGATTATAGGTGATTCCGCCATACACCGAATTTCTAAACTCCTCATATTCAAACATATTACCTGCTTCCAGGTTATCAATTATGAAATTATAACTCATCTGCTGGAAATATAGCTGATAACCAGTTTCAATTTTCGCAGACATCCCTAACGGATGTACATAATTCAGTTTAGCAGAATAATAATTACGATCATTCATGTTGTTCTCCAGCCTTGAAAATGTATTAATCACCTCACCGGAGTTATAGCTGTATCTTGTATTTGTGAAATCATTATTCTCATCTGAACTGAACTTGTAATAAGTGTTTTCAGCGGTGAATTCCTGTACAGGGTTTTTAAATGTCTTTTTGTAAAACAATGATACAGAGGACTCATTGCTCCCAAAGCCATTATATGTCTCTGAGTAGATCGTATTCAAGGGATTGTTGTTTTTGTACAGAAAACTCTCGCTTATGAGATCAACATCCTGATTTAACGGTTTATAGCTTACATTAAAACTGATGCTGTTTTTATCATTGATATAATAATCGAATCCGGTATTGACAGTCGACATGGTTACTTTTATACCTCCATCACCGAACGTGTTGACAGTAGAATCGATCATTGTGAATCGATTTTCAATAGCATTGGTTATTTCAAGACTCTGCGAGAAAGTAAAAGCCGTCAGGTAGAATGTTATTTTGCCCAATGCGTAATCAATACTGGCAGATGCCTGGCTGGTGATCTTGTTAAATGGTTTAAGATTGAGGCCAACATTTCCATTCACCCCATATCTGGCTTCTTTCTTCAGGATAATGTTCAGTACTCCGTCAATGTTCCCTTCGTATTTACCGGACGGATTGCTGATAATTTCAATAGTCTCGATATCTGAAGGAAGGATCCTTGCAAGGAATTCCTTGTCGCGTTGTCTTCCATCGACCTGAATTATAAAGTTGCTGCTGCCATTTAGTGTGACATTATTCTGAAAATCGACATTGACCTGGGGTATTTTTTTCAGAAGGTCGTAACCGTTAATTGCTGTTTTGGATACTATGGTTGGAATTGCATAAACGGTCCTGTCAACCATTTCCTTTCCCTTAAGACGTTCACCTACCACCATCACTTCACCTATGGATGCAGTGGTTTCGCTTAAAAATATAGTGTCAACCAGAACTTCGGGATTACCTGTCTCAACAGCCACTTCTTTACCGCCGGTATGATAGCCGACATAACTTACTCTGATATAATAGTTGCCGGGATTTACCTTTTCAAGCAGGTATCCACCGTCGGTCAATGTAATGACCCCGGTAATCATGGTTGAGTCAGGTAACTGAACAAGGCCAACAGTTGCGAAGGGTAATGGTGATTTATCTTTCTCAAGGAATACTGTCCCCCTTATATTTTGTGCCTGTAATGTGACAGAGGTTGCAAGGATTAATAAAAATAAACACTTTTTCATTTTGACTATTAGTAAGTTTACTGTATTGCTATGATTGTTGATTCGCCGTTGATATCCATGGGCATCACCATGCTAAAGCCAGGGCCACTTATGCCAAGATTTCCGGTGATATGGGTCTTCCCGATATCCTCAACCTTCAGACCGGTGAGGAGGTCTACAACCATACTTGATCTGGTCAATCCTTTTATGCCGTCATAGGTTACCGTTGCGCCACCCGATTGAATAGGTACGGCATTCGCGGCCGTTCTGATTATTGATTCGGCGGTAATGGTTCCCCGGGTCCCTTCGATCCTGTCCATTTTATATGTAGTTGCAATTTCGAGCATCAACCCTCCTGAACTTACCTGCTGGAGGATATCCCAGCTATCGCCCGGGGCGACCTGCCTGGCCGGCAGATACCATGTAAACATCTCCATCATTGTTTTTAACTCACTGTCGCTGACCGTATTAACAATCTGCTTTTTGACGGCATCAGCCGTTGGCCCGGTAAGGGTGATGGAACTAGTGTCTTTCAGGACCATGTCAGTCAGCATTTTTAAGTTGACAATCTCAAACGGCCTGCCTGCAAAATCCATCTTGACATACAGGGCGTTTTTACTGAGCCGGTTCATTATGTATGACAACACATCCGCCGTTTCTGCCGATTTGATATCCCCTTCATCTACAGAACTGTAACTGACCGTTTTCCCCATTGTATTTGTATAGGTAATCAGTGTATCGAAACGTACTTCAGTGATCATATAATCAGCAGTCAAATCAATCATCTTGATCGACATGGTATAATTGACTTTGGATTCCGTGGTTTGTTGAACGCCATTCATCGTCTGGGTGACAGTCTGGGTCGAAACAGACTTCAGCCTGTAAACCTTGTTTTTCTCCAGGTTCAGCTTCAGGCTGGCGGGGTACTGCGCCATAATCGCAGCACAGAACATGACTGCGGTAACAGACAGGATAATTTTTTTCATCAGGTTGTTTTTAAGATTTATCACTTGGGATCAAAGCTATGGCACCAACAGAGGTTTAGGAATAATTTGTCGGTAAATGGAGGAATTACTCTTGCGAACAGCAGGTTTGAAGGGAGGTAAGGGACAAATACGGGTAAGTTATGATTACCGGTAGGCTAAAGCCATAATTTCAAATGTAATTTCGTCTTTGTCCCGCTTGAGAATAATCCTGTCTCCGGCTTTCTTGTTAATCATTGCCCTGGCCAGGGGTGATATGAATGAAATCTTCCCCTTCGCGATGTCTGCCTCATCAATTCCAACAATCTGGAAGGTCTGGGTTTTCCCGGACTTTTCATTTTTGAGGGTTACAATTGCACCGAAAGTTATTTCGTCCTGAGGTTGCTCTGACGGATCAACCAGCCTGGCTTCAGCAATCCTGTTATTCAGCAGCTGCAGTTTTGCATTGATGTGGTTCAGGGCAATGCGTTTCTCATTTTCTCTGGATGTGCCCAGGTTATCCTTTTCATTGATCAGAGCCTGTTTTTCAGCTAATAGCTGATCCATTCCGGCACGTGTGACGAAATTCGTTACACCCTCCGGCAGCGTTGCTCTCTGGGGCACTATCGGTATTTCTTCCTGGTCGTCTTCCTTGACAAATCCTCTGCTCATGGCTTATGGGTCCTGAGAAATAAAATTACCGATTATAGCAGATATTCAATCAATTTCACTCTGTTATTTGGGTATACAGATTCTCAGCAGGCCGTTACACAAGTTAAAATAAACCTATTTTCTTCTTTGAATATCACGGAATGGCATTAGTCTGTCTTCAAAGGCTATGGTCGACGGCTTCCTTCCCGGTTACTTTCTTCGGAAGGAATTAATTATAGTTAATGATCCGTCGGGACTGGTTCGGCTTAGATTCATTGCTTCGTCTTTATATTCAAAGCTCCAAACCACATCCATGACCTTATCGCCGATATTTAGCGAAAGGGTTAATTTTCCCTCAGCTAATTTCCAGGTGCCTTCATAAGTATCCAGGGTACCGGTACCAGACATATTGCTGGTCATTTTGAATTTACCGTCTTCCATAAAAAAATAGTAGCTGACGGCGCTATCAGCCTTCATTTGGTCCTCCGTCATAGTCTGCTCACCCTCAGCGTTGACATAAGTCATTTCAAACATTGTCCAGGTGCCTGTCAGATCAATGTCCTGTGCCCAGCAAGCGCTGCATGACAGGAAGCATAGCAAAAGAATTACAGTTGTCTTCATGATCTTTCTTTTTCGTCATTTTACACGAATGAATATTGGAGTAAAGTTATACCCCGGAGAACCCAAAGTCAATTATTTTTTAAAGTGTAAAAATGACAGGCAAAGAGGGTAATCAGTTCTTTATGCACCGGACGGATAGTCCGTCAGTTTTGTATGCACTTTCCAGGTATGACTGGGTTGAGGAACTGATCAGGGTCAGGATCCATCCATCCGTTGCATCCTCTTCCGTGGAGCTCCAGAAAACTGCATAATAACCTGGTTGCCGGAACGTGCCATCCATCCTGTATCCTGACGGCAGCGCAGTAAAACCGTAATCATCTGTTGCTCCAGCGTTAGGACTGATCCAGTGAGCTATACCTTTTTCCTTTAGTTTACCACCTGCCGCGCTTTCTCCCCCAAGAAAATCTACCAGTTCTGTCCAGTCATCATAGGTCGGGACATGCCATCCAGTAGGGCAGACGTTTCTCGAATCCTTGACTGCATGCCAGTTATACAGTAATCCGTAAACAGGAGTGTTAGCCGGATTATTGTCATACTCGCAATATGCGCCTGAGGTCAGATTAAGCCATTGCGTTTCGCCGGTTACTTCTTGTATCGGCTCACCATTATCGTACTTTGTGGATTTCAGGTTCTCCCCGAACCATACCTGGCTGCCGATAACAACAGTCCTGTAAATGTTACCGTCAATATCTGCAACAGTTTCAGGATCATCTTTTCCCTTTTTACAGCCGGATACCACCATTGCAGCAATAACAGTCAGGGTAATCAGGCCAACGGTCAGATTGTGGCTCATTCTCATTTATATCAGTTTTACTGTTCTATAGGTATCAAACGGAGAATATACCCGGGTGTTTCGATTGCGAAATAAATATATCCGTCAGGACCCATGACCACATTCCGAACGCGTCCGATGCCCTCAAGCAACTGCTCCCGGTGAACCATCCTGTTGTCCTCCATGACAACCCTTTCCAGGTGCTTTAAGGGCAGTGAGCCAAGGAAAATGTTGTTTTTCCAGTCAGGGTACCTGTCTCCGGTCACGAAGGTCATGCCACATGGCCCGATGGAGGGGGTCCACTGGAAGACCGGCTGTTGCAGGCCTTCCTTTTCAGTGTTGTGAGTGAGGATGGTTCCGTCGTAATTAATACCATAAGAAATTACCGGCCAGCCATAGTTCAGCCCCGGTTTAATCAGATTCAATTCATCTCCGCCGCGCGGACCGTGTTCCGATACCCATAGTTCATCTGTGAGGGGATCGAAGCAGGTCCCCTGAGGGTTTCGGTGGCCGTAGCTCCAGATCGAAGCCAGGGCACCGGGGGTGTTGACGAACGGATTGTCAGCCGGAATTGAGCCATCGTCATTAAGCCTGTGAATCTTCCCGTTGTGATTGTCAAGTTTCTGGGGGAAGTCGAAGTGCTGTCCCCGGTCTCCTATGCCGAAAAAGATATGTCCCTTGCCGTCAAATGCAATCTTGCATCCAAAGTGATAATTGCGGTCTGTGGCAGGTTCACCGCGGAAGATAACCTGCTGGTCGATGAGCCTGTTGCCATCAAGCCTTGCCCTCATTATTGCAGTGTTGCCGGTTGGCCGGGCACCTTCCCCAACCAGAGCAGAGTATGAAAAGTAGATCCATCCATTTGTCTCATATTCGGGGTGAAGGGCAATGTCAAGCAATCCGCCCTGTCCAATTGCCATTATTTCCGGCAAGCCCTCAACAGGCTCTGACAGTGTCCCTCCGGAGAAGATATGCAGATTGCCTGAGCGTTCTGAGATCAGCATATCGCCATTTGGCAGAAAGGCCATTCCCCATGGGACATTCAATCCTGCAATGACTGTATCCACCGTGAATTTCTGGACTTCAGACTCAATGATCCTGGCAGAGGTAAGGGCCGGCAGCAAAGTGCCCCTGTCGGCCGGAATACCTTTTTTCACGTAGGCTGCAAGCTCTTTTATCTCTTTGTTTGTGAAGGTCTTCTGAAAAGCCGGCATCCCTATGTTCTCTATCCCGAACTTAATACTGTTGAAAGCTGAGGAGGTGCCCTCTTCATCCATCCATGCCTTTGCGGCAAATTTTTCGAGATTGGCGCCATGGCAGCCGGAGCAGAATTTCTGGTAGTTGACTGCGGCGGTCAGATGCTTTCCTCCGTTATCGGTCGGTCTGGCCAGAAAAAACCTGTAGCCAGCATAGAGGACAAACGTTGCCACAATGAGCGTTGTGATAATTTGTGATGGTTTCATTTTCTGAATTTTAACACCACAAATTACAAAAAATGAGATCGCGAAGCAAGTGCTGTCTGAAAGAAAACCGGTTCTATTTCGGTCCTATAAGCTGGAAAAGCAGCCAGGAGACTCCGAGGGTAAAAATAATATTGAAGGTCTGGGCAATCAGGAAACTGTAGAATGGTTTTTTGCTTTCCATGTGCCTGAAATCGGCGAAACGGGTCTCCAGCCCTATGCTGACGAAGGCAAGGTTAAACCAGAAGGTGCTGAATGACTTGATCACCTTCCCGGAAGACTGTGCTGTCTCGGGGCTAAGCAGAAATGAGAACACAAGCGAGGCCAGAATAAAGCCAAGCACGAACTTCGGGAAGCGTTCCCATATTATGCTGGCCGGGACATGCTTTCCTTTTTCCCCTGCACCCCTGGTTCTGTATGCCCAGAAGATTGAGATTGCAAATGCTGCCACACCCAGCAGGACGTTCTGTGAGAATTTAACGATTGTGGCATATTTGAGCCCTTCCTCCCCGGCGATGGTGCCTGCGGCAACCACAGCCCCGGTAGTATCAATTGTGCCTCCCAGCCATGCTCCGGTGACAATATCAGACAGCCCCATCCATTTTGCAATGATGGGCAGGAAGATCATCATCGGGATAGCAATTATCAGGACCAGTGAGATGATGAAAGAGAGCTTCTTTTTGTCGCCGTTGATGGCTCCGGCCGTTGCTATGGCAGCTGAGACGCCGCAGATGGATACGGCGCTTGCAAGCATGGTTGAGAATTCGTCATCAACCTTCATCTTCCGAGAGATCCAGAATGCAAAGTACCATACCACGCTGACAACGATCACTGCCTGGATCAGCCCGAAGTAACCGGCAGTCAGGATGTCCTTGAAGAGAATAGTGGCTCCTAGCAGCACAAGTCCGATCTTTACATACAATTCAGTCAGGGCCCCTGAACGGAGCCATTCCGGCAGTTTTACAACGTTACCGATTATGAGGCCCAGAAGCAGGGAAAAGAGGACTGTCTCAAGTCCCAGGTTTTTAAATCCTGCGTAGGACGAAATGAACTGAGCCAGAATAGCCAGAGAGAAAACAGCCAGAAAACCTATAATGAATTTTTTTAGTTTGTCACCGCTTAAAATTACTCCTATGATAGAGATGATGCCGAATATCAGCAGTGTGAAAAGGATTGATAACCAAAGTGATGAGGCACTGAAGATCCCGGGTATATCCTGATTGCTGCTCCATCCGGCCTTGCCGCCAAAAGAGGGTGTGCCTATACTGTAGCCGGCAATGACTATAAACAGTATCAGTATGAAGCCTGTAATGACAGAGGCCCAGTCCTGTCCGATAATTAATTTTTCTGCACCGGCAGCTTTCTTATTTTCTGTCATGGTCAATGGGTTTATTAACAGGTCAGAGTATAGGTTTCAGTTTTCCGGTTTTGGCGATGCAAATATGATAACAATTAGGATTTGAAACCTAAGCATAAAATGGTATTCTTGACCTGTAGCATGAGCATCAATGGATAATTGAGTTTATCACGGCCGTTATCACATCTATTTATTTAAATTAGCATCGTCGCCCAATGCGATTGAGACAATGAGAAAACTCCAGAACACCTTCTCCAAATACGATTTGCCCCAGAAGGCAATGCAGGCCGGAATCTATCCCTACTTCAGGACCATCGAATCTGACCAGGATACAGTTGTGACGATCGATGGGAAGCGGGTACTGATGTTTGGCTCCAACAGCTATCTGGGACTTACCAATCATCCGAAGATCAAGGAGGCTGCCAAGAGTGCTATTGACAAGTATGGAACAGGGTGCGCCGGCTCGCGGTTTCTGAATGGCACCCTCGATATTCATATTGAGCTGGAAGAGAGGCTGGCCGACCTCGCTGGAAAGGATCGTGCACTGTGTTACAGTACGGGATTCCAGGTCAATCTAGGGGTTGTCTCCGTGCTCACCGGCCGGCGCGACTATGTGCTGCTTGATGAGCTAAACCATGCATCCATAATTGAGGGCAGCAGGCTCTCATTTTCCAAGGTGCTCAAATATGGCCACAATGACATGATGAGCCTGGAGAACAAACTGAAACGGTGCGCTCCTGACAGTCTCAAGCTGATAGTGACAGACGGAATATTTTCAATGGAGGGAGATATTGTCAGGCTTCCCGAGATGGTGGAGCTGGCTGACAGGTATGACGCATCAATAATGATTGATGATGCTCATGCAACAGGCGTACTGGGCAAAAACGGATCGGGCACGGCTTCGCATTTCGGCCTCACTGATAAGGTTGATCTAATTATGGGCACCTTTTCCAAATCCCTGGCTTCCCTCGGCGGTTTCATTGCTTCCGACAAGGACACCATAAATTTCATTAAGCATAACTCAAGGTCACTTATCTTCAGTGCCAGCATGACTCCCGCCTCGGCTGCCTCAGTTCTGGCAGCAATAGAAATCATGGTGAGCGAACCGGAGAGGATAAGCCACCTGTGGGAAATCAGCAGATACGCACTCAAAGGGTTCAGGGAGATGGGATTTGATACGGGTAAGTCCGAGTCGCCAATCATACCGCTTTTCATAAGAGATAACGCCAAGGCTCTGACGCTGACGCAGCTTTTGCTGGCTGACGGTATTTTCGTGAACCCGGTGGTATCTCCGGCTGTTCCGATGAACGACTGCCTCATCCGTTATTCACTCATGGCAACCCATACCAAAGAGCAGGTGGACATGTCAATTGACAAGATTACCAGGGTAGCGAAGTCGCTGGGAATAATTAATTGAAGGTTAGCCGTTAATCGGATATAAACATCAGTTTTCATGCATAAAGTTGTTTTAATTACCGGCATCTCTTCCGGTTTCGGGAAGCATACCGCCCGGCTGCTGGCTGACAGAGGCCATTCAGTCTACGGAACTCTGCGCAAAGCATGTGCGGTGGATGGGGCTGTAAATGTGCTTTTGATGGATCTGACTGATATTAATTCAATCAGGCAGACAGTCAATGAGGTTGTTGAAAAGGAGGGAAGGATAGATGTGCTGATAAATAATGCCGGGATGCACACGGGCGGAGCCGTTGAAACAACCCCTGCAGAGACCGTCAGCCTTCAGATGGAGACCAGTTTCACGGGTATGGCGAATCTCACGCGGGAGGTGCTGCCTGTGATGCGTCGCACCGGAGGAGGCACGATAATAAACATCAGTTCCATTGGCGGATTGATGGGGCTTCCATTTCAGGCATACTATTCAGCTGCCAAGTTCGCAGTAGAAGGTTTCAGCGAGGCCCTGAGGATGGAGACAGGGCATTTCAATATCAGGGTTGTGGTTATTAATCCCGGAGATTTTCATACAAATAATACCGCTAACCGCAGGAATTACCTCGCTCCGTCGGAACCTGAAGATCCCTATCATGAACAGTTTATAAAGACACTTGCTGTCATAGAGCGTGATGAAGCTAACGGCAGGGATCCGCTTTTACTTGCTCACAAACTGGCAGGGATAGTTGAATGCAGCAATCCACGCAACCGTTATATCATTGCATCATCTGACCAGAAGCTGGCGGTCATGCTTAAGAGAATCCTGCCCGGGAAAATATTCTCAGCAATTCTGGCCGGTCACTACGGTATTCGCAGACGAATGCCCTGATTGCCTTGCCGGGCGGCCGGGGTTCTAAATCTCTCCCGGTCTTTTGAAATACTTCGATTCAGCCCTCGGAACAACCTCTCCGGAGAAGCGTTTGACTGTACCTTTGGTGGGTGTTATTATTACATCAACAGCGCTACCGGCTGTTTTCTTGAGTGTAATTTCAATCTTGGCTGTGATGAAGAAACCCTTGGTCTGCATCGAAATCTTTACATTGCCTTTTTTGTCAGTAACCTGGCTGTAATCAGTGACTGTTAGCTTGTTGGTATTACTATTGCCGGCAATGATCATGCCCTGCAGGTATACAAATTCTTTCTCATAGGAAAGGAAATTGGCTACATCGGTATTTGTCTCAAAAACGCCATCTACATCGTAGTTATCAACGATAATTACAAAGTCCCTGGTTTCAACGGTCAATAATGCCTTTTCAAAGGCTGCAAGTGTAGCTGCTTCCTTATCTGCTTTTTTGTCCTGCGCAATTGAGGGCATCAGTGCAGCGCTGATAAAACATAATGTCAGAAAAAATTTCTTCATTTTGATTCAGGTTTTTAGCGAATGATTACAAATTTACATTTTCTGAGATACAATAAGCGTGCCCCTGTCAATAATGGCTGAATAAATTTATCTATTTTTGCAGCCCAAATGCACATAGAAACGGAAGAAATAAGAAATATTGCCGTAATAGCTCACGTAGACCACGGCAAGACTACGCTTGTAGATCGCATACTGTACCAGGTTAAGCTATTCCGCGAGAACCAGGTAATGGGGGATCTGATACTCGACAGCAACGATCTGGAGAGGGAGAGGGGAATCACCATTCTGTCAAAGAACGTCTCTGTACGTTACAAGAATGTCAAGATCAATATTATAGACACACCCGGCCACTCCGATTTTGGTGGGGAGGTGGAGAGGGTTCTGAACATGGCCGAAGGGGTACTCCTAATAGTGGATGCCTTTGAAGGGCCGATGCCACAGACACGGTTTGTACTGCAGAAGGCTCTGGAGCTTGGACTCAAGCCTATCGTTGTGATAAATAAGGTTGATAAGCCTAATTGCAAGCCAGAGGAGACTCAGGAGAGCGTCTTCGACCTGATGCACAGCCTGAAGGCGACAGAGGATCAGCTCGACTTTCCAACGGTTTACGGATCATCAAAGCAGGGTTGGATGGGGCCCGACTGGATAAATCCCACCACCGACGTCAGCTACCTGCTTGACACAATTATTAGCCATATCCCGGCGGCTGAGATGACTGAGGGATCGCTGCAGATGAGAATCTCATCGCTCGATTATTCATCATACATGGGGCGGATTGCAGTAGGCAAAATCAAGAGAGGGACCCTGGTCCCGGGCAGCCAGGTATCATTGATCAAACGTAACGGTGCCATTATGATGAACACCGTTAAGGAGGTTTATCTCTTTGAGGGTCTGGGTAAGGTAAAGACGAAGAAGCCGGTGCACTCCGGGGAGATATGTGCTGTGTTCGGGATGGAGGATTTTGACATAGGCGACACCATTGCTGACGGTGATGAACCTGAGGGTCTTCCCTATATGCAGGTGGATGAGCCAACCATGAGCATGCTCTTTACATCGAACAACTCACCTTTCTTCGGCCGTGAGGGTACACTCGTTACATCACGGCAGCTAAGGGACAGGCTCTTCAGGGAGACTGAAAAGAACCTCGCCATGAGGGTTGAGGAGACCGATGCCGCAGATACCTTCATGGTCTTCGGCCGCGGCATTCTGCACCTCTCCATCCTCATTGAAACGATGCGTCGCGAAGGCTTCGAGCTTCAGGTGGGACAGCCAAAGGTCCTGATAAAGGAGATCGACGGTATCAGGCATGAGCCTATAGAGGCCCTTACCGTACAGGTGCCTGAGAATTTCGCGGGCAAGGTCATTGACCAGGTCACCCAGCGGAAGGGAGAGATAGCAAATATAGAAGTAAGGCATGACCGTGCTCATCTCGACTTCAGGATTCCTGCCAGGGGAATTATAGGGTTGAGAAACCAGGTGCTTACCGTAACCGAGGGCGAGGCAGTCATGGCCCATCGCTTCGATGTATATGAACCGTGGAATGGAGAGATGGCAGTAAGACGGAATGGCTCGCTGATAGCCATGGATACGGGAATAGCAGTGGCCTATGCCATTGACAAGCTGCAGGACAGAGGCAGGTTCTTCATTTTCCCCGGCGAAGAAGTGTATATGGGTCAGGTCATAGGTGAAAACACCCGTCAGGATGATATAGTGGTCAACGTCACCAGAACGAAGAAGCTCACAAACATGAGGGCTTCAGGATCTGATGACAAGGCATTGCTGACACCCCCGGTCCGCTTCTCACTCGAGGAAGCAATGGAGTACATTGCAGCCGATGAGTATATCGAGATCACCCCGAAATCGATGCGCCTGAGAAAAATCAAGCTTGATGAGAACGACCGGAAGAGGGCAAAGATGAAGATTGAGTAATACCTCTGCCTTCATAACAGAGGTCTCTTTTCACAATCGCTATTAAATAAAAAACCGGCAGATCTCTCCGCCGGTTTTTTTCTCAGCCTTAAATTAATGCTTACCTGCGACCTGCACCGGCACCTTTAACAGTAGCCGGGCGGTTTGTTCTGACGCTTTTGGCAGCGCCTTTGTTTTTTGTTGCAGTCTTGGCCTGCTTCATTGATTTCTGGGCCTCACCCTTCATCTTAGCCTGTTCCCTGACCATATCGCCTTTCCCCTCACCAGTCTGTACCTGAGCCTGTTTGGCTGTTGTGCTGACTGCCTCACCATGATTCTGGGTCCTGGTCTGGGTCTGTGTCATAATCGGATCACCGCTCTGTGTCTGATCCTGGGTCTGCTGTTTAGTCTGGGTCTTGGTCCTGGTCTGGGTCTGTGTCATAATCGGATCACCGCTCTGTGTCTGATCCTGTACCTTAACCTGCTGCTTTGCCTCGATCCTGAGCTGCTTCTTGGTTTTTGTCTGGGTCTGGAGGGGTTCTGAGGTCTGTGCCATGACGCCTGCACTTATCATAAGTGCTATTGCGCCTAAAAGAATTTCCTTTTTCATTTTACTGATGGTTTTAGTTTATTATCAAATAACAGATCAAAAATAACCCCGTGAAAATGAAGCTATAATGAAATTCCAGGGAAAAAGAAGAAAAATTTGGTTCCTTTATCAGGTTCTGACAGAACTCTTACAGGTATGTCATGAAAATCGGCTATTGATTTGGTTATTGCCAGCCCAATTCCGGTGCTGTCGCCTCCCGGCTCGAGCCTGGTGCTGAAACGTGAAAAGAGTCTGTCAAGCTGCTCAGGCGTCATCCCTCTTCCGGTATCGCAGACGGAGACTTCGAACCTGCCTTCACCTTCTGTTCCGCTTATCTCTATTCTGCCACCTGCCGGAGTATGTTTTACAGAGTTATTTACGACGTTGTAAAACATAGAGAACAGGAGAGATCGGTTGGAATGACTGAGTATATAGTTCCGGTTACAGTTTATGATAATTTCCACACCGCTGTCATCGGCCACAGGTGAAATCTCGTCAGTCACTTCTTTTATAAGGGCACCGATCTCTACAATATCCTCTTTGAGGTACTGCCTGCTTTCAATCCTTGCAATCATAAGCAGGGAGTTTACCAGTGTCTTCAGCCTGTGCAGTGTACGAAGCGATTCTTCTATCCCTGTTTCTATTACAGGGTCGAGGTTCTCACTGAGGAGCATGTTCTCAAGTTTGCTGCGCAGAACGGAGACCGGCGTCATCAACTCATGAGAGATGTTAACCGTGATCTCTTTCTCTTTACGGAAGAGGTCATCTATCTTCTTCATCATTTCCCTGAGCGTGCGGTCAAGCTGAATGAAGTCTTCTGTTGAGGTCCTGACAGGGTCCGCTGAGACAGATGAAGGAGAAGTTGTTTCCTTCAACCTGCCGGTTATAACCCTGAGCGGCCTGAGAATTCGTGAGGTATAGAAGAGGTCAGACAGAAGGGTGACAGCTATAAATATTGCAAGGAAAATCAGGATCACGTTCCTGATATTTCTTCCTGCATAGGTAATACTGGAGAGGCTTTGCCCGATCTCAAGAAGATATGGTTCTCCATCCACCCTAAATGAATAGTGCAGAACGCGGTAGTCTATCGCTTCGTCTTCAATCAGCCTCTGCGTCACATCAATGAAGTTCCACTCCTGTGAAAGATCAACCCTTTCAAGGCTGATAAATTCCTCCTTAAGTATATTATAGCTGCCGAATCCGTCGTTGGTGTCAGAAGTCATGAAGGGTTCAATGCCCACTTCCGAGATAAGGTCTATAACTTCTTCTCTCTTGTCAATAAGTTCATTATCAGTCTGACGAATATTGATGCGTTCTATTATAAGGGGAAGGAAGCCAATAAACAGAGCTGAGAAGACCAGTTTTGAGAGCAGGTTGAAGAGCGCAAGTTTTGTCTGTAATTTCATCATGCTCCTGGGATCCTGTTACCTGTCTGTGCTTACACGGTAACCTACGCCTCTTACTGTCTCGAGCCATGGTGAAGGTGCGTGGGCATTAAGCTTTCTGCGTAAATTCTTTATATGAACGTCGATGAAATTGCTGTCATACTGGTCATCAAGAGTGTTTCCCCATATATGCTCATAAAGCTGATGACGGGCAAGCACCTTGTTGTGGTTTATCACCAGGTAGTGCAACAGGTCGAATTCCTTCCTGGTTAATTCCACCTCAGTACTGCTGTGCTTAAGTTTTCTTGCCTGTGTCTCCATCACAAACTCGCCAAGTGTAATGTCGGGCGATGTGATCTGGAATTTTCTTCTTGCCACAGCCATGATGCGCGAATGCAGTTCAACCAGGGCAAATGGTTTTGGCAGGTAGTCATCAGCCCCGAGGTCAAGACCACGGACCCTGTCCTCAACGGCCCCGCGGGCGGTGATAATAATAAAGGAGACATCGGTGTTACTCTTTCTGGCTTCCCTTATCAGGTCAAGCCCGTCGTAATCAGGAAGGCCAAGATCGAGCAGCACAAAGTCATAGAGGTTTACGGCGATCTTTTCGGATGCATCCTTGCCTGTTACAGATACATCACAGAGAAACTTTTCCTTGCTGAGAAAGGAAGCGATCTCGTTTGCAAGGCTCTTTTCGTCTTCAACTATCAGGACGTTCATCAACCAAAGTTATAAAATCCTGAAGAAGGCGCTGGCCATAAACAAAAAACCTTTCATCCCTGTTGCGCCCGTCTCTGAATAGAGTGGCAGTACGTAACCGGGCTCAATCTCGATGGACACAAAGTCATAGTTGAAGGAGATTGGCAGGCCGAAGTCGATCTCCATAGGGCCGAAAACCTCCGAATATGTTGATGATGATCCCTGCCCGCCGTTTTTCCATGGTCTGTATCCGGGCGACACCGTGGTGGTTGTTCCCCCGGAGGTCTCCATGCTTATCATCTTGCCGAAGAGGATATTGATGTAGGGATCAAATGAAAAGAAGGCCTTGTCTTTGGCGAATAACGGAGTCTCAAAATACCTTGAGTGCCTGGTCTGAAGATAGAGCTGGCTACCGTCAGCGAAAAGGCCTCCGATTGATAGTTTGGAATATAATATTTTCCAGTCGAAGCCGAGTGTGGCGTCGGCATATGTGAAATTGCTGAAGAGAGTGTCCTGCAGGGATTCAGCCACACTGTACCGCGAAAGGCTGGTGCTGATGTCAAACCATGAATTGAAGGTATGATTGAAGGTTGCGCCCACGTTGTAGTATGCAATGAAGGGGGAGAAGCCGGTTATTGTATAACCTGTGGCGGTAAGGTAAAGCTTGTCCATCAGACCGTATGAGACCGAGGCGTAACCGAAGCCGTGATCCTGTGACATGGTTGTTCCGAGGTATATCATGTTGTTACCGTAACCTGCCCCGGCATACAACGAATGGACTGAACCTTTCCCGGCAACTGAGGAAGTATCGGGGGAGGTATCAGCAACTGTCCGGCTCTGTGCAGTCAGGCTGATAAGGGATGCCTGCAGAATCAGCCAGCAGGCAATCGCAACTGTTATGGAAAACCTTCCCTTCATGGTGTCAGGTGATAATGCCGTTACCTTTTACCGGGCCCCCTGGCGCCGCCAGGTTTGCCGGCCCCCTGGGGTATTCTTGATCCTGAAGGGCGTTCAACTGATGAGGGACGGGCACCGCGTGCCTTGCTCCAGTCAGGTCTTGCGCTCTGTACTTTCTTTACTCCGGAGGCATTGTTGCCCTGATTCTGTGCTTTGGCCTGTGCGTTTGTTCCGGCCTGGTTCTGATTTTGGTTCTGAGACTGATCTTGTTTCTGCGACTGGTTTTGGCTCTGACTTTGGGTCTGAGTCTGGTCCTGATTCTGACCCTGTTGTTTCTGTTGCTGTTTTTCCTGCTGTTCCTTCTGCTGCAGCCTGACAGAAGCCGTGTCAGCCTTTACTTCCTGCGCGCTGATTCCACCCGTGGTGATGAACATCACAGTTACAAAGAGCAGTAGATATTTGATGTTTTTCATAATTTATTCGGTTTAATTTTCCGGAGATCCTTTAAATATTTTTCAGATCGTTCGGTCATCCTATTATTGAACTGATACACAGCAAAATTATTCATTCGAAGATGAAGAAAAGATGAAAGATTAAATTTTTTCAAAATATTTTACTAAAAGTGTACTTATTACATTTAAAAAATTATTTAACTTGCATATCGGGTAGTAGGGGTTAGGCAGTCGCCAGTCGCCAGTCGCCAGTCGCCAGTCGCCAGTCGCCAGTCGCCAGTCGCCAGTCGCCAGTCGCCAGTCGCCAGTCGGCAATCAGCAGTCGGCAATCAGCAGTCAGGAATGAGGACTGAGCAAGAGGCAGCAGGCAGTAGGCAGTAGGCAGTAGTCGCCAGTCGGCAATCAGCAGTCAGGACTGAGGACTGAAGACTGAAGACTGTAGATTGAGGACTGAGGACTGTGGATTGAAGACTGAGGACTGAAGACTGAGAAAAGCAGGGTGGGGTTGTGAAGTTGAGGGTTGGCCGCAGAGCCTGACACGATTTGTCGGGGCCATGAAGTATTACAGACAGGTAATTAACCTTCAATATTTAACCTAACAACGGAAGAATCATGTTAACATTAGACTGGATCGTACTGGGGGCATTTGTCCTCGCGTTGGTTGTTTTTGTCATTCTTTCAATACGTTCAAAAAGTAAAACATCAACAGACTACTTTCTTGCAGGCCGTGACGCCACCTGGATCGCCATTGGCGCCTCCATCTTCGCCTCAAACATCGGCTCTGAACACCTTGTGGGACTTGCAGGCGCCGGCGCATCATCAGGGATGGCCATGGCCCATTGGGAGATGCATGGATGGCTCATACTGCTCCTCGGTTGGCTTTTCGTACCGTTCTATGCCCGCAGCGGTGTGTTCACAATGCCCGAGTTTCTTGAGAGGAGATACAACAAAGCCTCGCGATCTGTCCTCTCCATCATTTCTTTGGTAAGCTACGTTCTCACGAAGGTTGCCGTCACGGTTTATGCAGGCGGTGTTGTCTTCAAGGATGTGTTTGGCATTGAATCAGTATGGGGCATCGATTTCTTCTGGATAAGTGCCATCGGCCTTGTGGTAATAACAGGCATCTACACTGCCATCGGAGGCATGAAGGCTGTCCTCTGGACATCCGTATTGCAGACACCAATCCTGCTTGCCGGATCGATTGCCGTTCTCGTGGCCGGACTTATAAAAGTTGGCGGATGGGATGAGCTGATGCATATCTGCCGTGCCGTGCCTGTCAATGAGTTTGGTGATACCATGACCCAACTCATTAGGTCACCCAAGGATCCAGTCTATCCCTGGACGGGTGTTCTGCTCGGGTCTGCCATCATAGGTTTCTGGTATTGGTGCACTGATCAGTATATTGTACAGCGCGTGCTTTCCGGACGCGACCAGACGCAGGCACGCCGCGGGGCCATCTTCGGAGGCTTCCTGAAGCTTACCCCCGTCTTTATTTTCCTGATTCCCGGTATGATTGCCTATGCACTTGACCAGCAGGGTGTCATCAACCTAACCAGTTCTGACTCCGCATTTTCCACACTCGTCAAGGAACTTCTGCCCATTGGCTTTAAAGGATTGGTGGTAGGGGGCATTCTTGCAGCGCTGATGAGTTCACTGGCCTCGCTGTTCAATTCATCAGCAACACTCTTTACAATTGACTTCTATCAGAAATACAAGCCCAAGGCTCCCGAAGCTGAACTTGTGAGGGTAGGCCGGATCGCAACCGTTGTTGTTGTTATCCTTGGCATCCTCTGGATCCCGGTGATGAGAGGTATCGGCAAGGTTCTTTACGCCTACCTTCAGGATGTCCAGTCCCTGCTGGCTCCAGGTATTGCCGCAGCATTCCTCCTCGGGATCCTTTCAAAGAAAGTTACACCTGCAGCAGGCCTTACTGGTCTCCTGACGGGATTTACAATAGGTATGTTCCGCCTGGTCTTCACCATATTCAAAGGCTCTCTTGATCCCGACGGATCAATCTACCAGGTTTTTGTGGGAACCAACTGGCTGCATTATGAGATCATCAATTTTGCTATTGTCATTGTTGTAATGATTATCGTGAGCTACTTCACTCCAAGGATTGACGAGAACAAGATAACCGGACTTTATCTCGGGTCTGCCACTGCAGAACAGAAGGCAATTACCCGTGCCAGCTGGAACAAGTGGGATGTGATCACCTCGGGAGTCATCATTGCAGTAATAATAGCATTCTATGCCTATTTCTGGAATTAGCAAGACACTGAATTCATAACGCATTATAAGACATGAGAAAGGAAAAAGTTGAATTGTGGTTCATCACAGGCAGCCAGCATCTGTACGGTGAGGAGACACTCAAACAGGTAAATGCCGATTCAAAAGCTATTGCCGCTGCTCTTGACATGTCTCCGGACAACCCTGTCAGGGTGGTTTTCAAACCGGTTCTTACCACTGCAGATGCCATAACGTCTGTCTGTCTTGAGGCGAACAACGTGCCTGATTGCGCAGGCCTGATTGCCTGGATGCATACCTTTTCGCCTGCCAAGATGTGGATATCAGGACTGAAGCGGCTTAACAAACCGATGCTCCACTTCCACACCCAGTATAACCGTGACATACCGTGGTCAGAGATCGACATGGATTTCATGAACCTCAACCAATCGGCACATGGCGACCGTGAGTTTGGATACATCTGCTCGCGGCTCAGGATTGAGCGTAAGGTAGTGGTTGGACACTGGCAGGACAAGGAGGTGCTAAGTGCCATTGGGGCATGGTCACGTGCTGCCATGGCGGCTCTGGATGCCCGCTCGCTGAAAGTTGCCCGCTTCGGAGACAACATGCGTGACGTTGCGGTGACAGAAGGCAATAAGGTCTCAGCGCAGCTCAGTCTCGATTACCAGGTCCACGGTTACGGTGTGGGTGACCTGGTTGATGCAGTCAACAAGGTATCCGATAAGCAGATCAGTGCACTTGTCAAACAGTATGCCGATGAATACAACGCCCCGGTAAAGGTTCTCACAGCGCCTGCCATAAAGGAGGCAGCACGGATAGAAGCCGGCATGCGCGCCTTCCTTGAGAAGGGTGGTTTTAAAGCATTCACCACCAACTTTGAAGATCTTCACGGGCTTGTTCAACTGCCCGGCCTTGCTGTACAGAGGTTGATGGCTGACGGTTACGGCTTTGGCGCCGAGGGCGACTGGAAGACGGCGGCACTGGTGCACTCGATGAAGGTCATGGCCACGGGACTGAAGGGAGGAACCTCATTCATGGAGGACTACACCTACCATCTTGATCCGAAAAATATGGCTGTCCTTGGTGCACACATGCTGGAGGTATGTCCTTCGATTGCCGCGGGCAAGCCCGCACTTGAGGTTCATCCTCTCGGGATAGGAGGGAAGGCAGACCCGGCACGCCTGGTCTTCAGGGCCAGCCTGGGGAGGGCAATAGCAGCCTCCATGGTTGAGATGGGTGACCGCTTCAGGCTCATAGTTAGTACAATGAAGGTGATTGAATGTCCCCCGATGCCCAAACTGCCGGTAGCGAGTGTCCTGTGGAAACCCGATCCTGATCTCAGAACAGCAGCAACAGCATGGATCTATGCCGGTGGGGCACATCATACCTCCTTCAGCCAGGCTCTGACGGCTGAACATCTGGCCGACTTCGCCGCCATGACCGGTACGGAGTTCGTACTGATAGACGGAAAATGCGAAATAGACCAGTTCAAGAAAGAACTGAGGTGGAATGACCTTTATTACCACATGAAGAACGGCCTTGTATAGTTGATTGGAAAAATATGCTGGAGATCTATTCGAAATATCCAAGGTACTTTAACGCAGTAGACTGTATCATCTTCGGATATGACATTGCCGAGAAGGAGCTCAAACTTCTCCTGATTAAGAGGAGCTTTGAGCCAGCTCTGGGACAGTGGTCACTGGCAGGTGGATTCTTACAGGAGAAGGAGAGCCTTGACGATGCCGCCAGTCGGGTGCTGCATACCCTGACAGGTCTGTCAGACGTGTATATGGAGCAGCTCTATACCTATGGGGAGACCGAGCGTGATCCGGGTGCCAGGGTGATCTCAACCGCCTATTCCGCACTTATCGGGATACATGAACTGGACCCCGAGGTACGAAGGAAAAGCGGGGCTCACTGGAGATCATTATCGAACCTCCCTGATCTGATCTTTGACCATCGAAAAATGGTTGACAGGGCTCTCGGCGAGCTGGTGGAGACAGTAAAGGTAAGACCGGTGGGCTTTGAACTGCTTCCGGAGAAGTTTACCCTTGTGCAGCTTCAGAACCTGTATGAGGCTATCCATCAAAGATCCATAGACAAGCGTAATTTCAGAAAGAAGATTCTTTCGATGGAGCTGCTTGAAAAGCAGGAAGAAAAGGAAAAGGTAACATCCAAGAAGGGAGCCTGGTACTACAGGTTCAACGAATCAAAGTACAGGGAGCTGGCCAGGAACGGCTTCTTTTTCAATCTGGCCGTCATTTGATTAAGAGAGCATTATGGTTAGAGTAACGTTTAAAATAGTTATATCATGCTTGAACAGCTTAAGGAAGATGTCTTCAGGGCAAACCTTGACATAGTAAGGCACGGCCTCGTAATAATGACCTTCGGCAATGTAAGCGGATTTGACAGAGCCTCGGGTCTTATGGTAATCAAACCCTCCGGGGTATCATACAGTGAGATGACGGCCAGTGATATGGTTGTCACCGATCTCAGCGGTAGCGTTATTGAAGGAACATTGCGCCCCTCAACTGACACACCGACTCATCTGGCTCTGTACAAAGCCTTTCCGGGGATAGGCGGTATGGTGCATACCCACTCCACTTATGCCACCGCCTGGGCCCAGGCCGGCAGGGCGATACCATGCCTGGGAACGACGCATGCCGACTATTTCTACGGCCCGGTGCCGGTGACCAGGAGGCTGACGGCGGAGGAGACAGAGAAAGACTATGAGTACAATACCGGACTGTTGATAAACGAGGCACTCGCAGGCAGGGATCCGCTTACTATGCCTGCCGTGCTTGTCAAATCGCACGCTCCGTTCACCTGGGGCGTAACACCTGCCATGGCAGTGCACATCGCCGTAATCCTGGAGGAGGTGGCACGCATGGCAGCTCTTTCGGTCAGCATCGCCTCACCGGAGGAGATTGACCGGCACCTTCTTGACAGGCATTACCTCCGCAAGCATGGCAACAGCGCCTACTATGGGCAAAAAAAATAAACACCTAATATCATTGAGATGCACAGTTATTCAATTGGTGTAGATTTCGGCACTCTTTCAGGAAGAGCAGTTCTTGTTGACACCACCACCGGCGAAGAAGTGGCAGTGGCCATTCATGATTATGCACACGGAGTGATGGACGATAAGCTGCCTGACGGAACACCACTGGGGGTGGACTGGGCATTGCAGCATCCGCGCGATTACCTTGATGTTTTCCGTATTACTATTCCGGCAGTGATGAAGATGGCTTCGGTGACACCTGATCAGATAGCAGGCGTAGGTATCGACTTTACGGCCTGCACAATGCTGCCGGTGAAGGCTGACGGCACTCCCCTCTGTTTTCTGGATGAGTTTAAAGGCAGTCCCAATGCCTGGATCAAGCTATGGAAGCACCATGCTGCCCAGGATGAAGCTAACCAGCTGAACGCAATAGCTGAAGAGAAGGGAGAGAAGTTTCTGAAGCGCTATGGAGGTAAGATATCCTCAGAGTGGATGATACCGAAGATCTGGCAGACGGTTAATGAGGACCCCGGCCTCTATGATGCTGCTGCGCGTTTCATTGAAGCCACCGACTGGGTGGTGTGGCAGCTGACAGGCACGGAGAGCCGCAATACATGTACTGCCGGTTACAAAGCCATATGGCATAAGCACGAGGGATATCCATCCAATGAATTCTTCAAGGCTCTTCACCCGAAGATGGAGAGGCTGGTTGATGAAAAGCTTTCGCGAAACCTGATACCTGTGGGAACAAAGGCAGGGGTCATCACTGCTGCAGCGGCGCTTCTGACCGGTCTGAAAGAGGGCACAGCTGTTGCAGCGGCCAATGTCGACGCACATGTCTCCATTCCTGCAGTGGGTATAACCTCTCCGGGGAAAATGCTTGCCATCATTGGCACATCAACGTGCCACATGCTGCTGGGTGAAACGGAGAAGGAGGTCCCCGGTATGTGCGGTGTGGTGGAAGACGGCATCATAGAAGGGTTCTTCGGATATGAAGCCGGGCAGAGCTGCGTTGGCGATCACTTTCAATGGTTCGTTGAGAACTGTACCCCCGCTGAGTACAAGGCTGAGGCGGATTCAAGGGGCATAGACCTCCACGCCCTCCTGACGGAGAAGGCCTCGCGGTTGAAGCCGGGTGAGAGCGGACTGGTAGCACTCGACTGGTGGAACGGGAACAGGTCAGTGCTTGTTGATGTTGATCTCACCGGAATGATCGTGGGCATGTCACTGGCCACCAGACCGGAGGAGATCTACCGCGCACTAATTGAAGCCACTGCATACGGAACGAGGATGATAATTGATACATTTGAAGATTATGGCGTGCCTGTTGATGAGTTCTATGCAGCCGGAGGCATAGCTGAGAAAAATTCTTTTGTGATGCAGATATATGCCGATGTAATTGGAAGGGAGATAAAGATCTCCGGTTCGCCCCAGGCGCCGGCTCTCGGCTCTGCCATGTTCGGAGCGGTTGCTGCCGGCAAGGCTGACGGAGGCTTCGATACAATTCAGGAAGCTGCACGGGTTATGGCAAAAGTCAAGGATTACACATACAAACCGGTAGCCGGCAATGTGCAGGCTTATGTAAAGCTATTTGCTGAGTACCGGGTGCTGCATGATTATTTTGGCCGCGGTGCCAATGATGTAATGAAGCGGCTTAAACTCATCAGAAAAGAGGTAAGAGGTTGAAAAACAAGTATCTGATATCTGTCTTAATTGCTATGTGTGCCATTTCCTGCAGAACGGTTCAGGAGGAGGAGATCATACGATGGCTGGCAACACCCGCACCGGGGGAGGTTCTTATCAGGGACAGCTTCTGGTCGCCCAGGATTGAACTCAACAGGGTTGAAACGATTCCGTATGTCTTCAGGCAGTGCGAGCAGACAGGACGCATTGACAATTTCGCCATTGCCGGAGGATTAAAAAAAGGAAGCCATACCGGCGCACGGTATAATGATTCGGATGTCTTCAAAATTATTGAAGGTGCATGCTATTCTCTCATGGAGACTCCTGACCCGGAGCTGCGAAGGTATGTCGACAGCCTGGTGACTATCATTGCAGCCGCACAGGAGGAAGACGGTTACCTCTATACAACCAGGACAATTGATTCGGTCAACATGGCCCCCGGTGCAGGCAGGGAGAGATGGATTGACGAGCGTGTCAGTCATGAATTGTACAACGCGGGACACATGTATGAGGCTGCCATTGCCCACCACCTGGCGACCGGCTCTTATACCTTCATAAACGTTGCGCTAAAGAATGCTGAGCTTGTTTATAATGAATTCGGATGGGACAGGAGAGAGATAGCTCCGGGGCACCAGGAGATTGAGATAGGTCTGATCAAGCTCTACCGGCTTACCGGTGAGAGCAAATGGCTTGAGCTGGCACAGTTCTTCCTCGATGTGCGGGGCAGGCCCGGTGAGTATGTACACCATCCTTTGGGAAGCAGGTTTGAAGTTTACAATGACTCGGTCTACCTGCAGATGCATAAGCCTGTTCTTGAACAGTCAGAGGCTGTCGGCCATGCCGTAAGGGGAGGCTATATGTATACCGCCCTGGCTGATCTCTCTGAAGAGACCGGCTATAACCGCTATCTTAAAGCATCGCAAAGGCTATGGGAAGATGTCGTTCAGGGCAAGATTTACATCACCGGTGGCATCGGCTCAAAAGAGCATGGCGAGGCATTCGGTGAGCCTTATGAGCTCCCCAATATGACAGCCTATACGGAGACATGCGCCTCGGTGGCAAATATTTTCTGGAACCACCGTCTTTACAGGGCGACAGGTGATGCGAAATATCTTGATGTACTGGAACGCACTCTTTATAACGGACTGATCTCAGGGATTGGGAGTGACGGGTGTCAATTCTTTTATCCAAATCCCCTGGAATCAGACGGAAGCTTTGAGCGGGCTGGCTGGTTCGAATGCTCATGCTGCCCGGTCAACGTCGCGCGCTTCATGCCCACGCTCAAGCAGTATGTGTGGTCACTTACCGACGAGGGAGTGAACGTGAACCTCTTCATCAGCTCGGTAGCCAGACTGTCAACTATCGGTGGAGAAGTGGTAATAAAGCAGGAGACGGACTATCCGTGGAGCGGCGCTGTCAAAATCAGTGTTGACCCTGACACTGACGGTAGCCTCCTCAGCCTTGGGATACGCATCCCGTCCTGGACCGGCAAGGCACCCTTCGCCGGAGGCCTTTACAGATACATCACCAGCCCTGATAAAAGGATGCGGATAAAAGTCAACGGCAAGAGATCACAGGTGAAAACCGAAAGCGGTTTTGCAGTCATTGAAAGAAACTGGAACAGGGGAGACGTTATTGAAATTACTCTGCCGATGGAGCCACGCTTCATTGTGGCCAGGGATGAGGTCGAGGCTGACAGGGGAAGAGTGGCTGTGGGAGTGGGGCCGATTGTCTACTGCCTGGAGGAGGCTGATAACGGTCCGGTGCGTGACCTCACCGTTGACCATAATACAAAAGTGGAATTCACCTTCGAACCTGACCTTCTTGGTGGAGTGGGCACACTGACCTTCAAGGCGAAATCCCCCTCCGGGGAGGAAAAGAAGGTAAAGGCGGTTCCATATTACTCATGGGCCAACAGGGGCAAGGGTGAGATGACTGTTTGGATTAAATCGGGAAAATAGCAGAATGTGAAAAAGGGGGTTGATATTACAACTGTAGCAGCACTTGTTTTGCTTTTCATGACATCATGCGCAGGCACCGGCGATGACGGGAACTATCCCATCAGGCCTGTCCCTTTCACATCGGTGAAGATGACCGACAACTTCTGGGCGCCACGCATAAAAAAGAACCATGAAGTGACTATACCAATCGCCTTCGGATATTGCGAGTCAACCGGGCGGGTCAGGAACTTCGAGATTGCAGGAGGCCTTGACACCGGGGCCTTCCAGACCATATTTCCGTTTGACGACTCAGATGTTACCAAGATCATAGAAGGAGCTGCCTACTCACTGCAGACATATCCTGACCCGGAACTTGAAGCTTATGTTGATTCCCTTATATGGAAGATCGGCCTTGCACAGGAGGATGACGGATACCTCTATACCAACCGCACCATTGCGGAGATGGGTTACGGCAAGCTTCACGAGTGGGCTGAAGGGAAGAGATGGGAAAAGACAAACATCCTCAGTCATGAGCTGTACAACCTCGGACACATGTATGAGGCTGCCGTTGCATGGTACCAGGCAACAGGGAAGAGGGATCTCCTTGACATCTCCCTGAAATCTGCTGACCTTGTAGATAAGGATTTCGGGTGGGATGCATTTGTGAGCTACCCGGGACACCAGGTGATAGAGATGGGACTGGTAAAGCTCTACAGGACAACAGGCGAGAGAAGGTATCTTGATCTGGCAAAATTTTTCCTTGATGCCCGCGGTACCCGCGATGACGGTGATGAATATGCACAGAGCCACATAAAAGTGGTAGACCAGACCGAGGCGGTAGGCCATTCAGTCAGAGCCACCTATATGTACTCGGGCATGGCTGATGTGGCTTCCATCCTTGGCGATGAAGCATATGTCAGCGCAATAACGAAGATATGGGAGGACCTCGTGCACAGGAAGATGTACATCACCGGAGGTATAGGCGCCAGCGGAGGCAACGAGGGATTCGCAGAGCCGTACCGCCTGCCGAACATGACCGCCTACTGTGAGACATGCGCTTCAATTGGCAGTATCTTTTTCAATCACAGGATGTTCTCCATGCACGGGGAGGGCAAATACTTTGATATCCTTGAAAAGACTCTTTACAACGGAGCCCTCTCCGGTGTCAGCCTTTCAGGCGACAGGTTCTTTTATCCGAACCCCCTGGAGTCTGACGGACGGCATGAGAGGTCACCCTGGTTTGGATGTGCCTGCTGCCCCTCAAATGTCTGCAGGTTCATACCGGCAATTCCCGGTTATATATATTCAGTCACCGACGATGATCTGTTTGTGAACCTCTTCGCATCAAATGAGGCTGAAGTAAGTTTTGGCAAAAATGTTGTGACTGTTACGCAGGAGACACTGTACCCCTGGGACGGCAAAGTGACCATGACTGTCAGTCCTGAGAAAGAGAAAACCTTTGCCCTTCATATCCGTATTCCGGGATGGGCACGCAATGAAGCCATGCCCGGAGGACTGTATGCATTTACCAAAACTTTTAAGGAGGAATACTCGCTTCTGGTGAACGGAGAGGTGCCGGAAGCCACACTTACCGACGGGTATGTTACAATCAACAGGAAATGGAAAAAGGGAGACAGGGTTGAGCTTTATCTTCCGATGCCCGTGAGGACCGTTGCTGCAGATGAAAAGGTAAAAGAGGATGCGTGCAGATATGCAATCCAGCGCGGACCCTTGATGTTCTGTGCTGAAGGGCCTGATAATCCGGCAGGGAAGGTCCTTGACGTATTAATTGCTGAGAATCCGGTCTTCACCACCGGGTTCCATCAGGACCTGCTGAACGGTACCGAGCTGATAACAACAACCGGTTACAGGGCTGTATCTGCGTCAGACGGAACTGTCGCCCCGGGTGAGCCGGTGGCGCTGACCCTTATCCCATATCACCTCTGGAACAACAGGGGAAAGGCAGAGATGAGGGTTTGGCTGCCCCATACAGTAATAAATTAGATCAGATATCTTCAAAAAAAGAAATCACTATAAACTTCAAGGGCAACGAGAAATGTGAGAGGATAAAGATGGCTAACATTGCACAGACTGTGAATGTACTGCAGTCTCTGCTACACACTGACGGGGGGAAGATGATTCTTAATCCTACCTATCACGTCTTCGAGAATAAAACTTTATGGCCGGATCTCTTACCGGCAAGCAGAAATCGTATATTTGACAATACATTTTATACAAAATACAATGAAAAAGCAACGATTAATTTTAATCCCTGCACTGGCAGTTGTAATGATTATCATGGGCTCGTGCGGAAACAATAAACCCAGAGAGATGATTACTGCAGAAAGCTTTGGCTCATTTGAAGGGAAGGATGTCTTCCTTTACACACTCACAAATAAAGACGGTGATTTCATTAAACTGTCAAACTACGGGGCGGTGATTGTTGAGATCAGCGTTCCCGACCGCGACGGCAAACGTGATAATGTCACACTGGGATATGACAGCTTTGAAGGTTATTCAAAGGGCGATTTATACTTCGGAAAGGTTGTGGGCCAGTATGCAAACCGTATAGCCAGGGGCAGGTTCACCCTTGACAGCGTCGATTACACCCTTGCCATTAACAATGCACCAAATGCTCTCCATGGCGGACCCACCGGCTGGCACAGTCGCGTCTGGGCTGCCGAGGTGCTGAAGGGAACTGATTTTCCGGCTGTGAAATTCACATACAGTAAACCCGACATGGAAGAGGGCTTCCCGGGCAACGTGGTTGCAGAGGTGGTTTATACCTGGACTGACGACAATGAGATAATAATGGATTACAAGGTCACCACCGACAGGAATACGGTCATTAACATCACCAACCATGCATACTTCAACTTGCACGGAGCTGGTGTGGGTGACATACTTGATCATGAGGCTCTGATCAGGGCTTCCGCCTTTACGCCGGTCGATTCGACTCTCATTCCTACCGGCGAGATCAGGCCTGTGGAGGGCACACCGCTTGACTTCCGGACACCTTATCTGATAGGTGAGAGGATAGGTGAGGATTATGACCAGTTGGTCCTTGGCGGCGGCTATGACCACAATTACGTGCTTGACAACGTTGAGCCGGTTGATGCTGAGGTCTATGATCCCTCAACAGGCAGGCTGTTGGAAGTCATCACAGATCAGCCGGGCGTACAGCTTTACACCGGCAACTTCCTTGACGGCACACAGACAGGTCACGGTGGCAAGGTTTACAACTACCGCTCCGGGTTCTGTCTTGAGACGCAGCACTTTCCCGACAGTCCCAACCAGGCATCATTCCCGTCAGTCGTGCTTACACCCGCGGAGCCCTTTCTGTCGAGTACCACCTTTCGATTTAGCGTCAGGTAGCTTTTTGTAAGAGTCCACAGTCTTCAGTCCACAGTCTTCAGTCAATTGGTTATCAACTGATTGCCGACTGAGGACTGCCGATTGCCGACTTGTCATCTGGACTATTGCCTATTGACTGAAATGACTGCCGAATGAGGACTGCACGATTGCCTGCCCTGCAAACTGGCTCCTTTGCTAAAATTGCCCACCGGTCAATTTATTAACCCTCGGCCCTCTACTGCCTATTGCCTTAGCAGAGCGTCAGAGTTCCGGATCTTAATAGATCGGAACCAGACCTCATTCCCGTGATCCTGAAGTAGTATGTGGCCCTTCTCTGCCTCGCCGAAGGCAGCGAAATCCTTATACTTGCTCTCCAGGACCAGCTGGCGGTATGCCTCGCTGCCTCTTTCATATTCGAGCACCTTGAAGCCATTGAGCCAATGCTCAACATGCCCGTTAAGGGATACTATATGCGCTGCATTCCATTGTCCTACCCCGTTGAACCGCTTGTTGGCCGCCGGAATGAGATCGTAGAGTGAAGCGACAGTCCTGTTGCCGTCGCGGCCCATCTTTGCATCGGGATGGCGCAGGTCGTCAAGGACCTGGTATTCAAGACCAATAGCAGAGCCTGAGGTAGCATAATTTTCAGTCACGAAATATTTCACTCCGCTGTTAGCACCTTCAGTTATCATAAATTCGAAGAACAGGTCGAAGTTCCCATATTGGTCAACGGTGACAATATCTCCGCCTCCCTTTGATTCAGCTCCTCCCGAAGCAAGGACCTTCAGGCATCCGTCTTCAATGACCCATCCTGCCTCGGGAAAGGCATCCTTATGAGCTCCTCTCCAGCCTGCTGAGGTGGATCCGTCAAACAACAGCTTCCATCCGTCGCTCACCTCTCTGTCAGTCAGGGTGTTCGGAATAAAGTTTGCCTGATAGATGACAGCTGTGTCGGTGTTCATGTATTTTTCGAGATTCACCGTGACTATCCTTATATTCTTCCACATCACACGGGTACCGGCCAGTTCATCCTTCACGGCGTGCACCTGGAATCCGATTAAGCCCGAAGCATCGGCGTCATCAACCAGGTCGGCAACAGGAATACCGTTTATCCATGTTCTGATACGGTTACCGATGGCTTCCACATGGTAGCTGTTCCAGCCGTACCTGTCAAACGACTTCACGGCAGCCTGGTTGTTGGGGGTGACAGGGTAGAGCCATCCCCGCCTTGCCTCATCATAGATCCCGCCGCTCCATCCTCTGTCTGTTGGGTCTATCTCGATCTGGTACCCGTATACAAGCACCTTGCCGTCATTATCAGAGCTGTGGCTTCTGATCTGGACGCCGGAGTTGAGAAGGGTGTCAACCTTGACATCAAACTCGAGGATAAAGTCGGAGTATTCCACTGTGGTGCACATAAAGCTGTTTGGGGTGCCGGGGGTTGATATACCGACCATCACACCATCCTCAACAAAATATTTTGCCTCTCCGCCCATCTGAACAAATCCGGTGAAGTCATTGCCGTTGAACAGCTTCTGCCAGTCGCTCTTGGTGCATCCGGCAAATATCATTATGGCTGACAGAGATAAAAGAATCAATTTCGATTTCATTTCAATATGCAGTTAGGTTAGTACTCAGGGAATTTCCAGGGGGCATTGTAATATGGTCTTATCAGCTCATTGGCTTCATCCTCTCGGAATTTGCCGGCGGTGTTATCCCATGCCAGCGGCTTGCCCAGCCTGCATGATACATTTGCCAGGTGGGTCATCTTGGCCACCTGCGCTCCGATAGCCACATCAGCATTCGGCAGCTTGCGGGTTGTCATGCAATCGAGGAAGTTAGCCACATGGGCAGCAAGTCCTCCGCCTGCGACAGCCTGTCCTTCCACGGTCTCCGACTTTGTCTGAAGGGGTACGGGTTCCATGCGGGGTGCCGAATCAACCTCAGGGATCACCTCCCATCCGTTGCGGTCAAGCACCAGTGTGCCGTTCTCACCGAGAAAAGCCAGTCCGTGTTCCCGTCCGTAAGGTCCGTCCTTGATACCGCAGGCATGATCCCAGCTTATTGTGAAATCGTCATAGACATACGAGGCCAGCAGTGTGTCAGGCGTCTCCATTGCATCGGTGGGGTAGGCAAATTTGCCACCTGCTGTATAAACCGCTTTGGGCAGGTCGGCTTTCATGCCCAGCAGTGCATAGTCAAGGAGGTGTACACCCCAGTCCGACATCAGTCCTCCGGCATAATCCCAGAAGTACCTGAAGTTATAGTGAAAACGGTTTGGGTTGAAGGTTCTGTGCCGGGCCGGGCCGAGCCACATCTCGTAGTCCACTCCGGGCGGCACAGGGCCGTCGGGCTGAACGGGAAGGGTCTTCTTCCAGATCATATATGCCCACACCTTTACTGTTCTGATACGGCCAAGCTTGCCTGAGTGAATAAATGCAACCGCATCCTGCCAGTGGGGATCGCTGCGCTGCCACTGTCCGGTCTGTACCACCCGGTCATGTTTCCTTGCTGCCCTGACCATGACGTCACACTCGGCGATGGAGTTGGCAAGCGGTTTTTCGCAATAGACATCCTTCCCGGCCTCCATTGCCGCAATAGCCTGGAGACAGTGCCAGTGGTCGGGGGTAGCCACAATCACGGCATCAACATCGCGGTTTTCCATTACCCTCCGCCAGTCCTTCACAAGCTGCGGGGGCTTTTTACCTGCGATCTTCTCAACGTCAGAGGCTCTCTTGTTCAGCCACTCATCATCAATGTCACAGATTGATACGCATTTTACCTGCGGGAACTTAAGGAATGTCTCAAGGTTTGACCATCCCATGTTACGGCCCCCGATCAGGGCCACTCTGACGGTGTCAGACGGGCTGACTTGCCGGTATGGCATGCCATAGGCTGAAACAATGGGTCCCACCCCTGCTATTCCGGCTGAAGCGAGCAGGCTTTTCCTGACAAAGTCTCTTCTGTTGCTGTTCATGATATATCTTTTTGAATTACGATGTTCAATTCAGGCTCTTTCCAAAGGTAATAAATCCTAACTTTATCCTGCTGAAAACAGATATCCTGACTAATGAAAAAAGTAATCGCATCACAGTTTCTCATATTTGGGATCCTTTTTGCCCTGTCGGCTCAGAGTCCGGCATACCTGAAAACCGATCTTCCGTTTGAGGAGCGGGTGAATGACCTCGTAGGCCGAATGACCCTCGAGGAGAAGGCCGCACAGCTGTTGTATACCGCACCGTCCATTCCGCGTCTGGGTGTTCCGGAGTACAACTGGTGGAATGAGGCGTTGCACGGGGTTGCCCGCGCAGGTTATGCCACCGTCTTTCCGCAGTCGATAACCATTGCCAACAGCTGGGATGAGGATCTGATGCTTGATGTGGCCAATGCCATCTCCGACGAGGCCAGGGCCAAGTATCATGAGTTTTTACGGAGGGGTGAGCCGGGTATCTATCACGGTCTTACCTTCTGGTCGCCTAACATTAACATATTCCGTGATCCGCGCTGGGGCAGGGGCCATGAGACATACGGTGAGGATCCGTATCTCACCGGCCGCATGGGGCTTCGTTTTGTTCAGGGGATGCAGGGGTCTGATCCTAAGTATCTCAAGACAGTGGCTACGGCAAAGCATTATGCAGTACATTCAGGTCCCGAACCTCTCAGGCATGAGTTCAATGCAGTAATCAGTGAGCGTGACCTGCGTGAGACTTACCTTCCGGCATTTCGTACCCTGGTTAAGGAAGGAGGCGTTTATTCAGTAATGGGAGCCTACAACCAGTTTCGGGGCCATCCGGCATGCGCCAGCGATGAACTCTACGGGATACTAAGAAATGAGTGGGGGTTTGACGGTTACATTGTCTCCGACTGCTGGGCCGTCTCGGACTTTTATAAATTCCAGGGTTATGCAACTGATGCTGCCGAAGCGGCAGCACAGGCACTCAAGGCAGGCACTGACCTTGAGTGCGGCGTCGACTACAGGCACCTGATGGAGTCTTACAGGCGTGGACTGATCACAGAAGCAGATATTGACAGGGCAGTGAAGAGGGTGATGATGGCGCGCTTCAGGCTGGGCATGTTCGATCCGGACAGCATAGTTGATTATGCACAGATACCTTACCAGGCAAACTGTTCTGACTACAACAGGTCGTTGGCCAGGAAAGCTGCCTGCAAATCGATCGTACTCCTGAAGAATGAGGCCGGATTACTTCCTCTTGGCAAGGGAATAAAGAGTATAGCAGTGGTAGGTCCGAATGCGGCTAACTGGGAGGCGCTGGTGGGAAACTATAACGGCATTCCAAAAGATCCGGTTACCGTACTTGATGGCATCAGGGCGAAGGCCGGCGAATGCACCGAAATATTATATGCCGAAGGAAGCGACCTGGCAACGGGAATAAACAACCTGGTCGTGATACCTTCATGTTTCCTCTCAACTCCTGACGGAAGACAGGGAGCAATAGGAGAGTACTTTGGGAACAGGGATATGAAGGGTGATCCGCTATTCACCAGAAGAGACGACAAAATTGATTTTTACTGGGAGAACAACTCACCCCACCAATCGATGCCTGTCAATGATTTCGGGATCCGATGGATAACATACCTTGATCCTCCTGTCACTGGCAGATATGCCCTCGGAGCATGGGGGTCATCTGACTATCTGGTTATTGTTGAGGGCGATACTCTCATTCGTTACAGGGGCGAGCATCATGCTTTTCACAGGGAGGAGGGGATAGATCTCACGGCCGGAGTAAAAAAGAGGATCGAAGTAGTTTACAGAAATTGGGGAGGTGACGCCGACATGGAACTTCTATGGGCACTTCCGCGGGTGAATCTGCTTGAGGAGTCGGTGGCAACAGCTTCCCGGGCGGACATCGTGCTGCTTGTGCTGGGTCTGTCGCAGAGGCTGGAAGGCGAAGAGATGGGAATAGATATTGACGGCTTCAGCGGCGGCGACCGTACCAGCCTTAATCTGCCCAAGAACCAGGAGGATCTCCTTAATGCCATGATAAACACGGGGAAACCGGTTGTGGTTATCCTGATGAACGGAGGTCCGGTAGCCTCGCTGCAGGCTCAGGAGAATGCCGCAGCGGTGCTCCTTGCCGGTTATCCGGGGGTGGAGGGTGGCAGCGCCGTGGCTGACGTACTGTTTGGCGATTATAATCCTGCTGGCCGTCTGCCTGTGACATACTACAGCTCTGTTGACCAGCTGCCACCATTCGATGAATATGACATGGCCAACCGTACCTACAGGTATTTCACAGGGGTGCCTCTCTATCCGTTCGGCTATGGGTTGAGCTACACAACATTTGCCTATGCTGACCTGGCTGTTCCTGAGAAGACGGCTACTGGTAGTGATGTGAAGGTGACGGTAACGGTTACAAATACAGGTGACATGGCAGGAGATGAGGTTGTTCAGTTATATCTGACAGATGAGAAGGCCTCATCGCCACGACCTCTGCGGCAGCTTGAGGGTTTTAAGCGCATCCGCCTGAATGCCGGAGAGAGCCGAACGCTGGAGTTCACCCTTAAGGCTGAGCAACTATCGCTGATCAACAGTAAGGATACCAGGGTAATTGAACCGGGCTGGTTCACCGTTGCCGTTGGAGGAGGTCAGCCTGGGTCGACAGCTGTGGCCGGGGAGACGCCAGGGCAGGTCCTGGAAGCGCGTTTCAGGGTGACCGGCAAGGAAATGAAGGTTGCGAAATAAACAAAAGGCCGGACTCCCGGTTTATTGTACGTGGCAGAAATTGAAAGGAACAGGAGGAGGACCGGATGGGTTGTGATACTCACCGCGGTCACCATGGTCATCGAGATCATTGCAGGGTGGCTCACGGGCTCCATGGCTCTGCTGGCAGACGGCATCCACATGGGATCGCACGTGCTTGCCATTGGTCTCAGCTGGGCTGCATACGTACTTGTTCAGAGGCTTTCATCCAACCCCTCATTCACCGGTAACAAGGATAAGGTACTGACCCTTTCAGGGTATACAAGCGGACTCATACTCCTGATCTTTGCGGGTATGATCATTGCAGGTGCCATCGGGCGATTCATCAATCCACGCGTCATAGAATACAGGGAGGCAATTTTAATAGCCTTTATTGGCCTCGGTGTGAATATCCTGAGTGCGTTTCTTCTGCATCATGACCATGAGGAGAGGGACAATAATATCAGGGCAGCCTATCTTCATGTCCTTGCTGATGCAGTTACAAGCGTGGCTGCCATCATTGGACTGATTGTGGCAATGATATGGGGCCTTCCCTATGTTGATGCAATAGCGGCCCTCATCAGTTCAGCCGTCATTATCAAATGGTCGCTCGGATTGCTCAGAGACTCAGGACGTGAGCTTATCTCCTGACCATTCTCCTAAAAAATGTTAAATAGGTCTTAACATGAGATATGTCATCAAATGCGCATTGCATCGGCCTTAGATTTGCCGGTACCTAATTAGTGTATTCCTTACACTTCGGTCTTTTAGTGTTTTAGTCACACACAATTATCGCATTAAAAGATAGTTTAGGTTTTTAGGGGTTATTACAAATACCGTCCTGGTTCTCAGGACGGTATTCTTTTATACCCGTTCGGTTCCAATGGCTATCTTTGCGCTCAGAGAAAAGAAGATGTTTCCAGCGGAATTTCTGAAACGGATAGGAGAACAGTCCTATATTGATGCGCAGGGTCTTGAAGAGGCTCTGAGTCAGCCATCGGGGGCCTCGGTAAGGGTCAATCCGCACAAATGGCCGCATCCTGTTTCAGGATATGAGAAGGTGGTATGGGAGCCGAATGGTTATTATCTACCCGGGAAGAGGCCCTTCACACTGGATCCTCTGTTTCATGCAGGAGTATTTTATCCGCAGGAGTCTTCGAGTATGTTTACAGGTGAGCTCTTCCGCCAGTTCACCTCCGGGATGACCGGTCTGCGGGTGCTTGACCTGTGCGGGGCTCCCGGAGGTAAGTCAACACATCTGTCGGCTATTCTTGCGGGCCATGGTCTGATTGCAGGTGGCGGTCTTCATGCCAGCGACGGCCTCCAGGTTGGTGCCGGCCTTTCTGCCGGTCCCCTTCTTCCATCGGGTGACGGTCTGCTGGTTGGTGCCGGCCTTTCTGCCAGCCACCCTCTTCCATCGGGTGATAACCTGCTCGTTGCCAACGAGGTCATCAGGGCCAGGGCGGCTGTGCTGGCGGAGAACATCACCAAATGGGGAATTGGAAATACAATCGTCACCCAGAGTGACCCGGCCCGATTTGCCGCCATGGAAGGTTTCTTCGATGTGATCGTAGCGGATGCACCATGCTCAGGAGAGGGTATGTTCCGGTCTGAGGGTGCCGTCAGGGAGTGGTCTGGCCAGAATGCCAGGCTATGCAGCGAACGGCAGCGCAGGATTGTTATGGAGGCCTGGCCTGCACTGAAGGCCGGCGGAATACTGATTTACTCAACCTGTACATTCAATCCCGCTGAAAATGAGGAGAACATCTTCCGGATCAGGGAGAACACAGGTGCTGAGTCGCTGACGGCAGACATTCCTGACGGGAGTGGGATCACCGCTATCAGCCATGAAGGAATCACCGGCTACGGCTTCCACCCGGGAAAAGTGAAGGGCGAGGGGTTCTTCATTGCCGCCCTGAGAAAGCCGGCAGGCGCCGGCAGAGCTATCCGTGATGGCCGAAGGGGTACGCTGAAGGCATCAGCTTCAGCATTTGAGAAGGCAGAGTCACTTGCCTCCTTTGACCGTGAGAGGCTTGTCATGGCAGATAACAGGATCATTGCACTGGCAGCTGATCCTCATATATTTAATTATATTACTGAAAGAGTGACGGTGATAAAATCAGGCACAATGATCGGGGAGATGAAGAACAATGATCTTGTGCCGGCTCATGACCTGGCCATGTCAGTGCGGCAAAAGCGTGTCGCATGGCCTGAATATGAACTTACCCGAGATGAGGCTGTGGCATTCCTGAGGCTTGAACAGCTGCCTGCTGCAAATATGCCTGCAGGACGGGTACTTGTATGTCACCGTGGCGTTCCGCTGGGGTTTGTGAAGAACCTCGGGAGCAGGGTCAACAACGGCTACCCTCAGTCATGGCGAATCCGTATGGAGAATCAGCAGGGCTTTCGTGAAATTTTATAAATCCACGTTTGTTGAACTAAACTTTCACAATAGTTAATTGTTCTTTTTGAAATGAATTAAATCTTAAATTTATCCCAGACATCTAAATACCTATGAAGACTGACATTGAGATTGCCCAGAGCGCTGTGATAAGGCCCATCATTGAGGTTGCCGGAAAGCTTGGCCTTACAGAGGATGATCTTGAGCTTTACGGAAAGTACAAAGCCAAGATGCCACTGTCGCTCATTGATGAGAAGAAGGTCGCAAGGGCGAAGTTAATCCTTGTTACCGCCATCACCCCCACCCCCGCCGGTGAGGGAAAGACAACAACATCCATCGGGCTCGCTCAGGGTCTTAACCTTTTAGGAAAAAAAGCAACAGTCGTTTTACGCGAACCATCCCTCGGTCCGGTATTCGGTATCAAGGGCGGTGCAGCCGGCGGCGGTTTCTCGCAGGTGATACCGATGGAAGATATCAACCTCCATTTTACAGGAGATCTCTCAGCGGTGGAGAAGGCTCATAATCTTCTCTCGGCAATGATTGACAACAATATACAGGCTGGTGAAGGCAATCTGGGCATTGACCCGCGTACTATTTCATGGAAGAGGGTAATGGACATGAATGACCGTGCTCTCAGGGATATTGTCATTGGTCTGGGCGGAACCACCCAGGGTATTCCCAGGGAGACCGGTTTTGATATTACTGCAGCCTCCGAGGTGATGGCAATCTTGTGTCTCGCCACAGGCATCAGTGACCTGAAGACCCGTCTGGGCAATATTTTCATTGGTTACACTTATGCAGGCAAGCCGGTCTTTGCCCGCGACCTCAAGGCGCAGGGAGCCATGGCCGCCCTGCTCAAGGAGGCGCTAAAGCCCAACCTCGTCCAGACACTCGAGGGCACCCCTGCAATCATACATGGCGGACCCTTTGCAAACATCGCACAGGGAACCAACTCCATACTTGCAACAAAGATGGGTCTTTCCCTCAGTGATTATGTTGTCACTGAAGCCGGTTTTGCCAGCGAGCTCGGAGCTGAGAAATTCTTCAATATCAAGTCGCAGGTCGGCAAGCTCAAGACCAATGCCGTAGTCATAGTGGCCACTATCAGGGCTCTTAAATACCATGGCGGGGTCAAGCTGTCTGAGCTTGGCAAGGAGAATATTGAAGCCCTCGGCAAAGGATTCGAGAACCTCGACAAGCACATCGAGAACATGCACTATTACGGTTTCCGGCCCGTGGTGGCCGTCAACCGTTTCAGCTCCGACACTGATGCTGAGGTAGAGCTTCTGAAAAAATACTGTGAAGAACACAACGTCAGGGTTGCCGTCAATACCGCATGGGCTGACGGGGGAAAAGGGGCTGCCGAGCTGGCCGCTGCAGTCATCGAAGCTACTGAAGCCTGCACTGACTGTTTCACTCCGCTCTATGATCTCTCATGGCCGCTTGAGAAAAAGATTGAGACCATTACTACTCTCATGTACGGAGCCAGGAATGTTGAATACACTCTGGAAGCCAAAGATCAGCTGAAGAAGATCACTGAGCTGGGACTGGGAAATCTTGCCGTATGCATTGCCAAGACCCAGAAGTCGCTCTCCGACGACCAGACAAGGCGCAACAGGCCCAGGGATTTCACTATACGCATCCGTAAGGTGGAGCTCTCGTCAGGAGCAGGGTTCATTGTCCCCATTGCAGGTGCAATCATGCGCATGCCGGGGCTGCCAACGGTGCCCTCAGCCGAGAAGATTGACATCGACGACAACGGCCAGATAAGCGGGTTATTCTGAAAAAGCTGTATCCTGAGATATCGGCTGCCGTGCTTGCAGGAGGCAGGGCAACACGTTTCGGCGGCATCAACAAAGCCCTGATCGAGATAGACGGCATTCCAATCATCAGCCGTACCGCGGCTCTTCTGAGGCCACTGTTCAGCGAGATAATTATTGCAGGCTGGCCCGAAGGAAGTCCTCTTCCTCCGGGTTTCCGCGCCGTTGCAGACAATTTCCCTGGACTTGGACCCCTGGGAGGCATCGAAGCGGCAATGAAGGTTTCCGCCTCACCTTATCTGTTTGTTTTCGGAGGAGATATGCCCTGGCTCTCTCAGGATCTGATAAGGACACAGGCTGAGGACTTTTTGAGAGACCGGGCAGAGATACTGGCAGCCCGGATCGGGCAATTTGCTGAGCCGTTGCACTCAATTTACAGCCGCAGCCTCCACAAACAGCTGGAAAACTATCTTGAATCCGGTGGCAGCCCGGCTGTCATAGACTTTTACAAATTGGTTCAGATCAGATATTATGACCTGCCGGGGACGGTGCAGACCCTGAGGGCTTTCACTAATATAAACAATCCCGGAGATATAAGCAGGGATCAGCCGGGCAATATCTAAGCACCGCAGGCCTGTAAGTCTGATAGTCAAGCTGCAAGCCCTTCCCCTGTAAGATACAGAAAGCTGTCATTTCCTAATCGTAAATGCGATTTTATTCTTAATTTTGGGAAGGACCTAAAG
>JBGSLG010000042.1:0-2364 GCA_041740815.1 Bacteroidales bacterium
GAGCGGTTCGGCCTCTCGCAGCTGCACCAGTTAAGGGGGCGGGTGGGCCGCGGTGCCGACCAGTCGTTCTGCATACTGATGACATCGCACAAGCGTTCCACGGAGGCCTCGGAGCGTATCAACACGATGATAGCCACCACTGACGGTTTTGAGATCGCGGAGACCGACCTGCGCATGCGTGGCCCGGGCGATCTGGAGGGGACGCAGCAGAGCGGCATGGCCTTTGACCTGAAGATCGCCGACCTGGGCAAGGACGGGCAGATTCTCAACCTCGCCCGTTCGCGTGCCGAAGAGATCCTCGGCGATGACCCCGAGCTGTCCCGTCCGGAGAACCAGGTGCTCAAGTCGACCCTCCGCAAGCTGTTCGGGAAGAAGTACTCGTGGAGTGAGATAAGCTAGCAGAAAACAGTCGGCAGTCCTCAGTCCTCAGTTGGCAGTCCTTTGTCAGCTAATCATATGTCTGATTGTCTGCGAATTAGTGACCCATTATTAATTATTGACTGTGGACTGTAGACTGTGGACTGCAGACTGACCTTCAGACTATCCAAAATAATGACCATAGTCCTTTATTAATTCCCGGTAATTCCTTAAAATTGCCCTTTCAAGAATCTATTGATGCCAAAGGGAGAGACAATCACACATGACGGAGTAGTTCTTAAGACCATGGGCGACGGTACTGCTGATGTTGAGATCATTACCGGCAGCGCCTGCTCCGGCTGCCACGCGAAGTCCGTATGCTCACCCGGGGGTGCTGAAACCCGTACCATCACGGTGAAGAGTGATGCCGACCTTAATCCGGGTGACCGGGTGACAGTCGTGATGACGCAGTCGCAGGGCTTCCGGGCACTGGCGATAGGTTACATCATACCCTTCCTGGTACTTATTACGGCATTTGTTATAACAACAGCCGCAGGGGCAGGAGAATTAATATCGGCTTTGGCATCATTCGCCGCCATCGGTCTTTATTACCTGGCCGTGTGGATATTGAGAGATAAAATTGGAGAGAAGTTTGAATTCAAAATAAAGGTCTGACAGATGAGTTCCATTGTTTTGCTGACTATCATCATGCTGAGTGCACTTGGACTGCTATCAGCAGTGATACTCTATTTCGTGGCGCAGAAGTTCAAAGTGGTTGAGGATCCGCGCATCGACCTTGTAACAGAGGCGCTCCCTGGCGCCAACTGCGGTGGATGCGGTTACACCGGCTGCCGTGCTTTTGCCGAGGTTTTGGTAAAATCGACCTCCTTCGAGGGGCTTAACTGCCCTGTCGGAGGTGCCGAAACCATGAGTAAAGTTGCGCTCATCCTCGATCGTCAGCCCCTGGCCGTGGAGCCGAAGGTTGCCGTAGTACGGTGCAACGGCACTCCTGATAACGCCGCACGCACATCCTATTATGACGGAGCCGTCAGCTGCCGTGTAGCCCATTCGCTTTACGGTGGCACTACTGGTTGCCAGTACGGGTGTCTCGGGTGCGGCGACTGTGTTGTGGCGTGCAAGTTCGATGCAATGTATATGGATCCTGTGACTGAGCTGCCGGTGATAATCGACGACAAGTGCGTGGCCTGCGGCGCCTGTGTGAAAGCCTGTCCGCGCAATATTATAGAGCTTCGCAAGCGCAACAAAAAAGACCGTAAGATATATGTCTCATGCGTCAACAAGGACAAGGGCGGACCTGCCCGCAAGGCATGCAGGGTAGCGTGCATAGGGTGTGGCAAGTGCGTCAAAATATGTCCTTATGATGCCATCACAATGGTTGACAATCTCGCCTTCATCGATTCGTATAAGTGCAAGCTCTGCCGCAAGTGCGTGCCTGAGTGTCCCACGGGGGCCATCCTCGAGATCGGTTTCCCGGTGAAGGAGGAGAAGCCTGCGGAGCCTGCTGAAGCAGCAGCCACCTGATGGAAGCAGCAACAAACTGGCAGAAGCAGCAGCCATATGATGGAAGCAGCAACGAACTGGCAGAAGAAACAGCAAACTGATAGGTGACCAACAAACTGATTGAAACAGCAAACAACTTGCAAAAGCAGCCACCAACTGACCGAAGCAGCAACGAACTGACAATTGACTAAACTGATAAATTCCCATAAACGTGTTCAAGACATTCCCGAAAGGCGGGATCCATCCGCCTGAGAACAAGCTGACGGCCGACAAGCCGATAGTTGTCCTTCCCCTGCCTCCGCAGGTGACTGTTCCCGTCTCGCAGCATATCGGCGCTCCGGCAATACCGACGGTGGAGAAGGGAGCGGCAGTGAAGGCCGGACAGGTCATCGCGCAAGCGAAAGGATTTGTATCCGCCAACATCCATTCGCCCGTATCGGGCAAGGTCAGCAAGATTGACACCCTGGTTGACACCACGGGCTACAA
>JBGSLG010000043.1:0-32526 GCA_041740815.1 Bacteroidales bacterium
AAGGCGGAGACTTAATCCCGATAACGAAGTGTATCGGGACCTTCAGACTTTAGACTTTATGGACTTTATGGACTTTACGGACTTTCCAGACTTTCCAGACTTTCGGCTTCGGGTCACCTTTTACCGAACTGCCGTGATGCAGGGAATATACTGAGAACAGCCACTGTCATAAAGTAGAACGGATATATCAATTCTGCCATCGCAAACGGCAGGAGGCGCATTTTCTCTCCCCTCTTTTTTATGTTCCGTGAGATGATCAGGTAATCCGGCACCAGACGCAGTCCGTACATGGCTGTCAGCAGCGGGAGGTTTACTACTGATATGACTGAGGCCACTGCGGCGGCGGTGACGGCGGCGTTGCACGCCGCCGTGGCTGCGGCGAGAGTCAGGGTGGCAGCGTCACTGTACGAGTATGCCTTGGATGCCCAGCGGGCGCGCTGACGCAACAGCGCCGCAGACGTGACCGCAGTCGCGGTCTCCACCGGCGCCGCCCTGCAGCCAGCATACCCGATCGTACCCCCGGCACGCTTGATGGCATGCATCAGGAAGATATCATCACCCGAGGGCAGATCATCGCGCATCTCACTGGCATGCCGGAGATAGGCATCCCTCCTGAACGACATGTTCGCTGCATTGCACATCACCGGATGGCCTGCAGTAACGGCAGCCTCCGTTATCGCCTGCAGTGCCGAGAACTCATACATACCAAAAAGCGACACAAATCCCTTCCCGGGTCCATGGTAAACCTCCCCCAGGATCATGTCAGCGCTCCCCGCCACACCTGCGCCGGCATAAGCGTTCTCACCAAATGAACCATGCACCTCCGCTTGAGCGCTTGCGCTCCCCGCCCCGAAAACTGCTGTTTGAGTGCTGGCATTCTCCGTTCGGAATGCCACCGCAGGAGTTTCACCTCCGTTTCTGTACGCCTCCGCATGAGCACGGACCCACCCCGGACCGACGATACAATCGGCGTCAGTTGTCAGTATCAGTTCTCCAGTTGCCTTTTCAATGCCATATCTAATTGCCCGCTTCTTCCCCGGGAACGAATTGAAAATCAGCCGCATTTTCAGCGCACTCTGCCTCTTCAGGATTTCAATGAACTCGCTGACAACGATGGGTGTCCTGTCGGTGGAGTTGTCATTCACTATGATGATTTCCAGCAGGTCAGCGGGGTAATCCTGTTGCGACAGACTCCCGAGCAGGGGGGTGATGATTTTTTCCTCGTTACGGGCTGCCACCACTACCGCGACCCGTGGCAGAGATCCTGAAGATGACAGTGAGTCATACCGCACACGGCGTAAAATCAGCCAGAGGATCAATATCCCAACGGAATACACGGCAACCGGTATGATCAGCCAATACATCTGTATCTTAGAATCGTAATGTCAGTCAGGTTCCTCAGTAATCAATCCTCAGTCTACAGTCCTCAATCGGCAGTCCACCGTCGCCAGCACAGTAGGTAACGTGTAGTAAATCAAATATATACTTGCGCTAGCAACGACTGTCAATTGCCTGCTGCCTATTGCCCCGTCTTCAGTCCTCAGTCCTCAATCTTTAAAGCCCATAAAATAAGCAAATTACAATGACTTCCGACTGCCGTCCCGACACTTCGTGTGCGGGATTGAGTCTCCTCCCCGACACTCCGTGTGCGGGACTCCGCCTGCGGCAGAGCCTCAAACTGCCGACTGCCTGTCACGCCATCCACTCAAACGTCCTGTAGTGCGCCCCGTTCATTCCCATCGCCTCGTAGGTCTTCTGCGCACGGAGGTTCTCCGACTCCACGTAAAGGCGCAACCCGGCAATACCCTGAGCCATACCCTCCTTCCTGACATGGTCATACATCATCCTGAATACTCCCTTGCGACGGTATTCAGGTATCACATAGACCGACTGAAACCACCAGATATTGGCGTTACGCCAGTCGCTCCACTCGAAGGTGATCATCAGTGACGCCACAACCGAGCCGTTCTCTTCTGCCACATAGTAAACACCTTTGTTTTCATCACGGAAGACAGCCATCACACCCGGGGTAATCACCTCGGTCTTCAGCTCGAGGCCCTCTGTCTCCATGGCCATGGCCTGCTGGAATCTTATTATTGCCCCGGCATCATCGGGGGAGGCTTTTCGTATTGTTATCATTTGTCTTATTTAAAGTCGAAAGTCTTTAAAGTCCAAAGTCCATAAAGTCTAAAGGTCCCGATACACTTCGTTATCGGGATTAAGTCTCCGCCTTTCGGCGGATCCTCAATCTGAGGGTCCCGACGCACTTCGTGGTCGGGATTTCGTCGTTACACTCCTCAACCTGCAGTTCCCGACGCACTTCGTGGTCGGGATTTGGCTTCGCCGAGCTCACCGCCAGCCGGCGGTTCGGTTCGTCGTTACACTCCTCAACCTGCAGTCTAAGATTTTGATTATTAAATTCTTAATTCTTAACTCTTAATTTCTAATTCTTCCTACTACTGCCTATTGCCGCCCTCCCTGCAAACTGGCTGCTTCGCCAGAATGACCCACCGGGTCATTCCTTAACGCTCGCCCCTCTACTGCCTAACCCTGTTTAGTATTCATCCCACGCCTTAATCTCCATCTCACTCTCCGGCACGCTGCAGAAGGCATGGATGAAAGCCGATGCCAGCCGCGCGTTGGTGATGAGCGGGATATTATAATCAACCGCACTGCGCCGTATCTGGTAGTCATTGTTCAGCTCCGTGGCCGACAGATCCTTTGGAATGTTGATGACCAGATCCACCACCCTCTTCTTTATGAGCTCCACTGTGTTGGGCGTCGCCTCCTCATCTGGCCAGTGCGCCACCTCCGCCTCCACCCCGGCGTTAGCCAGGAACTGCTGCGTACCACGGGTGGCGTAGAGCTTTAACCCGCGCCGCTGCAACAGCCTCGTAGCCTCAAGCAGATCGGCCTTGGCCTTGGCCGGGCCTGATGAGATCAGCACAGCCTTCTCAGGCATACGGTAACCCACTGAATACATCGCCTTCAACAGCGCCTCAAAGAAACTGTCGCCGATACATCCCACCTCACCGGTCGAGGCCATATCCACTCCCAGTACCGGGTCAGCTTTTGCCAGGCGCGAGAAGCTGAACTGCGACGCCTTGACACCTACATAGTCGAGGTCAAAGACCGACTTGTGTGGCTTCTCCCAGTGTACACCCAGCATCACCTTCGTGGCCAGCTCTATCAGGTTGGTCTTAAGCACCTTGGAGACGAAGGGCATGCTCCGGCTGGCGCGAAGGTTGCACTCAATGACCTTGATGTCGTTATCGCGGGCAAGAAACTGTATGTTAAAAGGTCCGGAGATATTAAGCTCACGGGCTATTTCGCGGGTAATTCGCTTTATCCGGCGAACCGTCTCAAAGTAGATCTTCTGCGGAGGAAAGACAATGGTTGCATCGCCCGAGTGCACTCCGGCATACTCCACATGCTCACTGATGGCATATGCCACAATCTCCCCGGAAGAGGCTACTGCATCAATCTCTATCTCCTTGGCATACTCAATGAACTCCGATACCACCACCGGGTGCTCCTTCGAGACACTGGCCGCCAGCTCAAGGAAATGAACCAGCTCACTGCGGTTGGAGACCACATTCATCGCTGCCCCCGATAGCACATAGGAGGGACGGATGAGCACCGGGAACCCGATGTCCTCTATGAAACGGTCTATCTCCTCAAAGCTCAGCAGCTCCCTCCAGCGCGGCTGGTCAACACCAAGCATGTCGCACATGGAAGAGAACTTATGCCTGTCCTCAGCCCTGTCGATAGATTCCGGCGGTGTCCCTAAAATTGGCACCCCCTGCCGGTGAAGCCTCATCGCCAGGTTATTGGGTATCTGTCCGCCCATCGACAGTATCACCCCGCGCGGCGTCTCCAGGTCAATTATATCCATCACACGCTCAAACGAGAGCTCATCGAAGTAGAGCCTGTCGCACATGTCATAGTCGGTGCTGACGGTCTCGGGATTGTAATTTATCATCACCCCGCGCAGTCCCTCGCGCCTGATTGTATTTATTGCATTGACCGAACACCAGTCGAACTCCACGCTGGAGCCAATACGGTAAGCTCCGGAACCCAGCACTATCACTGAACGCTTGTCATTCTCGTACCATATGTCGTGCTCCATGCCGCTGTAGGTCATGTAGAGATAGTTGGTCACTGCAGGGTACTCGGCGGCGAGGGTGTCAATCTGCTTGACATAAGGCACGATGCCCCTGCTCTTGCGATGAAGGCGGACTCTCAGCATGGCATCGTTGCTGGCACGGCTGTCGGGCTTGAGAACGTGCCGTGCAATCTGGAAATCGCTGAAACCGTTGATCTTGGCATGAAGAAGCTCCCTGTCTGGGAGACCCTCCAGAGAATCAAAGGTCTCAAGATGCTTCCTTATGTTTTCAATGTTCTGGAGCTTGTACAGAAACCACCGGTCGATCCGCGTGAGTTCATGTATCCGGTCAATCTCCACTCCATTCTCCAGCGCTTCGGCGATTGAAAAGATACGCATGTCAGTTGGGTCTGAGAGCTCCTTCTCGATGTCACTGAAGCTGAGATTGCGGTTACTGACGAAACCGTGCATGCCCTGGCCTATCATGCGGAGGCCCTTCTGTATGGCCTCCTCGAAGGTGCGCCCGATAGCCATGATCTCACCCACACTCTTCATGCTGCTGCCAATCTCATGGGCAACGCCCTGGAACTTGTTAAGGTCCCAGCGGGGTATCTTACAGACGATATAGTCGAGCGCAGGCTCAAAGCATGCGGTGGTGGTCTTTGTGACAGAGTTCTTCAGCTGGTGGAGCCCGTAGCCCAGGGCAAGCTTGGCCGCCACGAAGGCAAGGGGATAGCCTGTCGCCTTCGACGCCAGGGCGCTGGAACGCGAGAGACGGGCATTCACCTCAATGACACGGTAGTCCTCTGAGTTGGGATCGAGGGCATACTGAACATTACACTCACCGATAATACCTATATGACGAATGATCTTTATCGACAGCTCCCTGAGCTTATGATATTCACTGTTTGTAAGAGTCTGGGAGGGAGCCACCACTATGCTCTCGCCGGTGTGTATCCCCAGCGGATCAAAGTTCTCCATATTGCACACTGTGATGCAGTTGTCGAAACGGTCGCGCACCACCTCATATTCAACCTCCTTCCAGCCCTTCAGCGACTCCTCCACCAGAATCTGTCCGGAGTAGGAAAAGGCGCGGGCAGCAAGGGCCTTGAGCTCCCCGGTGTCAGAACAGAACCCGCTGCCCTGTCCGCCGAGGGTATATGCAGCGCGGATAATTATAGGGAACCCCAGTTTCCCGGAGGCCGTCAGGGCGTCCTCCACAGTCGTTACGGCCATGCTGCGGGGGGTCTTGACGCTGATCTCGTCAAGCTTCCTGACAAACAGCTCCCGGTCTTCGGTGTTCATAATGGCCTCCACGGGGGTGCCAAGCACCTTCACCCCGTGCTTTTCAAAGACTCCGCTGCGGAAGAGAGCCGTACCGCAATTGAGAGCCGTCTGTCCTCCGAACGAAAGCAATACGCCATCAGGTTTCTCGCGCTCAATGACACGCTCCACAAAATTCGGGGTGACGGGGAGGAAATAAATTTTATCGGCAATCTTCTCGGAGGTCTGGACGGTGGCAATATTTGGATTGATGAGCACAGTGAATATCCCCTCTTCGCGCAGGGCCTTCAATGCCTGTGATCCGGAGTAGTCAAATTCGCCTGCCTCGCCTATCTTCAGGGCGCCGGAGCCCAGCAGCAGAACCTTTTTTATATCATCCTTCATCGTTCCCGTTTGGATTGTAAAAATACAACTTTCCTTAATCCTCTGAGGTTAGCGGATGATTTTCCCGGTTGCCTTCCGGGTGATGGATGAATCGCCATAAGGTAAATAACTAAGGATAAGAGAGACAATGAACCTGCTGGCTGAAAAATATAAATTTCTCCGGTGATTATTCCGGCGGGAAGAATAGGCGCATGACTTACCGGTACCTGAGAATCGAATGTTAACCTTTAAAAAATGATTATTAGTCAATATCCGCGTAACAAATGAATATGATCCCCGTTTACACAATTACACTGACCCCAATTCCGTAAATATCAGGTGCCCTGAATTTAACAACAACCGGTAATCCCCCAGGCTATGAGAAGCACAGTACTCTTTTTTGTGTCATTATTCATCAGTATCTCCGCGGTGTCAGGCCAGGAGAGCACAGGAACCCTCAAGGTATTTGCAGAAGAGCCAGTAATCGTGTTTGTCGATCAGGTGCAGTATCCCGACTATAAAAATATTTCCCTTGTTCCCGGAACACATTATGTCAAGACAATTAATAAGGATGAGGTCAGGGTTTACAGTGAGATTGTCACAATCAAGGCGGGCGAGGTCACGTCGGTGCTTATTGAAGCACCTGTAGTGCAGGCGCCTGTTACTCAACAGGCTAAGGCCTCAGTACAACCTGCAACTCAGCCTGACCCAAAGCCAAAGGCACAGCCTGCAGCTGAACCTGCAGCAAAAACCCCGGAAGTTCCAAAGCAAACAATTGACATCGGTCAGACTGCCGGAAAGATCCCGGCTGACATGAGCGGGGCATCCGGACTCAGTTTTGGCATGCATCGCGACGAGGAGGCTGATAAGATCATGACACCCAAATGTGTTAATGTTGCCAGACCAAGAGGGGACTATTATTCCTACGCTCTCCCTTCAGGCGAATCATTCTTCCTGGTGGAGTGCCGTTTTCTGGACGCAAAGCTTTTCCAGATCCTTGTGGGTTATCCCACCCTCTACATGGATGGATCAAAGCTGAAGCTTGACAAGAACGAGATTCCGTTTGCCGAATTCAATAACATGTACCACGACCTGGTGGCACAGTATGGGGAACCTGCCACAGCGGAAAAGATATTCAAGGATGGTTACACTGAAGATGACGGCCGGATGCTTGAAGCGCTGAAGAAGAAAAAGGCATTTATACTGTATACATGGGTCAATCCCGAAAACGGTAATAATATCATGCTGACAATGGCTTACACCACAGCTCCTGTGGCTATGGTGGCCTACACAAACGGCCCGTTGGGTGCTGAGGCACAGAAACGAAAGATAAAGATCCACGGATATAATTACACTAACACCTATAAGGAAAATTATTTTAATGACTAACAGATCAATAATCATTTAACAACGTCCTGAAAAATGAAAAAAGTTGCAAGTATTCTGATGTTTGTGTTGCTGGGTATGTCATCCCTTAATGCACAGACTGCCTCCGGCACTTTGAAGGTCTTCTCTGAAGAGCCACTGATTGTATATGTTGATGAGGTTCAATATCCGAGTTATGATGCAATCTCCCTGCCTCCGGGAACACATTATCTGAAAGCCTTAAACAGGAATGAGGTCAAAGTTTACGGTAACATAGTAAACATTGTAAAAGGCGAAGTCACAACCGTTCTGGTAGAAGCTTCAGGGGCAGCCGCTCAGCCAGCCACTGCAACAGCTGCTCAGCCGAGCCCTGCAACATCCGCCAAAGGGACAGGTACACTGAATATATTCTCGGAATTCACCGGCACATCGGTTTATCTTAATGAAAACAAACAGGGGGATGATATAAAGGTTATCAACTCTGTCCCGGCCGGGAATCATTATCTGAAGATCATGAAAGAGGGTGTGAGTATCTTTGGTGAACTGGTAACTGTCAATGCCGGTCAGACAACAACCGTGCTGGTGAAAAATGACGGTCAGGCTGCGGAAAAGATTCTTGAAAGCAAGACAAAAGAGCGTGAAGAATTCAACTCAAAGAAGCTGGATGTGATTTACTCTTCCAACTCGGTCAGCACAACCTCAGGCACGAGCACCCTGTTCCCCGGATACTACGGTTATTATGGTTTTTCAAACTCCACCACCAACACTGAGCAGATTGCCGATTTCAAGATCATCAAGGGTGGTGTTCAGGAGATCGAGGATGTGTCGCTTGCAAAGCTGGTTGGCAATCAGTCGGTCGTTAACAGTTTCGATGCTGATTACAGATCGTGGCAGAAAGCTCAGAACACTGGCGCCGCAATCGGATTGGGGGCACTGGTGCCTTATTTCGTTGTTCTAATTGATATGGGACTCAAGAAACCTTTCCTGCATGAAAATCCTACCGGTGAATCCATAAACTTGTCAGCAGTACCTGCCTGGGAATGGACAACTCTGATTGTATCAGGTCTGGTTGCGTGGGCAGGAGTCAAGATGATGGATACGCCACAGCATAAGTATGTCAAGCGCCATTACTACAAGGTAGATGCTGCTGCCAAAGATGCCGCTGCCTACAACAAGAAACTGAAGGAGGATCTCGGCTTGCCCGAGAGCTATGGAGTGAAATGACGGTCGGCCTCAGGGCTGCAAAGTCTGGATCAGGAAAATCCTCCGGCTGCCGGGGGATTTTTTTTGTGCATAACAAACTGAGCCTTGACAAAGGCTGAATCTCCATACCCCGGCCACCTGACGATTAAAAGGCTGAATTTCCGTACCAGGGCCACCTGATGATTAAAAGGTTGAATCTCCATACCCTGGGCACCTGACGATCAAAAGGATGAATTTCCGTACCAGGGTCACCTGATGATCAAAAGGATGAATTTCCGTACCCGGGCCACCTGATGATTAAAAGGCTGAATCTCCATACCCCGGCCACCTGACGATTAAAAGGCTGAATCTCCATACCCCGGCCACCTGACGATTAAAAGGCTGAATCTCCATACCCCGGCCACCTGATGATCATAAAAATATTAATAATTAAAATCGAATTAAAAATAAATGTATATATTTGCATTCGTAATGAATAAATATACAATATGGCAAGGGCATCACGACTGATTCTGATTGAAAAGCTGGTGAGGGAGAATGCAATCACCTCGCAGGAGGATCTGCTCATGCTCATGGAGGGCAACGGGATGAAGTGTACGCAGGCGACACTCTCCCGCGACTTAAGGCAGATGGGGATCAGCAGGGGATTTGACGGCAGGGGCGGATACCGGTACATGCTGCCGGGCAGTGGAGACAAGGCGTCTGACCTGCTTCCCGGACCTGAGACGGAGGCTATAACTGCAATGACCTGGGCTAAAGGGTTGTTGCTCATAAATACTCCGCCGGGGTTCGCATCCGCGGTGGCAATAAAGATTGACCGTGCACGACGGTATGAGATAGCCGGCACTGTCGCCGGCGATGACACCATCCTGCTGATCCCTCGTGATAACATTAGCAATGAGGCTATAGAAGAGTGCCTCAGCACAATATTCCAGTCAGATACACTAACGAAAATCTGAGATGGAATCCATCTGTAAAATATTCACAATCACTTATTAACAAAGAATCCGGAAAAATTTATTCCGTCAAACCAAACTAAACAAACAAGTCTGCTGATGAAAAAAGTAATGCTCGCATACTCCGGAGGGCTCGACACCTCCGTGATACTTAAATGGCTTATTAACAAAGGTTACGAGGTCATCGCCTACGTTGCTGACGTAGGCCAGAACGACGATTTTGAGGCTGTCCGTGAGAAGGCTCTGGCCATAGGTGCCTCATCCGTGATTATCGAGGACCTGAAGAGGGAGTTCGTCACCGATTATATCTTCCAGGCCGTGAAGGCCAATGCAGTGTATGAAGACCGTTATCTCCTGGGAACAGCGCTGGCGCGGCCACTGATTGCCAAAAAGCAGATAGAGGCCGCCATTGAATACGGTGCCGATTATGTCTCACACGGAGCCACCGGCAAGGGAAACGACCAGGTAAGGTTTGAGCTGACCTACTACGCCCTCAAACCTGACATCAAGGTTATATCTCCCTGGAAGGACCCGGAGTTCCTCTCGCAGTTCCAGGGCCGCTCAGACATGATCAGGTATGCCGCAGGTCACCGAATTCCCATCAAGGCGTCCATCTCCAAACCTTACAGCGAGGACGACAACCTGATGCATATCAGCCACGAGGCAGGCATCCTCGAAGACCCGCTCTACTTCGCCGGAAAGGATATTCTGCAGAAGATGGTCATGCCTATGGATGCACCTGACAAAGAGACACATATATCCGTCACTTTCAAAGACGGCATACCGGTGAATGTGACCAATAAGGATGACGGTACAAGTTACAGCGATCCCCTGGAGCTATTCACTTACCTGAATAAAATTGCAGGAGCCAATGGTATCGGCCTGCTTGACATGGTCGAGAACCGGTTTGTAGGAATCAAATCAAGAGGTATTTACGAGACGCCGGGCGCGACAATACTCTATGCCGCTCACAAGGACATTGAGGGCATTGCAATGGACCGCGAGGTGATGCGTCTCCGCAACATGCTGGCACCGGTCTTTGCCGAACTGGTCTATAACGGCTTCTGGTTCTCGCCCGAGATGGAGTTTCTTCAGGCAGCAATGGACAAGAGCCAGGAGGTGATCGACGGGGTTGTGCATATGATCCTCTACAAGGGCAACGTCATCATCGAGGGCCGTGAGTCACACTCCTCATTATATAATAAGGAGTTGTCGAGCATGGATATCGAGGGCGGATTCAACCAGACCGACAGCCTCGGGTTCATAAGGATCAACGCCATTCGTCTCATGGCACATCATGCCATAATGGAGGCTACAAGGAAAAAAGTTGCCGAAGATGCACTTGTGGGATAAGGGTGGCGCCACGCCCGGGTCGCTCATCAGCTTCACCTGTGACAGCGACAGGGTTTACGATGCGAGGCTGGCTCCCTATGACATTGTGGGGTCAATGGCTCACGCCGTAATGCTTGAAAAATGCGGGCTGATCACAGCCGGCGAGAAGAGTAAGCTTCTTTCCGGCATGGTGAGGCTCCTTGAGGAGACGGCGCAGAGCGATTTCTCAATCGGGAAGGAGTTTGAGGATATTCACTCCTGGGTTGAGATTCGTCTTCAGGATCTGGCAGGTGAGGCGGCCGGGAAGCTGCACACGGGCCGCTCGCGGAACGACCAGGTACTGACGGATATCCACCTGTATATAAGAGACCGGTCGTATCTGCTGGCTCAGGAGCTGAAGACCCTGGCTGACATCTTTCTGGATCTCAGTGAGAAGCACAGGGAGGATCTCTTGCCGGGTTTCACCCACATGCAGGCAGCAATGGTAACCTCGTTCGGGTTGTGGTTTGCATCATATGCGGAGAGCTTCTGCGATGATCTGCAGGTTCTGTCCGGCGCAGCAGCCCTGGCTGATGCCTCACCTCTGGGGACGGCAGCGGGGTACGGCACCTCACTGCCCGTTGACCGGGAGCTGACGGCGGCACTGCTCGGTTTCAAAAGACTGATGATAACATCACCCTATGCCCAGATGAGTCGTGGGCGGACTGAACGACAGGTAACAGGCGCCATTGCATCGGCAGCCAACACACTTGCAAGGTTCTCCTCGGATGTGATACTGTTCATGTCGCCGGGTTACGGCTTTGTCGCTCTCTCTGACGATCTGACGACGGGATCGTCGATAATGCCGCAGAAGAAAAACCCCGATCTCTTTGAAATGATCAGGGCGAGGTGCAACAGGCTCCAGTCGCTCCCCGGCGAGGTGACGCAGATGACCACCGGCCTCCCTCCGGGCTACAACCGCGATTACCAGGAGCTTAAGGCAATCGTTTTTGACGCCTTTGACGGTATCATGGAACTTACGCAGGTGATGCAGCATGCGGTGGCAGGACTGATGGTCAGGAAGGATATCCTGGCAGATAATAAATACAATGACATCTTCTCCGTTGAGGAGGCTAACCGTATGGTCCGCGAGGGCGTTCCCTTCAGGGAGGCCTACCGGGCTGTTGCAGGAAAGACAGAGTCGGGTTCTTTCAGGTTTCCCGACCCTGCTGATTACTCGCATACCGGAAGCATTGGCAATATCGGGGGGGAACTCATACACCAGAGGCTTGATGAGATCATGAAAGGCTTCGCGGAAGGATATTCACCGCAGGAGTTGAAGTCGAAAGTCTGTAAAGTCGAAAGTCCATAAAGTCGAAAGTCCATAAAGTCTAAAGTCTAAAGTCTGAAGGTCATGCAGTCATGCGGTCCTGCAGTCTTACAGTTCCCGACGCACTTCGTGGTCGGGATTTGGCTTCGCCGAGCTCACCGCCAGCCGGCGGTTCGGTTCGTCGTTACACTCCTCAACCTACGGTCTAAAATTCTGATTATTAAATTCTTAACGCTTCCCTACTGCTTGAATAATATTCTTAATAAAGAGATCAAACAGAAAATCAGTATCCGTCGGGCCGCCGGAGGCTTCAGGGTGGAACTGGGTTGAGAAGAAAGGCCTGGTGAGATGCTTCATCCCCTCGTTGGTGTTGTCGTTGACATTGACGAAGAGTGGCACCCAGCCTGCAGGCAGGGTGTTGTTGTTCACGGCAAAACCGTGGTTCTGCGATGTGATATACGCCCTGTCGGTGCCCACCATCAGCACCGGCTGGTTATGACTCCGGTGTCCGTAACGCAGCTTGTAGGTGTCGGCTCCTGCAGCCAGCGCCATCAGCTGGTTGCCAAGACATATGCCGAAGATGGGCTTGTCATCTTCCAGCGACTTCCTTATATTATCTATTGTAGCCCGGCACAACTTCGGGTCGCCGGGACCGTTGGTGAGGAACAGACCGTCATACTCCTCGGTGCTGTAATCATAATCCCACGGCACCCTGATGATAGTCGTATCCCGCTTCAGCAGGTTACGGATGATATTGTACTTCACCCCGCAGTCGACCAGCATGATCCGGTACCGGCCGTTGCCGTAAACCTGACGTGATGAGGTGCTCACCCCGGCCACCAGGTTGACCTTGTTGGGGTCATAAAAATCCGTAGAAGTGCCTTCGGGCTCCACCTTGCCAAGCATCGCTCCCTTCTCGCGGATCCGTTTTGTCAGCGCGCGGGTGTCAATGCCGTATATCCCCGGTACATTGCTTCTCTTCAGCCACTCGTCGAGGCTCTCGATGGCATTCCAGTGGCTGTATTCAAAGGAGTAATCAGACACTATGAGGGCAGAGATATGCACTCCTGATGATTCATAGAACAAATAGAGGTCATCCTGTTCACTTTTGCCCGGTGCTCCGTAGTTGCCTACAAGCGGGTAGGTGAGGCACAGTATCTGTCCGCAGTAGGATGGGTCAGTCAGGCTCTCGGGGTAGCCGGTCATGGCGGTGTTGAATACAACCTCTCCGGCAGCGGCCACCGGAGCGCCGAACGACCATCCGCGGTACACGGTGCCGTCCTCAAGCGTTAGTCTGACACTCAGTCTGTCGTTGTTTCTCATCTATGAATTTATTGCACACTCTATCTGTATCAGAGCCTTTTCCACCACTGACCGCGGGCATGCCAGGTTCATCCTCATGAACCCTTCGCCGCCCGGGCCAAAGCGTGAGCCCTCGTTCATACCCACTCCGGCCTTCTCCACGAAGAATTGCTGAAGCTGCTGTCCGTTGAGCCCCATGGCCCGGCAATCGAGCCATATCATATAGGTAGCCTCGGGCCTCAACGGTTTGATCTGTGAAAGATTCTCACGGCAGAAGTCCACCACCAGGTCGACGTTGCCCTGCACGTATAGCATCAGTTCATCAAGCCATTGGTGGCCGTGAGTGTAGGCGGCCTCCGAGGCCACATTTCCGAAGATATTGCCAAGGTGCAGATGTAGCCCCACAAGGGTCCTGCGATATTTCTCCATCAGAACCGGGTCCGGGATTATCATTGACGAGGTGGAAAGGCCTGCCAGGTTAAAAGTCTTGCTGGGCGCCATGCAGGTCACGGTTATGGAGGCAGCCTTTTCGGAAACGGATGCAAGGGGTATATGCCTGCTGCCCGGAAGAATGAGATCAGAGTGGATCTCGTCGGATAGGATGACTATTCCCTTTTCATGGCATATGGCGGCAAGCTCTTCCAGTTCCTCCCTGCGCCATGCCCTTCCCACAGGGTTATGAGGGTTGGAGAGGGTTAGCATCCTGGTTGCCGGGGTGATCAGCCGCCGGAGACCTTCAAGGTCCATGACCCAGCCCTTCTCCGTCTCCAGCAAAGGATTGAAAACAAGCTTGCGTCCGTGATCAAGGGCAGCCCCGTGGAAAGGGGTGTATACCGGCGGTTGGATGATGATCTCATCACCAGGGCCGGTATAGGCCAGGGTGCACATGTTCAGGGCCGGAACCACTCCCGGACTGAATTCAATCCAATCGCGCCGGACGTCCCATCCGTGACGCGCCTCAATCCAGGCGGCAAGAGAAGAAAAATATGCATCAGGTCTGTATGAATATCCCAGTATCTCATGTTTCAGTCGTGCCGCAAGAGCTTCGGTTATAAAGGATGGTGTCCGGAAATCCATGTCGGCCACCCACATGGGTATCACATCGGCTCTTCCGAAAACCTCCTCTCTGAAATCATACTTGATGCAACTGGAATTTTCCCGGTTGATCACCTCATCAAAGTTCCACATATGGGTTTAATAGTGTTCCGGGATGCAAAGTTATCATATTTCGGCAATGAACAACCTTTGCCGTCGGGCTGTTTAAGGTGCGTAATTCAGTGATTTTGAACGATCATAAATTATTGTTGAAATATTATTTCCTCAGACAGGTAAAAGTTTTATTTTTACGTAGCAAATTCAAGTACCAAAACAAAGTTTTATGAAAAAGATTTTAACGAAGATACTGGTCGCTGTAATGATCCTGACAGTTGCCGGTGCATACTCCTGCAAGAACAGGGGTGAGTCCAAAAAGCAGAAAGAGATTAACATGGTTGAGCTTCAAGCTTTGGAGCAGAAGATTGAGGAGAATGTCTATCCTCTTCCCACTTCGGCTGAGGTTATCAAGAAGCTTACTGACATGGACCTGGGCTATATTATCGGCACAACGAACCCGCCTGCCAGCGCCCGCAATTATGTTGAGAGCTACAGCAGGTCTGTCAATCTGGGCGTTTACGGTGCCGATCTCAGTTATGCCACCCTGTACAACATGCAACAGGATGTCATCGATTTCCTGACGGCCATCCGGACCCTGGCTCTTGAGCAGAATCTTTCAAGGATTTATGACGAATCTTTATATGACAGGATCAAGGCCAATTTTGACAACAGGGACACCCTGGTGAACGTTCTTACCGGAGCTTTTGACCGCACCTATGCATACATGGTTGATGCCGGTCAGGCCAACCTGGCCCTGCTGATGGTAGGCGGAGCATGGGTTGAGGGGATGTATCTCACCCTTGCCGTCTCTGAATCAGGCGCACACGTATCCGGGTTTGAGTCGGTCCTTCTCGATCAGAAAAAGTCGTTTGAGCTCTTCGAGGAGCTGGCCAAACCTCATGCCGAGGATCCACTCGTCTCCAGGATGCTTTCCACGGTACAACCTATTCGTGAAATCTATGGCGCACTTGGCACCAGCATGACATTTGAGGATATCGAGGCGATGAAAAAAGCCGTCAATACGGTCAGGTCCGAACTTATTAAGTAAACAGAAAGAAACAGAGTAAGACCGCAAACAAAACTTGCGGTCTTTTTTTGAGGTTATGAGGGAATCAGTATTACATGCACTGATACATATCTTTGCCATTATCTCTACCGTGAACCCGGCAGGGGTGACATCACGGGGCAAGAAGATCCTTCGCGGTTACCTCAGGAGGTACCTGAACCAGGAGCTTGAGGAGGAGTACTTCAAGCTCTATGAGAACAACCTCCATTTCTATGAGCGTGAGCTTAAGGCAGTTGAAGAGGGGGAGCTCTCTGATGAGAACTCCCTGATTACCTTCCAGATCACCAATATCTGCAGGCAGATCAAGAAGGGGCTCTTTATTGAGGAGAGGATGATCGTCTTTCTTCAGCTGCTGGAGTTTGTCTACGAGGACGGCACCATCTCAGAACAGGAGTCGTCAATAGTCGATATTGTTGCACGAACCTTCAACATCTCGCGCAAGGAGAAGACCAATGCCTCCGCCTTCATGCTCGGGATGAGATATGATAAAATCAGTCCTGACAGTTTCCTCTCCATAGAGGGTGAGGAAAATATCGGTGAGGCCTCGTCCAGGTATGCCAATTATCATGAGTGGCATCATCTGGTATCAAGAGGACTGAAGGGCACCATTTATGTTCTTTACATAGGCAGCACCGGTCACATGCTCTTCATGTACGAGGGCAAATCCCCGCTGCATTTCAAGGGGCGCAACGTGGTGCCCATGCGTCCGTTCCTCCTTGAACCCGGTGTGAACATCAGGGGACAGGGGATGGCTCCTCTCTATCATACAACCATCTTCAGGAAGTTCATCCGCTCAAATTTCGTCGAGGACATACTGTTTGAGGGGCAGAACATAGAATATCATTTTAAGGGATCTGACAACGGCGTTCAGCCGATGAGCTTCAGCATCAAGTCTGGCAACCTGGTGGGCATTATGGGAGGCAGCGGTGTCGGAAAGAGCACCCTGCTCAATATCCTCAACGGAAAGCTGAAGCCTGAGAGCGGAGCAGTATTCATAAACGGATATGACCTGCACAATAACCCTGAGGAGCTTAATGGCCTGATCGGTTATGTGCCTCAGGATGACCTTCTTATAGAGGAGCTGACGGTTTACCAGAACCTCTATTACAACGCTCGGCTCACCTTCGGCGATTACGATGAGGAGAAGCTCAACGACGTGGTTGTCTCGGTGCTTAAGGAGCTTGATCTCTATGAGTACCGTGACATGCTGGTGGGTGATCCTCTCAACAAGAAGATAAGCGGCGGACAGCGCAAGAGGCTGAACATCGGCCTGGAGCTGATGCGTGAGCCCGCAGTGCTTTTCGCTGACGAACCTATCTCCGGGCTTGCGTCACACGACTCTGAAAATGTCATGGACCTCCTTAAGGATCAGGCCACAAACGGGAAGCTGGTATTCGTCATCATTCATCAGCCTTCATCGGACATTCTCAAGATGTTTGACAGGCTATGGGTGCTTGACAGAGGCGGGTACATGATCTATGACGGTGACCCCGTGGATGCCATCGTTTACTTCAAGACTGAGACCTCACAGGCTAATGCAGCCGAGAGCGAATGCCCCACCTGCGGCAACGTGGAGACTGACGAGATACTCCAGATAGTGGAGGCCAAGGTGGTTGACCCGGATGGCAGAAAGGGACAGGAGAGACAGGTGTCACCTGTGGAGTGGTATCACCGCTACAGGCAGAAGATGGAACCTTCGCTAAGCGGGAGACCAGAGATGAAACCCCTGCCGGCAAGCAACTTCAGGATCCCGGAGAGGGTGAAACAGGTCCGCACCTTTATCAAGCGTAACCTGGTAAGAAAGTATGCCGACAAGCAGTATCTGGTAATCAATCTTCTTGAACCGCCGTTGCTGGCCATCATCCTGGGCTTCGTATCAAAATACCTCTCTGACGGTGTCTACCTCTTCTCTGACAACAAGAGCTACCCCGTCTTTCTGTTCATGAGCGTGGTGGTGGCGTTGTTCCTCGGTCTGACGGTGAGTGCCGAGGAGATATTCAGGGACAGAAAGATAATTGAGCGGGAAAAGTACCTGAATATAAGCCGGTCAAGCTACCTCCTCTCGAAGATTTCATTCCTCTTCTGGCTATCTGCGGTGCAGACACTGATGTATGTACTCATCTCGCACCAGATCCTCGAAGTGGAAGGGATGGTCTGGAGACACTGGCTGATACTGTTCACAACCTCCTGCTTCGGGAACATGGTGGGACTGAACATCTCAGCCGGTATGAAAACCGTTATAAGCATCTATATCCTCATTCCCCTTGTGCTTGTTCCCCAGCTGCTGCTGGGCGGGGCAATGGTGAGGTTTGATGACCTGCACCATTCTCTGACCAGGAAAATATATGTTCCGGTCATCGGTGATGTCATGACAATCCGCTGGGCATACGAGGCCATGGCTGTTGAGCAGCACAGGGCAAACAAATATATGAAACCCTTCTTCGAGACAGAGATGATGATCAGCCGGTACGACTGGCAGTCGTCATTTCTCATTCCCGAACTGAAGAAGAAAAGTAATGAGTGTGCTTTTATCGCAGGCAGGCCCGAATATGCCGATATTAATAAAAGCAATATCGTTAAGCTAAAGTATCATATAGGCGAGCTCAGCACCGAGGCGGGCCTTGACCCGTGGCCTGCAATCAGGGTGATAGACAAGGATCCGTTCAACTCTGATGCCTCATATATAGTCAATGACTTCCTTGACTCGTTACAGAAAAGTATCCGCTTAAAGTATCTTGAATATTCCGCTGTCAAGGACCGGATAACTGACAGCCTGGTGCGCAAATCGGGCCAGGAGGAGCTGGTGCGGCTTCGCACTGAAACACACAACAATGATCTTGCCGATATGGTATTGAACCGCACCGTGCAGAAGAAAATTTACGAGACAGAAGACCGGCTTATACAAAAGGCTGACCCGGTGCTGATGGCGCCCGGCTCACGCGCAGGCAGGGCCCACTTCTATGCTCCCTTCAAGATGATTGGAAGCCTGAAGATCAGCACCATCTGGTTCAATATGATCATTATCTGGCTCATGAACATTTTCCTGTTTGTGACGCTCTATTTCAATCTCCTGAAGCGACTGATGAACCTGTTGGAGAGAGTAAACATTCCGGGATTCGGATCTGACAGACTGGTGCCTCCATGGGAAATTATCAAGTAAGAGCCAAGAAGCATCTCGGCCAGCACTTCCTGAAGGACAAGAGGATAGCAGCTGCTATAACAGACTCGCTCAGGGCTGACGGCTGTGACACGGTCATCGAGGTGGGCCCGGGGATGGGAGTGCTCACACAGTACCTCGCGGAACGGAAGTTCCCCTCGCTCAGGGTGGCGGAGATAGACAGAGAGTCTGTAGCCTTTCTCAGGGAAAATGTATCGGGGATCGATGAGATCATCGAGGGTGATTTCCTGGAGCTTGACCTTAGGCCATTGGGTAGCAGGATAGCCGTGATAGGCAATTTCCCCTATAATATTTCCAGCCAGATATTTTTCAGGGTGCTTGAGAACCGTGACAGGGTCACGGAGGTGGTATGCATGGTTCAGAAGGAGGTGGCGGAACGCATATGCTCCGCTCCCGGCAGTCGCGTCTATGGCATACTGAGCGTTCTCCTCAGGGCCTGGTATGATATTGAATACCTCTTTACGGTGAATGAGAATGTATTTTCACCGCCTCCGAAGGTGAAGTCGGCCGTGATACGCCTGACACGGAACAAACGGGTGCGGCTCAACTGTGATGAGGAGCTGTTTGTCAGCGTTGTAAAGCGGTGCTTCAACCAGCGCCGCAAGATGATACGCAACCCGCTTAAAATGATGGTCAGACCTGATGCCGGTGACATGCCTTACCTTTCGATGAGGGCCGAACAGCTTTCAGTGGAGCAGTTTGCTGAACTTACCGGCTGGGTGGCGGCAAACAGGTAAGTCTCCCGGAGAGGTCAGAAAGTATACCCGATAGCTTCAACAGGATTCATCCTCGAGGCAGCTGATGCTGGTGCGAATCCTGCAATAATCCCGATTGTGCCCGATATTGCAATGGCCAGTATGATGTTTCCTGCAGTAAGGAACATGTCCAGGGCAAAGAAGTAGTTGACAAAAAGGGTTCCCAGGAAGACGATTAACAGTCCCAGGATTCCTCCTGTGATCGAAAGCAGTACGGATTCCGTCAGGAACTGCAGGAGGATCCACCTTCGCTTTGCGCCAAGAGCCATCTGAATACCGATGATGCTTGTACGTTCCCGCACTGAAACGAACATTATATTGGCGATGCCGAAACCTCCTACGAGTATCGAGAAGCCGCCGATGATCCATCCGGCAACGTTGATTCCCCTGAAGACAGGCTCAAGGGTGCTGGTGATCTGGCTGGCCTGGTTGATTGAGAAATTGTTCTCTTTACCGGGCCCGATACGCCTGGCGGCACGAAGGATCATCACCACCTCGTCACTGAGTTCCTGGACTGATACTCCGCCTTTGCCCCTTATCATAATGTCTGAGTTCAGGAAAGGATTGCGGAAGTTTATGAACTGCCTGCTGAAATTGATGGGTATAAGCAGGGTCTCATCCATGCCGCTGTCGCTCAGCCCGCCTTTGCCCTCCTTCCTGAACACACCTATCACCTGGGTCTTGTACCCGGCAACAGTGATCTCCCTGCCCATAGGCTCAAGTTTGTCAAACAGCTTGTCAGCCAGCTCTGCGCCGATTATTGCCACAGGCTTTCCTGAAGCTGATTCTGACTGGGTGAAGTATCTTCCCTTCTCTATCTCCAGAGTCCGCACGTTCTCAAAATCGTGCGTTGCTGCAGTCACGCGGCTACTGACTGAGTTGCCGCGGAATTTGATCGTCTCTCCGGAAAAAACGGTATAACTGAGGGCACCGGCAGTCTGCGACTTCCTGATTAAAGCTTCATAGTCTTCCGCTGACGGGGGTGGCCATTTCATTATATCCCACCACTTTATATTAGGGTCTGGGGTCCAGGGCCATTTTTCAACATAGATTGTATTATTGCCAAGTGATTCAATGTTGTTCCTGATGCCGTTCTCCATCCAGTCGAACACCGTAAACACGGAAATAATTGATACTATGCCTATTGTGATGCCGAAAAGAGACAGAAACGTGCGGAGTTTATTGCCTGCTACAGAACTGAAAGCAAACAAGAAACTCTCCCTGAACATTTTAAACCACATGATCCTTTCTTTGATTTCCGGCCAAAGATAGTCAAATAAAAAACATCCAAACATCCGCAATAATTCATCAATTCAATTATTTGGGCACCATTGCCAATCAAAAAAAATATCTATTTTTATCCGATCGCACCAGCCTTGGCATTTTTAACCTATCTTATTGATGATGAGTGATATGAAAATAAAGAGCGCCTTTATTTCGGTTTATTGTAAGGAGGGCCTCGAAGCTATCGTTAAGAAGCTCGATGGTCTTGGTGTCACCATCGTTTCAACGGGAGGGTCATATGATTATATTACCGGTGTCGGGGTCAGGGCAGGAAAGGTTGAGGATATAACCACCTATCCATCCATACTGGGAGGCAGGGTCAAGACACTGCATCCCGGCGTTTTCGGAGGTATTCTTGCGCGAAGGAACAATGAGACTGACATGAAGCAGGTGGCAGAGTATAATATCACTCTTTTCGATCTTGTGATTGTAGACCTTTATCCTTTTGAAGAGACTGTATCCTCCGGAGCTTCAGACCAGGAGATCATTGAGAAGATAGACATCGGTGGCATCTCGCTGATCAGGGCGGGTGCGAAAAACTGGTCAGACGTACTGATAGTATCGTCCAGGTCTCTGTACGGTGATCTCCTGCAGCTTCTTGAGGCCGGAGGAGGAGCTGTCTCAGACGGTGACCGGTACCGTTTCGCCCTCGAGGCGTTTAACATGACCTCTCACTATGATACGGCGATATTCAACTGGTTTAACCGCAACGGTGATGTCTCCGTGTTCAAGCAAAGTCTGACGGGGTCACACACCCTGAGGTACGGTGAGAATCCACACCAGAAGGGTCTCTTCTTCGGCGATCCGGACAAAGTCTTTGAGCATTTGCACGGGAAGGAGATCTCCTATAACAACCTCCTTGACATTGATTCGGCCATCAACCTCATAGATGAGTTTGACGATGTTACATGTGCTGTACTGAAGCATAACAATGCATGTGGTGTGGCATCACGTGCTGACCTTAAGGGTGCATGGGAAGATGCACTGGCATGTGATCCGGTGTCGGCCTACGGCGGAGTGGCAATTGTCAACAGGGAGATTGATGAGGCGGTGGCAACGGAGATGGACAAGATATTTCTTGAGGTGGTCATTGCACCGGCATTCACCGGCAGGGCAGTTGAGATACTCAGCTCGAAGAAGAACAGAATCATCCTCCGACGCAGGGCCGCTGAGAGCGGCGGGGCCTCATTCAGGTCCATGCTGGGAGGAGTGCTCTGGCAGGAGCGTGACATGGCCACCGAGACTACGGCGGACATGAAGTCTGTCACTGAAAGGAAACCTTCTGATGAGGAGCTGGCTGACATGGTCTTTGCGAACAAGATCGTCAAACACAGCCGGTCAAATGCCATCGTCCTGGCCCGCGGCCGCCAGTTGTGTGCCAGCGGCATCGGACAAACCTCAAGGATTGATGCACTGAAGCAGGCGATTGATAAAGCCCGCGCCTTCGGATTTGATCTTAAGGGTGCCGTGATGGCATCTGATGCATTTTTCCCCTTTGCCGACTCCGTCACAACAGCTCACGAGGCAGGAATAACGGCTGTTGTTCAGCCCGGAGGATCAGTACGTGATCAGGAATCTATCGACTACTGCAATAAAAACAGTGTTACAATGGTTTTTACAGGTATAAGGCACTTTAAACACTAACATAAAACAAGAATTAGTATAAAAGGAACTATGGGATTATTTTCATTTCTTTCACAGGAGGTTGCTATAGACCTTGGCACTGCCAACACAAGTATTATTTGCAATGACAAACTGGTTGTCGATGAGCCTTCAATAGTCGCTATCGACAGAAACACGGGAAAGCTGATAGCAATAGGAGAGAGGGCTCGCCAGATGCATGGAAGAACACATGAGAACATACGTGTCATCAGGCCTCTCAGAGATGGGGTTATCGCAGATTTCAACGCCGCCGAGCTGATGATAAGAGGAATGATCAAGATGATCAACACTGGCCCGAGGTTCTTTTCTCCTTCCCTGAAGATGGTAGTAGGAATTCCATGCGGCAGCACCGAGGTGGAGATAAGGGCGGTGCGCGACTCGTCCGAGCATGCCGGAGGAAGGGATGTCTACCTGATCTATGAACCCATGGCTGCGGCAATAGGTATAGGACTGGATGTGGAGGCTCCTGAAGGATGCATGGTGGTTGACATTGGCGGAGGTACCACGGAGATAGCAGTTATAGCTCTTGGCGGTATCGTCTGCAACAGGTCTATACGTGTCGCCGGCGACGGCTTCACGGCAGACATTCAGTCATATATGAGGCACCAGCACAACATAAAGATCGGAGAGAAGACAGCCGAGGATATAAAAATAGCTGTAGGCGCAGCCCTTCCTGACATTGAAAACCCGCCCGCCGACTTTATTGTTCGCGGACCCAACCTCATGACGTCGCTTCCTATTGAGATACCTGTCTCATACCAGGAGATAGCATACTGCCTTGACAAGTCGCTCACCAAGATAGAGGCTTCAGTGTTGCAGGTCCTTGAACAGACCCCCCCGGAGCTTTATGCTGACATCGTCAATAAGGGTGTGTTCCTTGCCGGCGGCGGAGCACTGCTCAGAGGGCTTGACAAGCGCCTCACCGACAAGATAAACATCCCGTTCAGGGTATCGGAAGACCCGCTTCACGCAGTTGTCAGAGGCACCGGTGTTGCCCTGAAGAATGTGGAGAAGTATCCGTTCCTGATGAGATAACCCGGCTGCGTGAATGAGAAGCCTGCTGAACTTCCTGCTCAGGTATAAAACCCTGATCCTGTTTTTTGTGCTCGAAGCGGTGGCTCTGATCATGATCTCTTCTGCGCATAACTATCACCAGACCGTGCTCTATGGTGCTGCACGCAATGTGACGGGATTTGTGGGAAAGGGACTGGCCAGAGGAATATACTACTTCAGGCTTCGGCAGGTCAATGAAGATCTCGTTGCTGAGAATACGTTACTCAGACGCCGCCTGGCAGGACTGACATCAGCATCTCAGGATTCGTTTACAGCCGTCAGGGATACAATCAGCGGAATTAATTACACCTATCTGAATGCCCGGGTGATCAATAATTCGGTCAACAAGCAAAAGAACTTTATCACTCTTGACAAGGGTTCAAAGCACGGGGTCATCAATGGCATGGGCGTTGCCGCATCTGATGGTGTGGTAGGTGTCGTGGTAGGTGTCTCGCGCAACTACTCGGTTGTCATGTCGTTGCTTAACAACGAATTCAGGCTAAGCGCCAGTATTGCACGAAACAATTATTTCGGCTCACTGGCATGGGACGGAACCAACTACCGGTATGCGAGGCTCTCGGAGATACCTCACCACGTCTCAATCACAGAGGGTGATACAATTGTTACAAGTGGTTATTCGGCCATCTTCCCTGCAGGGCTGATGGTCGGGACCCTGACCGGTGACCAGAAACGCGGAGGCGACTTTCTCTCGCTGGAGGTGATGCTCTCTGCCGATTTCAAGAAGCTTACCAATGTATACCTGATAGGCAATCTGACAAGGGACGAGAGAAACAATCTGGAAGAGGAGGTCGTGCAATGAACAGTCTCCTTCGATATTCGGTTGCCTTCATTGTCCTGATCGCTCTTCAGCTGCTGATATTTAATAATATAGAGTTCAGCGGCTATGTCAATCCCTATGTCTATGTGATGTTCATCCTGATACTGCCGGTTGCCATACCCTCATGGATTCTTCTTTTATTATCATTCCTGGCAGGATTTGTCATCGACCTTTTCTCCGGTACAATGGGGGTGCACACGTTCGCCTCCGTAATGGCCGGTTTCGTGCGCCCGTGGATGCTTTCACTCAACGTTACGGCTGAGGCTTCCGAGCCTGACATGTCGCCTTCTGCATACAGGAGCGGGTTGAGATGGTTCCTTTTCTACTCACTGACGGTTGTGTTTGTACATCACCTGGCACTCTTTTATATAGAGCTTTTCACCCTGAGGAACTTTTTCCATACCCTCCTGAGAGTAATGCTCAGTACTGCAGCAACAACATTCTTTGTAGTCCTCTTCGACTTCATCAGACCCCGCAGATGAGGAGACAGTCATGAAGGACCGCTACGCGAACAGAAAATACTTCATAATGGCAGTGGTACTGGTTGCTGCTCTCATTCTTGTTTCCAGGCTCTTCTACATCCAGATTATTAACAAGACCTACCGTGTATCAGCGGCGAACAATGCGCTCAGACCCGTCACGCAGTATCCGGCCCGCGGGCTGATTTATGACCGGAACGGTGAGCTTATCGTCTATAACCAGGCTGCCTATGACCTGCTGGTGATACCGGTGCAGACCAGTGCTTTTGATACGGTCAGGTTCAACCAGATACTCGGAATAACCATTGAGGATTTCAGGAGCCGCATGAAGACAGCCGTGTCCTACTCACGCAGGGCTCCCTCGGTCTTCATGAAGATGATCTCCTCAGAGACATATGCTCTCCTGCAGGAGGAGCTCTACAGGTTCCCGGGCTTCTATGTACAGGCCCGAACACTCAGAAAATACACCCGTCCGGTTGCATCGCACATGCTTGGGTATGTGGGTGAGGTTGACAACAAGCTGATCTCCCGCGACAGGTATTACAGGTCAGGCGATTACATTGGCATCAGCGGCATTGAAAAATCCTACGAGGAGCAACTGAGGGGCCGGAAGGGAGTAACTATATTCCTTGTTGATGTTCATAACAATATCAAAGGCTCTTATGCTGACGGCCGGTATGATACTGTTGCCGTGCCGGGAGCGAACCTGCATTCTACAATCGACCTCAACCTCCAGGAATACGGTGAGAAACTGATGCGCAACAAGACAGGCTCCATCGTTGCCATTGAGCCCGCCACAGGTGAGATACTGGCCCTGGTCTCCTCACCGTCATATGACCCCGGACTTCTTGTTGGCAGGGTCAGGTCTGAGAATTTTACGATGTTGCAGGCAGATACGGTCAAGCCCCTCTTTGACAGGGCGCTGATGGCATCTTATCCTCCCGGTTCGACCTTCAAGATCATGAACGGTCTCATCGGCCTTCAGGAGGGAGTCATCCGGGCGACTTCGTTGTTCGGCTGCAGCATGGGTTATCATGCAGGCTCACTGACCGTGGGGTGTCACTCGCACAGCTCCCCGCTGAACCTGGTCCAGGCGGTGGCACAGTCATGCAACGCCTGGTTCTGCAACGCCTTCAGAAACACCCTGGAAAATAGTAAGTATCCCCTGTTAGGTGAAGCCTTTGATCAGTGGAGGGAGTATCTTGTGGCCTTCGGATTTGGCAATAAGCTTGGGATTGACCTTCCCAACGAGCTTGCCGGCAACATCCCGACACGGTCATACTACGACAGGTATTACGGCAAAGACCGATGGAAAGCCCTGACAGTAATATCACTGGCCATTGGACAGGGAGAGATAGGGGCAACGCCTCTGCAGATGGCAAACATGGCTGCCGTTATTGCCAACAGGGGGTCATTTTTTATCCCGCATGTGGTGAAGAGTATAGGTGATGACGGCTCCCCTGCGCCACTTTACATGCAGAAGTACATCACCGGAATCTTGCCGGAAAACTTTGAGCCGGTGATAGAGGGGATGGAGGGTGCCGTGAACGGTGGTCCGGGGTCAACAGCCCGCGGGGCGAGGCTTGACAGCATAATCATCTGCGGCAAGACCGGTACTGCGCAGAACCCGCACGGCAAAGACCATTCGATATTCGTTGCATTTGCCCCTAAGGATAACCCTCAGATTGCCATTGCAGTTTATGTGGAGAATGCCGGGTTTGGGTCCACTTTTGCAGCGCCTATTGCCAGCCTGCTTATAGAGAAATACCTTACCGGGAAAATAGAAAGAAAATACCTTGAGGATTATGTCCTGAAGCTGGTAATCAAACCGGATGCAAAAGAGTAGCAACATACTGGGAAGGCTCGACTGGGTCACGGTGATGCTGTGGCTGGTGATGATGGTCATGGGGTGGCTGAATATATATGCTGCCGTCTACAATGAGCAGCATACAAGCATATTCGATCTCTCTCAGCGGTACGGCAAACAGCTGATGTTTATTATTGCCGCGCTGGTTCTCGCGGTCTTTGTCATGGTGACAGATAATAAACTGTGGTTCTTCTTTGCGTGGTTCATCTACGGGTTTTTTATACTGCTCCTTGTGCTGGTTCTTTTGTTTGGCAAGGAGATCAACGGAGCAAGGGCCTGGTTCGATTTTGGCGCATTCGGTCTGCAGCCTTCCGAGTTTGCCAAGTTCGCCACCGGGCTTGCACTGGCCTCCTTCCTGAACTCCCAGCGACAGGCGTCCGGGTTCAGGGTCATGGCATTCGCCACGGCGATAATAATTGCTCCCGTACTGCTGATATCACTCCAGCCGGATATGGGTTCGGTCGTGACATACTTCGCCTTTTTCATTGTACTCTACCGCGAGGGGATGAGCATCTATGTCTTCATCTCCGCCGTGCTTGCAGTGGTTTTATTCCTACTTACACTGATGCTTGGCGTTGTACCGGTGGCAACAGGACTGGTCGTACTGGCAATAATTGCCATGGCTGTGACCTCAGGATCATCGCTGACAGTAAAGGCGGCAGGTGTGATGGTTCTGGCCGGTGGTGTGGCTTTCCTTGCAGGCCGGTACCTCCTTGATCTTGACACGGCAGGGATAATCCTTGCTGCCGTGGTGATGGCGGGCATTGTATATCTATGGTTTATCTACAGGCTGAAGCTGAAGTTGCCGGCAGTGATTTATGCATTCCTCATCAGCGGAATACTGTACCTGTTTACTGTTGATTACGCTTTCCACAATATTCTCCAGCCGCACCAGCAGACAAGAATAAACATCATGCTGGGGATGGAGGATGACCCTTTCGGCGAAGGCTATAACCTCAATCAGTCTCTTATCTCAATAGGGTCTGGCGGGTTTGCCGGGAAGGGATATCTCAACGGCACCCAGACCAAGTTCAAGTTCGTCCCGGAGCAGAGCACCGACTTCATCTTCTGCACCGTGGGTGAGGAGTGGGGGTTCGTAGGTTCAGTGGTTGTAACAGGATTGTTTGTATGGCTTCTGCTGAGGCTGCTGATGCTGGCTGAGAGGCAGCGGACCACCTTCATAAGGGCGTACGGGTATGGCGTCTTCGGACTGTTTCTTGTACACTTCTTTGTAAACATTGGGATGACAATCGGTGTGATGCCTGTGATTGGCATACCCCTGCCGTTCTTCAGCTATGGCGGGAGCTCTCTGTGGGGCTTCACTCTTCTTCTTTTTGTCTTCCTGAGGCTTGACGCGGGAAGGTCAGAATACCTGGGGTAATAAATAAATGACTTGTACGGCCTGACGGGCCAGGGATTCCCCGGTTGATCAGAACGGTATGCGGATTCCCTGATGTCAGTTTCCCGGGCTTGATCAGAACGGGATGCGGATGCCCTGATGTCAGTTTCCCGGGCTTGATCAGAACGGGATGCGGATGCCCTGATGTCAGTTTCCCGGGCTTGATCAGAACGGGATGCGGATGCCAGGTGAGAGAACTATTCCGAATTCGGTTTCGACATAATTGATCAGCTGTGGAAAAAATTCCATGAAGTCCTCCTCAATAGAATAATACTGCTTCTTCCAAACCCTCATTGCCCACCGCGTCTCCTTGGGAAGCGAGGTCATGGAGCTCAGCGTCTTGAGCACTCTCCTGATACCGCTGCGGGTCTGGTAGGTCTCAAGCCAGTTGTCGATTATGAAGAAGGGCATCTTTTCACGCACATTTTCAGGCAGTATCTCGAAGTTGTTCACCATGGCCCTGTAAAAATTGTAGGTGACGCTCTCCAGGGGACGCCTCGAGAAGAGATCCCACTCGCGGGTCAGATAGTGATCATACAGAATGTCTGTAATGACCCCTGCATACTTGCGGTACTTGCCTGTGAAGTGAAGCTTGCTGCGGTGGACAACAGGATGCCTGTCAGTGAAGGCATCAATATGACGGTGGATGATAATCCCCTTGCGAATCCCCTCAGGATACTTCAGATAATCGCGTCCCTTCACATAATCGCCGATGTAGTTCCCGATAATGATGTTATCTGAGTCGCCTGAGAGATATATATGTGCCAGAACATTCATCCGGTGAAAGTTACTGCAAAGATTCGGCCAATAGGCTGTGGTTTAAAATATTAAGCAGGATTTTATTCAACAAAACCCCATGAATTATTAACTTGCATATTATCAAATTATTATGAGCTTCAGGAAGATTGACTTAAACTGACTAATATCACCTCTGATTTCAGTTACAAATTATAAATTTGCAGGATACGGTTACCATCAGAAAGTGATATTCTTAAAAAAATAACAATAATTTAACTAGGAGGTTTTATGTTAAAAAGGAATGTAATCATTATTGGAGCCGCTGGCAGGGATTTCCACAACTTCAATACCTATTTCCGCGATAACGAGCTGTATAATGTGGTAGCATTCACCGCAGCCCAGATTCCGGATATCGATGGCAGAAAATACCCGGCCGAGCTGGCTGGCAAGTTGTATCCTGACGGCATACCGATTTATTCCGAGAATGATCTGGTAGGGCTGATACAGGAGATGAAGGTTGTTGACTGTGTCTTTGCCTACAGTGATGTAACCTATCAGAAGGTCATGTCAATGAGTGCCATCGTCAATGCGGCAGGCGCCAACTTCATCCTCCTGGGATGGAGGGAGACCATGGTCAAAAGCGTCAAGCCGGTCATTGCCGTGGGAGCCATCCGTACCGGATGCGGCAAGAGCCAGACCTCGCGCAGGGTCATTGAGTTACTGATGAAAAAGGGACTGAAGGTTGTGGCTGTGCGTCACCCGATGCCTTACGGCAATCTCGTTGAACAGAAGGTACAGCGTTTTGCAGTTGTAGAAGACCTTGAAAAGCATAAGTGCACCCTGGAGGAGATGGAAGAATACGAACCTCATGTAGTGCGTGGAAACGTCATCTATGCCGGCGTTGATTACGAGGCTATCCTTCGTGCTGCCGAGAATGATCCGGATGGTTGTGATGTAGTGCTGTGGGACGGCGGCAATAACGACTTCCCCTTCTATAACCCTGACCTTATGATTACAGTCACCGACCCGCACCGTGCAGGACACGAGCTGACCTATTACCCTGGTGAGGTGACCCTGCGTATTGCTGACGTGGTTGTCATCAACAAGATGGACAGCGCTGCACCGGAACACATACAGACGGTTCGCGAGAGTATAGAGAAGGTTGCGCCGCATGCAATAGTGGTTGACGGAGCTTCACCCATCAGGGTTGATGACCCATCGATCATCAAAGGCAAACGTGTTCTCGTTGTTGAAGATGGCCCGACACTCACCCACGGCGAGATGAAGATCGGAGCCGGTGTGGTTGCCGCACACAAGTTCGGCGCTGCTGAACTGGTAGACCCGCGGCCGTTCACCGTAGGCAGGCTCACCGAGACCTTCGAAAAGTATCCGAACATTGGTACTCTGCTTCCTGCTATGGGTTACGGCAAGGAGCAGCTGAAGGACCTCGAGACAACAATCAACAACACCGACTGTGATTCGGTTGTCATTGGCACTCCTATCGATCTGAACCGCATCATCAACATCAAGCGGCCTTCAACAAGGGTATGGTATGACCTTCAGGAAATAGGCTTCCCCAACCTGGAAGAGGTCATTGACGAGTTCGTGAAGAAGCACAAACTGGCGTAGGTCCAGTCAGCAGTCGCCAGTCTTCAGTCTCCAGTCTTCAGTCTCCAGTCTTCAGTCAGTCAAGTACTTACCAACTGCCGACTGCCGACTGCCGACTGCCGACTGGGGACTTCCTCCCCTGCAAACTGGCTCCTCGCTGTCCCGACATACCAATGTCGGGACTTTATGCTCGACAGGCCGCTATTACCTGCTGCCTATTGCCTGCTGCCTGATCTATACCTATCTTTGACTCAAAATCTCATAAATGCCGGGAACAGGCCTCACAGACCTGAAAAGAGTCGAATCAGTCAGTGCCGGGATAACCGTTGTTGGCTCAGGCAGCTGGGCAACAGCGATGACAATGGTGCTCACCGCCAACGGCTATCGTGTTACATGGTATATTGACAGGCCGGAAATATACAGGCATATCAGGCGTTACGGAAAGAATCCCTTCTATCTTCCCGCAATTGAGTTTGATCTCACGCTGATCAACCCTACGGACAATATCCATACGGCTGCCGAATCCTCAGAGGTCATAATTCTGGTTACACCAGCCGCTTATCTTAAGGCCGCACTCGAGGGGATGGCTGATGATGAACTGAGGGGCAAAACAATCTGTTCGGGTATAAAGGGGATAATTCCCGGCGACAATTGCGTTACAGGTGAATATCTGATCAGAAGGTACCTGGTCCCTGATGAGAACATTGTCATTATTACCGGGCCCAGTCATGCCGAAGAGGTATCAGCGGAAAAACTGACCTATCTTACCTTTGCTTCCCGGAACAGCGAAAGGGCAGCAGGAGTGGCACTGCTCTTCTCAAACAGGTGGATAAGGACTTTAATCTCAGGTGATTTTATCGGAACGGAATATGCGGCGGTTATGAAAAACATCTATGCCATAGCTGCCGGCATAGCCAGCGGTCTGGCCTACGGAGACAATTTTATCGCAGTGCTTCTGGCTAATTCGGCTGGCGAGATGAGCCGGTTTGTAAATGCGGTATCACCTCTGCCGCGTGATATTACCGAGTCACCTTACCTGGGCGACCTGCTCGTCACAGGATATTCTCAGTTCAGCCGGAACAGGAACCTTGGATTCATGATAGGTAAAGGCTACACTGTAAAAAACGCACTTATGGAGATGAACCAGGTGGCTGAAGGGTACTTTGCATCGTCTTGCATTCATGAGGTCAATGAAAAACTAAAAGCGGATATACCGATCGCAGAAACTGTTTACAGAATTCTGTACACGACTGCGAATCCCGTCCAGGAAATGAAAAGTCTGTCAAAAAAACTAAAATAGAAATGAAAAATAACATCTCTGTCACAATCAGAGGCATCAGTCAGTTTGTCAATGATGATGATCTGACCACCTATCTGGAAAGTGCAAAGGCCAACCTCATCACCCTGCGCGAGGGCCGGGGCCGGGGAAACGAATTCACCGGCTGGCTTCATCTGCCTGACAAAACAGTTGCAAAGACAGGAGACATAAAAGAATGCGCCACGCGCCTTCGCTCCCAGGCTCCAGTGACTGTCATCGTGGGAATAGGAGGCTCGTATCTCGGTGCAAAAGCCCTGACTGAAGCCCTGAAAGACCCGTTCGGAAATCAGGAGCATACACTTGTCTTTGCGGGCCACACGCTCAGCGAGGATTACCATGCTTCACTGCTCCGGTTTCTTGACACAACACTCTACAATATTGTTGTCATATCCAAGAGTGGCACCACAACCGAACCTGCCATTGCTTTCCGGGTTCTTCGTGATCACCTGCGGGATAAAGTCGGGGAGAAAGGGATGAAAGCACATATCGTAGCCATTACCGACGCTCAGCGTGGAGCACTCCAGGGCTTGGCCGTCAGCGAAGGCTATCAGACTTTTGTCATACCTGATGACGTGGGTGGACGGTATTCTGTTCTGACCCCGGTGGGACTGCTTCCGCTGGCACTGGCAGGCTTTGATATAGATGCATTCGCAACCGGGATGAGGGACATGGCGCTTTCAATAAGGGACGGCAATGACACGGACTCTAACATTGCCCTGGCTTATGCCGCTGCAAGGAATACGCTTTATCATAAAGGATATTCAACGGAGATACTGATCAGCTATGAGCCTTCGCTGGTATACCTGGCGGAGTGGTGGAAACAGCTTTACGGTGAGAGCGAGGGGAAGGAGAGTAAAGGGATATTCCCTTCTGCTGTAACATTCACAACCGATCTGCATTCAATGGGTCA
>JBGSLG010000044.1:0-22694 GCA_041740815.1 Bacteroidales bacterium
CGTATTTTCGTATTACGGGTGATCTTGCCGTCACGAACGAAGCATCCGGCTACCGTGCCTACTTTTCCGATCCTGAACACCTCGCGTACCTCAACGGTGGCGATGATCTCTTCCTTGATCTCCGGAGATAGCATACCCTCCATGGCGGCCCTGATCTCCTCAATGGCATCGTAGATGATTGAATAGAGACGGATATCAATACCCTCCTTCTCTGCCAGTTTCCTGGCGCTGAGTGAAGGCCTTACCTGGAAGCCCACCACCACAGCGTTGGAGGCAGCGGCAAGCAGGATATCGGATTCGGATATCTGTCCCACGGCCTTATGGATGATGTTGACCTGTATCTCTTCTGTTGAGAGCTTGATCAGTGAATCACTCAGAGCCTCAACGGATCCGTCAACGTCGCCCTTGACAATAATATTGAGCTCCTGGAAGTTTCCTATCGCTATGCGGCGTCCGATCTCATCGAGGGTGATATGTTTCTGGGTACGGAGTCCCTGTTCCCTCTGCAGCTGTGCTCTCTTGGTTGCTATTTCCTTAGCCTCCTTGTCGGATTCCATGACATTGAACTTGTCGCCGGCCTGCGGGGCCCCGTTAAGGCCAAGGATAAGCGCCGGCATAGCTGGTCCGGCCTCCGTAACCTTTATGTTGCGCTCGTTATACATTGCCTTGACATGTCCGTAGCAGCTTCCTGCAAGCACTACATCTCCCACCTTGAGCGTTCCGGCTTTGACAAGGACCGTTGACACGAAGCCGCGTCCCTTGTCAAGCGACGATTCGATCACTGTACCCAGGGCCAGCTTTTCAGGGTTGGCTTTCAGCTCAAGCATCTCTGCCTGAAGAAGGATCTTCTCAAGGAGGAGATCGATGTTGATACCGCTCTTGGCCGATATCTCCTGCGACTGGTATTTGCCACCCCACTCTTCCACCAGGAAGTTCATTGTGGCGAGTTCCTCGCGTATCTTGTCGGGATTGGCAGTCTGCTTATCGATCTTGTTTATTGCAAATATTATAGGCACACCTGCGGCATGTGCGTGGTTGATTGCCTCACGGGTCTGGGGCATCACGCCGTCATCAGCCGCCACAACTATAATGACAATGTCGGTAATCTGGGCGCCCCTGGCACGCATGGCCGTGAAAGCCTCATGACCGGGAGTGTCAAGGAATGTTATTACCTTTCCGTTATCAAGCATCACCCTGTAGGCACCGATATGCTGGGTTATTCCACCGGCTTCGCCTGCGATGACGTTTGTGTTCCTGATATAGTCGAGCAGTTTTGTCTTACCGTGGTCAACGTGTCCCATGACCGTCACAATTGGCGGGCGCGGCTCGAGGTTTGAAGCATCATCCTCCACTTCCCTGACGGCCTCCTGCAGCTCGGCGCTGACAAACTCAACCCCGAAGCCGAACTCTTCAGCCAGCATGGCCATTGTTTCGGCGTCAAGTCTCTGGTTGATTGATACTATCAGGCCAAGGCTCATGCATGTGGAAATGATTTCTATTACCGGCACATCCATCATTATTGCCAGCTCATTGACAGAGACGAACTCGGTGACCTTGAGGGTGCTCTTTTCGAGTTCCATCTTGTCGGTATCATCCTTCATTCTCTGGCTGACGGCGTCTCTCTTGTCACGACGGTACCTTGCCACTTTCGACTTGCTCTTGCTCATGAGCAGGTTTACATCCCTGATGTTCTTGTCAACATCATCCCTGTCGACCTCAGGTCTCAGGGTGCGGAATGACTTCTTCCTGTCGCCACCGCGGTGATCGGGTCTTGGCGGAGCCTTCTTATCTTTTTTCGGATCTGTTGTTGCGGGTGCGGGTGCTGTTCCATCTACTGCTACCTTCTCACGAGGTTTGGGCTTTATGCGTTCACGCTTCTTCCTGTCCTCATGCTTCTGACGCGCTTCATTGGCCTGGTCACGGCTTTTCTTGACCTCCGGTACCAGGATGATCTTGTCAACAATCTTCGGGCCTGCCAGTTTTTCATAGCCCGGACGGTATATCTCCGTCTCCTTTGGTTCAGGAGCGGCTGCCGGTGCTTCGGGAGCAGGAGGCTCCACCGCTAACGGGGCAGGAGTCTCAGCTACCGGTTCGGGCTTGCTCACCACAGGCTCAGGCTCAGCTTTTGGGGCGGCCTGTTTTGTTGCAGGCTTGCCGGGTCTGGCTTTCAGTTTGTCAAGATCGACCTTGCCTATGACCTTTGGCTGCCTTGACTCTGCGGGTTGTTCGGCTGCAACCGGCTCCGGCGCGGGCTCGGGTGCAACAGTCTTTTCAACAGGGGGTTCGGGCTCTTTCTTCACCGGTTTTGCAGGCGGAGTAAGATCTACTTTGCCAACGGTTTTTATCTCCGGCTTCCTGATCTCGGTGCGCAGGTCGAGGTGCTTCTTGACCCCTGAGATGTCTGTAATGAGAAAATCCTCATCAGGTTCGCCGGTATCACCAGTATTGCCTGACTCCATGTCATCAATGGAGAGCGACTTCTTGGGTGTAATCTTCTCCTTGAGAGCCAGTTTCTCGGCATCCTTTTTAACACTGAGGTCGCCACTGTACTCTTTGAGTATCAGTGCATAGCCCTCAGGCGGAATCTTGCTGTTGGGATCAGTGCTTATGTCAAACCCCTTTTTGTGAAGGAATTCGACAATAGTCTGAATCCCGACATTGAATTCGCGGGCTGCCTTGCTTAAACGTATGGCCTTCTTGTCTTCAGTCATATACCTTAAATGATAACCTCTTAATAAGTTTTATATCGTTTGTCCCTTGCGGAAAATGCGGTTATTCCTTGTCAAATTCTGACCTGAGAATATTAACGACTTCCTTTATCGTCTCCTCTTCCAGGTCTGTTCTTTTAACCAGGTCATGTATCGTCAGCCTGAGCACGCTCCGGGCGGTATCACATCCGATAGCCTTTAGCTCATCAATAATCCATCCTTCTATCTCATCAGCGAACTCATCAAGGGAGACGTCTTCCTCATCCTCATTATCCGGTTCGCGGTAGACCTCTATGTCATACCCGGTGAGCTGGCCTGCAAGCTTGATGTTCAGACCGCCCTTACCGATGGCAAGCGAGACCTCACTCGGCTTAAGGTAGATCTCAGCTTTTTTGTCCGCTTCAATGAGTTTGATGGATGATATCTTGGCGGGGTTGAGTGCCCTGGTGATGAAGAGCTGAATATTTGATGTGTAGTTGATTACATCGATGTTCTCATTGCGGAGTTCACGCACGATGCCGTGAATCCTTGATCCCTTCATACCTACGCATGCACCTACCGGGTCAATGCGCTCGTCATACGACTCCACTGCCACCTTGGCTCTCTCTCCGGGAACCCTTACAATCTTTCTGATTGTTATCAGACCGTCGAAGATCTCAGGTACCTCAAGCTCAAAGAGCCTCTCGAGGAAGACCGGTGATGTGCGGCTGAGGATGATGTTGGGGGTGTTGTTCTTCATCTCCACCCTTATTACAACCGCGCGGATGGTGTCGCCCTTGCGGAAATGGTCGGAGGGTATCTGTTCGGGTTTCGGCAGGATGAGCTCGTTGCCGTCGTCATCGAGGACGAGGGTCTCACGCTTCCACACCTGGTAGACCTCGCCGGTGACGATGTCGCCGATGCGGTCCTTGTATTTCAGATAGATATTGTTTTTTTCCAGGTCAAGGATACGTGCCACAAGGTTCTGTCTCAGCGCCAGTATCGCCCTGCGCCCGAAATCGAGGAACTTGACCTCGTCGGAGACCTCTTCGCCCACCTCATAATCCTCATCGACCTTGTGAGCCTCTGAGAGGGGAATCTGGGTGTTGGGGTCAGTGAATGCATCATCCTCAACCACTTCGCGGTTACGCCAGATCTCGAAGTCGCCTTTGTCTATATTGACAATGATGTCAAAATTATCAGCTGTGCCGTATTTCTTGGCAAGCATACCCCTGAACACATCCTCTAGCACACTCATCATGGTGGGCCTGTCAATATTCTTCAGCTCCTTGAACTCTGAAAAAGTATCTATGAGATTAACGTTTTCCATTGTGGTAATCTGTTCTGTTATTTGAATGATATAATTACTTTAACTGACTTAACGTCCTCAAAATTAAATGATCTGACTTCGGACACCACCTCCTTGTTTTTCTGCCGGGTATCCACCCGCAGGTCAAATCCTCCCTTTGTGACATTCATCAGGGTCCCTTTTTCCTGTTCGCCCTCGTTTGTCACCACATCAACCATTCTGCCTTCGTTCTTCAGGTACTGTTCGGGAACGAGGAGAGGCATTTCAAGGCCGGGAGATGAGACATTCAGATCATAGTCGCCGCCTTCTTCCCCGAGCTCACCGGAGATGAACTTGCTCAGATAGGCACAGTCTTCAATTCTCACGCCTTCCGGCCTGTCAATGAGGACAGTGATACGTCCGGTGCTGCTCAGCCTCACATCAACGAGGAAGATGCCGGTGCCGCTGATGTGACCCTCTGCAAGTTTCCTGATATGATCTTTTGTAACCATAGTCTGATTTTTGATAACAAAATAGGGGACTTTTGTCCCCTAGGCCGTCCGTACCCTTCTATTCGGGTGCAAAGATAATATCATTTTTTCAATAATCAAAAGAAGGATGAGGGGAAAAATTAACAAGAGTGTTGTATCTGAAGCTTTTCTGAGCTGATTTTGGAAACATTTGAATAAATTTGCTGACGTAAAATCTGTGCCGTTTTGACGAACAAGAGAAAGATCATCAATGACCCGGTTTACGGGTTTATAAGTATCCCGAGCGATCTCATCCATGATCTGGTCAGTCATCCCTGGTTCCAGAGGCTTCGCAACATCAGGCAGCTGGGGCTTTCGAGCTATGTATATCCGGGTGCGGTCCACAGCCGTTTCCAGCACAGCCTGGGCGCCATGTATCTTACCGGTCAGGCGGTGCATACACTCAGGAGCAAAGGCATTGAGATATCTGCGGCGGAAGAGGAGTCGGTGCTGGCAGCTATACTGCTGCATGACATAGGGCACGGTCCATTCTCCCACGCCCTGGAGCATTCACTGATAGAGGAGATGCCGCATGAGATGATGTCTCTCCTCATCATGGAGGAGCTAAACCGCCAGACAGACGGTCGTCTGACAGATGCAATTGCCGTTTTTCAAGGAGAGTATCCAAGGAGGTTCTTTCATGACCTGATTACCGGCCAGATGGATATGGACAGGATGGATTACCTTCGTCGCGACAGTTTTTTCACGGGTGTCATAGAGGGGTCAGTGGGATCCGACAGGATCATCAGGATGCTGAACGTGGCTGACGACAGGCTGGTGGTGGATGAGAAGGGGATCTATTCCGTTGAGAAGTTTTTGATTGCCAGGCGTATGATGTACTGGCAGGTATATAACCACCGTACAGTGGTCTCTGCTGAGAAACTCCTTACAAGCCTGCTGGTGAGGGCGCGGGAGGTGACAGCAGCCGGCTTAAACCTTTTTGCCACTCCTGCACTTGAATATTTTCTACATGCCCGCCACAGAAGTGAAAGTACCAGGGAGACAGCGGACCTGGTAAGGCACTTCACCGATCTCGATGAGAGCGATATAATGTCTGCAACAAAAGTATGGATATCGTGCAGTGACAGGGTGCTGGCCGACCTCTGCAGGAGGTTGGTCAACAGGGATCTGCTGGGCATTGAACTGCAGCGTAACCCCTTTGATGAAGCCAGGGTGGAAGAGATGCGCAGGGAGGCAGAACGGATCCTGCATCTGAAGAAGGATGAGGTGAAGTATTATGTGAACACAGGCGACGTCTATAACCAGACCTATGCACCCGGCACCCCGGAGGTGCGTATCCTTCTCAAGAACGGCACAACCAGCGATATCACCTCTGTGTCCGACCTTTTTGACAAGGAGGCACTTTCAGAGAAAGTGACCAAGTATTACCTCTGTTACCCCAAAGAGATTTTTTCAAATTAAACTATACGGATTATGGAATTTACAGCCGCAATGATAGCCGGATTACTTAACGGGACAGTGGAAGGTGATCCAGGCACCAAGCTAAATACTATTGCCAGGATTGAGGAGGGTCATGCCGGGGCTCTCTCTTTCCTTTCAAACCCCAAGTATGAGCCTTACATCTACACAACCGCAGCATCGGCTGTGCTGGTGAAGACTGACTTCATCGCCTCACGCGAGGTCTCCGCCACCCTGATCAGGGTAGCAGACCCCTATCAGGCTCTTGCCCGGCTTCTGACGATATATGACGAGCAGACAAGACCGGTGAAGAAGGGAATCCATCCGACAGCTGTAATTGAGGAGAGCGCTGTCATAGGAAGCGACGTCTACATCGGGGCCCATGCATACGTGTCAGACAGGGCTGTCATAGGTGACGGCTGCAGTATCTATCCCAATGTGTTCATCGGTGACAATGTCAGGACGGGCAGGAACTGCACCTTTCATCCGGGGGTGAAGGTGTACCGCGACTGTCTCATCGGGAATGACTGCATCATTCACGCGGGGGCTGTAATAGGATCTGACGGCTTCGGCTTTGCCCCGGTCAGCGAGGCTAACTATATGAAGATTCCACAGATTGGCAATGTCATCCTCGAAGACAATGTTGAGATAGGCTCCAACACATGCATTGACAGGGCCACAATGGGGTCAACCGTTATCCGGCGGGGGGTAAAACTTGATAACCTGATCCAGGTAGGCCACAACGTTGAGATAGGAGAGGACACTGTAATTGCTGCACAGACAGGGCTGGCCGGATCGACGAAGATAGGAAGGAACTGCATGTTCGGAGGACAGGTGGGCTTTGCCGGCCATCTGAGCATCGCTGACGGATGTAAAATCGGTGCCCAGTCGGGCATCATGAGTACCGTCAGCGAGGAAAACTCCATTCTCCTTGGATCTCCGGCCGTAGACAGTAAACAGTTCCTGAAAAGTTTCGTCTACGTCAGAAAACTGCCTGACATGAACAGGAAAATTGACGAGCTGGCAAAATCTGTGGAATCTTTAAAAAACAGATAGTTCCGTTGTGCCGGTCTAAAGGAAATTGTTTGAACATCACAGAGATGTGAGGGTTTCTGTTGTGCCGTTCGGAAAATTTTATTTTTCTTTGCAGGACTTTTAACACAACCATACATGAGCGATAAACAAAGGACGCTGGCTAAGGAGGTGAGTCTCAAAGGTAAAGGCCTCCATTCCGGCATTGACGTCACAGTGACCTTCAAGCCGGCACCGGCAAACCACGGCTATAAATTCTGCCGCACCGATCTGCCGGGCTCTCCTGTTATCGATGCAATTGCAGACCATGTCACGGAGACATCACGGGGGACCACCCTGGTTCAGGGCGAAGCCTCCGTGGCAACCATTGAACATGTTCTCGCTGCCTTTGCAGGATTGCGTATTGACAATGCCCTCATTGATATAAACGGTCCGGAAGCGCCGATAATGGGCGGCAGCTCACGTATGTTCGTTGAGGCTATAAAATCGGCCGGCATTATTGAACTTAATGAGGATCGCAATTATTACGTGATAAAGGAGAAGATCACCTTCTCCGACGAGGAGCACGGGGTTGACCTTATAGTATATCCTGATGACCACTTCAGCGCCCATGTTCTGATAGACTACAACTCGAAGATACTTGGCAACCAGTATGCCATCCTTGACCAGATTGACGATTTTGCGTCAGAGATTGCAAGCAGTCGCACCTTCGTCTTCTTCCATGAGCTAGAGCCGCTGTTCCGTATGGGGCTGATCAAGGGGGGCGATCTGGAGAACGCCGTGGTGATACTTGAACGTGAGGTTGAGCAGGAGGAGATAGATCGCATTGCGAAGATGTTCAATAAGCCCGGCATCACTGAGCATCACGCCGGGGTACTCAATAACACCAAGCTTCGATACCCCAATGAGCCGGCAAGGCATAAACTGCTTGACCTGATAGGAGACCTGTCGCTGGTGGGACAACCCATCAAGGGCAAGGTGGTGGCTACCCGCCCGGGCCATTACTCGAACACAAGGCTGGCACGAATGATCAGACAGCAGATCAAGAGACAGACAATCAAGAAGGAGATCCCCCTTCTTGATACTACCAAGCCAGCGCTGATGGATATCCAGAGGATAAAGCAGCTGCTGCCGCACCGGTTCCCGTTCCTCATGGTTGACCGTATACTTGAGGTTACCCCCACCCACATCATCGGAATAAAAAACACAACTTATAACGAAGCCTTCTTCCAGGGGCATTTTGAACAGGAGCATGTCTTCCCGGGGGTCCTGCTGGTGGAGACAATGGCACAGATTGGAGGAATACTGGTGCTGAACAATGTGGATGAGCCGGAGAAATACTCGACATACTTCCTGAAGATTGACCGGATGAAGTTCAAACACAAGGTCATTCCGGGAGACACTATTGTAGTAAGATGTGATCTCACAGAACCGATGAGGAGAGGCATTGTGATTATGTATGCCCAGTCATTTGTCGGAGAGACGCTGGTGGCTGAGGGAGAGATGACTGCACAGGTTGTTAAGAACAAATAAAGTGATATGATATCTTCATTGGCACATATTGATCCGGGAGCACAGCTGGGTAACGGGGTAACGGTTGAGCCGTTCGCGGTCGTACACGGTGACGTTGTGATAGGTGACGGTACCTGGATAGGTTCCGGGGCAGTCATTTATGACGGTGCACGGATCGGCAAAAACTGCCGCATTTTCAACGGCGCGTCGATCTCGGCAATACCGCAGGACCTGAAGTTCAGCGGCGAGGAGACCATTCTGGAGATAGGAGACAACACTACTGTCAGGGAGTTTGCCACACTGAACAGGGGCACCCGGGCCAGGGGCATGACCACAATCGGTAAAAACTGTCTGCTGATGGCCTATGTGCATGTGGCTCATGACTGTCATCTGGGCAACAATGTGATCATGGTTGCTCTGTCAGGGATAGCCGGTGAGGTTGTGCTGGGCGACTGGGTAACGATGGGAGGGGGATCAATGGTGCACCAGTTTGTGCATATTGGCGCTCATACAATCATAGGAGGGGGTTCCAAGGTCCGCATTGACGTGCCGCCTTACATCAAGGCCGACAGGGATCCGCTGGCGTTCATGGGACTGAACACCGTGGGTCTTGAGCGGAGGGGATTCAGCAAGGAGAAGATGCACGAGTTGCATGAGATCTACCGGGCTTATTACAATATGGGGATGAACGGCAGCAAGGCGCTTGAATATATTGAATCGGAATTTGCTGCGACGCCTGAGCGTGATCACATTCTCAGTTTCATAAAGAATTCGGCCAGGGGGGTTATCAGGGGGCGTTAGGCCTCCTTTTTTTTTGATGGCAGGGGTATAAAACACGAATGGGAACCATACTTACGTATATGTTCCCATTCCGACGAGTGACAGCCATGACCGTCACTGGCGCCATGCTACTGTTATTACGGTCGGTTCATCTCTGTCGACTTCTCCCTTTTCGCGGCCTGTCGATGCTCGCCTTGCGGCGTGCTGCTTGCCTTGTTTCGGTGTCTTTTCTGGTCACTTCCATCACCTTGCGGTGATTTCGGATTGCATACCGGGACGCGAAGTCATGAACCCTTGAGGCCTGACACTCCCCGAAGGGACAGCTGCTGTCATGCCCGGATCATCTCCACCCTATCCTCGCCGGTTCGGTTGGCATGATGATCCACTCTCATGACGGACACATTTGCTGCTTTATTAGCTTTCTGCATTGCATTTGTGTTGCTCTCTTCTCGCGGTTGTTACACCGTCTGATGATTGCCCCGTCAGACTGCCAGGATGGGAAGGCTTCTCAGCCTGCACCCGTGACAGACGCTTCCGGACCGTAGTCGTTCAGCGTGAGACTCTGAAGTCTGATGTAGTTTCAGATTGATAATTAAACCATTCGAAAGAACCTTCTTACCTCAGAGCGACCCTTTATCGCTCACATGGTTTTACAAATATAACTCGTTAAAGGCCCCATGTCAAGTTTTTCGGGCTAAAACTGCCATGAAGAAAGTAACACGAATCGCACAGTTTTATTAACATAGATAATGTATTGCAAAACAGTGGTTTAAGTTAAATACAGCGAGGTTATGAACAGCTGTTCATAACCTCGCCTGTTAGCTTACCTTAAGTGCCTGTTACTCAAGCATCACCTTTTCGTTTTTCGGATATTTCACGCTGTATGTAAGGATTATCTCCCTGGTTTCACCTGGCTCAACGGTCAGGTCCCAGGTGATCTCGCCGGTGACAGCGTCGAGTTTTCCTCCTGAAAGCTCGAGAGCCTCAACGGTGATCTGGCTGTTCTGCGACAGCGGGATCTGGTCACGCAGTTTGACTGTTACTGCCCGGCTCTTGTTGTTGCGCACGGAGATCAGGAACGAAAGTGTCTCAACCCTGTTGGAACCGATGAGCCTCTGTGAGGTGAAATCGGTCCGGCGATCACGTTTGACAGTTATATTATTGTCGGCACCAAGCGACACCGGTAGGGTGTCAGTCAGCTCCGCCGTGTTTATATAGCCCTTGCCTGTAAAAGTGTTACTGAAATAGATGTTCGACTCTCCGGGCAGGAGGTTGTACTTCTCCCAGCCTGTGATATATCCCATCAGGTAGGCCGTGCTGGCAAGTTTCGGCGTGACGGCATAGCTGTAGGTGGCAGGTACGGTGAGCCTCTGAAGCTCCACTGTCACCGGCTTCCCATCAGTCAATATTGTCTGCGATACATTTATATCAAAGCTGAAGCTGATGTTCGACTCGCTGACGGTGACCGGCAGCGGGGCACTCTCTTCCATCATCATGGCATCCTCAGTTTTGGCCTCACGGGCGGCAGGCATTGACTTGGAACCCCTGACCACTACAACCTCGTTCAGCTGGTGGTACGCAAAGGGTTTGTAGATGTCGATGAACCACGGATCCAGTGTAGGCAGCGCACCGGCAGTCATGGGAGAGGCGTTTGAGAGACTAACCTTCACATCCTTCCAGTCGATGCCGCTGTTCTGCCAGATATTGGCCCTGTATATTATTGATGCCGGATCAGTGATGTCGTCAACCCTGATGTCATATGACGGATGCCAGCCTGCATTCATTACAACATATGAAAGCTTAAGCTTGCCTGTGGAGGGTTTGGTGGCGCTGACAGTCACCACAATCTCTCCGGTGGGCATCTTCGATTTGTCAAGGGTGCCGGCAAGCTGTTTCTCCAGCTGCTGCTTCTCTTCCTGGTAGGCAGCTATGATCCTTTTCTTTTTGAGGAGGGCTGTCTTTACCGCTTCCATATTTGCGGAGTAGATCTCAAGCAGCGCCCTCAGCTGTTCGGGGGTGATGGCCGACTTGTTCGTGACAACATCATAGTTCGACTTGAGAAAGAGCTCCTTCTCCTGGAGTATCTCCACCGCGGTCTTTTCGTCTTCGATTTTAACCTCCAGAGCTTCAATCTTGTCGCGCAGCCCTTTGATGACCGTGCTCTCAGCCGGGTTCTCAAGGTAGTTGTTCCTGTGAGAAACACCCATTATCATGAATTCGCCCTCGCCTCTGACCTGAATGCTGTTGGGATCAATGTAAGGGGAAAGTCCGCCGGCAACAAAGTCGACGGTCCCTGTCTGTATCGATATCGGGAGATCACCGGAGAGCTGGGCTCCCTGCCTGAATACCGTCACATGGCTGACCGGACTGGTGATGTACTTCTCCTGGCCCTCGAGTAAGGTTGCAGAGAGCATTATGGCAAAAAGTGTAACAAAGAGATACTTTTTCATGCTTGTGAATTTTTAATAAAGGTATTTAAAAAGTGTGTTCCGCGGAAGAGTGGCAAAAAGTCTGCCGCTATTTATAAGTCCGCAGGAATTTCAACCTGCGGTTATATTTGCCGGGTGGCTCAATCAAAAACAAAGGCTGTCGGAAATGATATTCCCGACAGCCCGGATTGTTGACCACTAATTAAACCTAACCGTTGTAATCTTTAAGAACGCTCATCAGTTTCTGACGGGCAAAGAAGATACGACTCTTAACCGTACCCAGCTTGAGATTGAGATTCTCAGCTATCTCTTCGTATTTGAATCCGTCAACGTGCATCCGGAAGGGGAGGCGGTAATCGTCGTGCAGTGCATCGATTGCCCTCTCTATCTCATCCCCGGCATAAGCCGATTCGGGAGAGATGCTGCCCTTGTCTGAAGGGAGATTGATGTAATAGAGCTCCTGGGTGCCGTCCATCATTGTATTTTCCCTCATCTTCCGACGGTAATTATTGATGAAGGTGTTTTTCATTATCGTGAAGACCCAGGCTTTCAGGTTCGTGGCATCCACAAACTTGTCCTGGTTCTGTATGGCTTTCAAAAACGTATCCTGAACGAGGTCAAGAGCGTTATCGCGGTCGAGTGTGAGACTGAGGGCGTACTTCTGAAGATTGCCCTTCAGATCTATTATGCTTGTGGTGAATTCCTGTGCAGTCATTTCTCTTGTTTTTATTGTTGATACAAAGTTAAACACTAAATTCGGATATCCAAATCCGAATATCTTAAAATATGTTATTTTGGTCTGTTATGAGTTTAATTCTAAAGAGTAATTCTCACATAAACAGGCTGATAAATGGACATTGTCTAAATTAAGATATCAGGTATTATTCTATTTTCATCGCTTCCGTAAAGTCGAAAATCCAAAGGTCCCGATACACTTCGTTATCGGGATTTCGGCTCCGCGAAAGGGCGGAGCCTCAATCTGAGGTCTGAAGGTCTTGCGGTCCTGTCGGAGCGAAGCGGAGATCCCGACCGATGTCGGGACGGGCATGCATTCATGCAGTCTTGCGGTCTTGCGGTCTTGCGGTCTTGCGGTCATGCAGTCATGTCGGAGCGAAGCGGAGATCCCGACCGATGTCGGGACGGTCATGCAGTCATGCGGTCATGCAGTCATGCGGTCATGCGGTCATGCAGGAATGCGGTCTTGAGTGCCTGAAGACTGAAGACTGCTGACTGAAGACTGAAGACTGGACTACTGCCAGCTGCCAGAAATGACTGCCGACTTTTGACTGCTGACTGAAGACTGGACTGCTGCCCACTGCCTGACTTTTAATTATCTTTACAAAAAAGATCTTATGGAGATAAAAGATTACCCATCAGGAAAGACTGCACTGTACGGCTTTGAGGCTTTGGGAACGGCAAAAGCTGTGATTTTGCTGATGCACGGACTGGGAGAGCATTCCGGAAGGTATGCAGGCTGGGCTGCCAGGTTCAATGAGAGAGGGGTGACCCTGCGCGCTTTTGACCTTCCCGGTCACGGCCTTTCGGACGGCAGGAGGGGAGTGATTCCTTCGCCGGAGAAGGTCTATGACACCATTGACACTCTGATACGGAGCCTTGCTTCCGAATTTCCCGGTGTGCCACTTTTCATCTACGGCCACAGCCTCGGCGGGGGTGTCGTCCTGAATTACCTTATCAGACGCCGGCCACCGGTGCAAGGAGCCATCATTACATCGCCTTGGGTCAACCTGTCAGTCACCCCAGCAGGGGTGAAGATGCTCATCGCAGACATTGCAAAGAAACTTATACCGGGCATGACGCAGCCGTCGGGATTACTGACCGAGTACCTTTCGCGGGATCCCGAGGTGATAAAAGCCTACACCTCTGATCCGCTTGTACATTCCCGTATCTCAGCCGGACTCTTCGGATGGATGACTGATGCCGCCGCAGAGACGCTGAGCCGTGCCTCAGAGATCAGCGTGCCGATACTTCTCGCTCACGGACGCGATGACCAGATAACCTCCCCTTCGGGCTCAGTGCAGGTAGCAGAGACAGCTCCGTATGCAACACTTAAACTCTGGGAGGGTGGTTACCATGAGCTTCATAATGACCTGCTGAAGGATGATCATTTTGAATTTATAATCGAGTGGATTGATACCTTATTATAACACACAATATGGAATTCCGGACAGAGGTCTCCCTTCCCGCTTCAGCTGACCGGATCAGCTTTTCAACCCCTGTGATGTTCCTCGGGTCATGTTTTGCCGGGGAGTTCGGGTATCGCATGGCAGCCGGAAAGCTGAAGGTGCTGACAAATCCTCACGGAACCCTATTCAATCCTTTCTCAGTGGCAGGGGCTCTTGACAGGTTTGCGTCGTCATATGTTTATGATGAGAAAGACATATATCTTCATACAGACCGTTACATGAGCCTTGATCATCACACCTCATTTTCATCCTGGAAAAAGGATGAACTTATCCGGAGGCTCAATGAAGTCAGCAGTACAGCCTCAGCATTTCTGAGAGAGGCCTCTTTTCTGTTTGTCACCTTCGGGACATCAAATGTATTTACATTGCGGGAGAGCGGCAACATTGTGGCCAACTGCCACAAGCTGCCCTCCTCGCTCTTTGAACGCAGACAGGCAACATGGACTGAAATCTCAGTACGATGGAGGGCAACCCTCGACCGCCTGGCGGAGGTTAATCCCGGGTTGAAAGTGTGGTTCACCGTAAGCCCCGTCCGCCACCTGTCCGACGGCGCCCATGCCAACCAGCTCAGCAAGGCTCACCTGCTTCTGGCGGTGGAGGACCTGCTGTCACATCACTCCGTTGCAGGGTACTTTCCGGCATATGAGCTTTTCATGGATGAACTGCGCGATTACAGGTTCTATGCCTCCGATATGGTGCATCCTTCGGAGACAGCCATCGACTTTGTCTGGGAGAAATTCAGCCAGGTCTTCATAGATAGCCCTGTGCTCCGTTTATGGAGCGAGGCAGCAAGGATCACCCGCGCCATGGCTCACCGGGTATCCGGCGGAACGGCGGAGACAGGACCCTTCGCAACCGCTATGCTGGAAAGGATCAGCGCCCTTAAAAGCCGGGCGCCGTTCATGGACCTTTCATCAGAGGAAAAATATTTTCAGGGGCTTTTGTATATAAAATAGTCGTACTACTTGAACAAACTTAAATTTTTTTTGTTTTTGTTTCATGAAATCCTAACAGTATGAAACGTTATACCTTAATATTACTAGCGGCTCTTCTTTATTCAAACCTGTCAGCACAGCAGGGGGGAGGAGTCATTCGCGGACAGGTTGTTGATGCAACAACAAACGAACCTGTTCCCTTTGCAAGTGTGGTGATCTGGAATACAACCACGGGCGCAATGACCGACTTTGACGGCAACTTCAGCTTTACAGGAGTCAATCCCGGATTCGTGGAGCTTCGGATCTCATCAGTAGGATACAAAACATATGTCTCAGAAGGCGTCATGGTTACAAACAATAACGAGGTCAACCTCGTCATTCCGCTGGAGACCACCGTGGTTGAGGTGGCTGACGTAATAGTAAGGCCCTCACCATTCCGCAAGTCGGTTGAGAGCCCCATCTCCGCAAGGATAATTAGTATCCAGGAGATAGAACTCAACCCTGGCGGCAACCGTGACATCTCGCGCGTGATTCAGTCGTTTCCCGGCGTTGCCTCCACTCCTGCATTCAGGAATGATGTAATCGTCAGGGGCGGCGGACCGAATGAGAACAGGTTCTTCATCGACAATGTGGAGATACCTTATCTGAACCACTTTTCAACCCAGGGATCTTCAGGCGGTCCGACAGGGATCATCAATGTCGACTTTGTCAGATCGGTCGATTTCCTCTCCGGTGCCTTCCCCGCCTCACGAGGCAATGCTCTGAGCTCGGTCATGGAATTCTCAATGATTGAAGGAAACAAGGAGAAGCGGTCGCTAAGGGCAACCGTGGGCGCCTCTGACCTGGGACTTACCTACAACGGCCCGGCAGGTGAGCGCAGTTCACTCATCGTGTCGGCTCGCAGGTCATATCTCCAGTTCCTGTTTGGCGTGATCGGGCTGCCGTTCCTTCCGACCTATACCGATTTCCAGTTCAAGTATAAGGTGAAGTTCGACCAGAAGAATGAGCTCACAGTACTGGGTATAGGGGCTAAAGACGATTTCAGGCTGAACCTCGATGCCAATGAGACGGAATTTCAGCGCTACATCCTTGGTTACATACCCACGCAGGAGCAGTACAGCTATACCGTGGGTGCCGTCTACAGGCATTTCCGGACCAACGGATCGGACATGGTTGTTCTCAGCCGTAACTACCTCAACAACACCCAGTATAAGTACCTTAACAATGATGACTCCGATCCTGGCAACAAGATACTTGATTACAACAGTGGTGAGGGTGACATCCGTCTGCGGTACGAGCGTACAGTGGTGTGGCCCAACTCGTTCAGGCTGAGTTACGGTGCAGGCACGGAGATGTCGCGTTACCGCAACGACACCTTCCGCCAGTTCTTCACCGGCGGCGGTCTGGAGACCGAGCTTTACAATTCCAACCTCGTTTTCTTCAAATATGCCGCTTTCGGACAGTTGAGCCGGGCCTTCATCGATGAGAGACTGAGGCTCTCATTCGGGATCCGCACTGATGCCAACTCCTACTCACCGGTGATGGCCAATCCGCTGACGCAGCTATCACCCCGACTGTCAGCCTCATGGGCGCTGAACAGCGAGATCAACCTCAATTTCAACGTCGGACGCTACTACCAGCTTCCGCCCTATACCGCCCTCGGACTGAAGGACAATGACGGGAACTACATCAACCGTGACAACGATCTTAAATATATCGCGGCCGACCATATTGTCGGGGGCGTGGAACTCATACCTGACGAGAGGCTCCAGTTCACCCTGGAGGGATTCTTCAAGAGCTACTCCGATTACCCCTTCTCCGTGGCTGACCAGGTACCGCTCTCAACCAAAAGTGCCGGATACGGGGTCTTTGGTAACGAAGCCCTTGTTTCAACCTCTGTCGGAAGAGCCTACGGCTTTGAACTGATGGGCCGGGCCAGGGATCTGGAAGGACTGAACATGGTTTTCTCCTACACCTTTGTGCGAAGCGAGTTTGAGGGAACTGACGGCAATTATATCCCAACTGCATGGGATAACAGGCACCTGATAAGTGTGACCGCCACCAAGAGCATCGGCAAGAGCTGGGATGCAGGATTCCGATGGAGGTATGTAGGCGGGGCACCGTACACTCCGTTTGATGACAATAAATCATCATTCATCGATGCATGGAACGTGTCAGGACAGGGGTACCTCGATTACAGCAGGTTCAACACTGTGAGACTTAAGGGCTTTAGCCAGCTTGATATTCGCATTGACAAGCAGTTCTACTTTGACAGATGGTCGCTCATGCTTTACCTCGACGTACAGAACGTCTACAACTTCAAGGCAGACCAGCCTGACATCCTTGTGTTGCAGACCGACAGCAACGGGACACCACTTGTCAACCCGCTCGATTCAGAGAGGTATCTCCTGAAATATATTGATGCTGAAGCCGGCACGGTGCTTCCCACCATCGGCATAATAATTGAAATCTGAAAATAGTTAAAGAGATGAAATACATAGTAATTCTGTTGATGGCAGTGCTTGCCGGGTGCTCGCCGAAACCATCTGCCACGAAGTTGGCACAGAGGCAGACCTTTACAGATGTGGTTACTAACAGTGCCGGCGCCGGACCGGAGATAGAGGTTAAATTCTATGGCGGTCCTGCTCTTTATTATCCGCTGATGGCTGTCTGGCTTGAGGATGATAAGGGCGGTTATATCCAGACCCTGTTTGTTCCTGAAGCAATTGCCACAGGTGTTTTCAGGTATGGTTCCAACGCGGACGGTAAATGGGTTGAGGCTTCCAAAAGAGCCCCGCAGACCCTTCCATACTGGTCGCACAAGAGGGGCATCAAGGCCGCCGACGGGCTGTTTATGCCAGACAAGGCTGATCCTGTTGCCGATGCTTACAGCGGTGCCACACCCACCACAAGCTTTGTGTTGTCAGCCAAAGCCGACAATCCTCTTGAGGGCAGGATAAAAGTGATGTTCGAAGTCAATCAGAACTGGGACTGGAACGAATACTGGACCAATGACAAGTATCCGGGAGACAAAAACTACCTGTTCAATGCGCAGCCCTCTGTAATTTATGAAGGTGCGGTTGATATGAATGATCTGCGCGAAAGGTACTTGTTGCAGCCATCAGGACACGGTCATCCTACAGGCGCCACAGGTGAGTTGTTCCCTGATCTGGGTACCCTGACCACCGCGTTACAGATTGCTGACTCAATAGTAGTCAGGATCACGAAAAAATAAGAATAGCTCAGGGAATTATGAAAGGCTGTCTGCCCATTCTGTCAGTCCGACAGGTGAGCAGACAGCTTCTGTTTTGCCGTTGCTCCATGAACCGCTGCTGTCATACCTGCCCAGCACAAGCACTCTTTTCAGGTCCAGCTCCTTTGCCAGTTCATTACAGAAGCCCCTGACCTCATCATCAGGTTCTGAAGCGGGCAGGTTAACTGCCAGCACGGCGAAGGGCCTGACTGAGTGTATGCCCCTGATGTCATCGGCTGACAGGGTTCCTTCAGTGTAAACCACGTCATATCCTCTTTTCCTGAGCAGGTACTTAAGGAACACGAGGTTGTTCTCACCCTCCGTATGGCCGAGATTAATTATGGCGGCGCTGTGGCCGTTGACAGGATTGCCAATGGCCATTTCCTCAGAGATCAGTATAGTCCTGATAATGTGTCTGATAAACTGTTCCTGCGGTTTTGAAATACAATCGGTGAGCCAGAGTATCCTGGCCTTCTGCATCAGTGGGTGGAATACCTGCAGGTAGGACTCGGTGAGGCCTTTTTCCCTGACAAATATGCTTAACTTCTCTCTGAACTCCTCCTCGCTGAACCGAAGAGCTGACATTATCAGATCTCCCGGCCTGAAGGTACCGTCACTTGTCTCTTCTCCATTCCCGTTCCTTAGTACCTCCCGAAGCAGCTCGCTGTCATTCAGCCGGGCTATTTTGGATATCTTCATTCCATTCCGGTTGAGAATGGATACTGTTATGAGCTTTTTCAGCTCCTCTTCGGTATAGTGTCTTATGTTCGAATCGCTTCTTTCGGGCGTAAGAATCCCGTAGCGCTTCTCCCACATTCTTATGGTATGGGCTTTTATGCCACAGAAGTTCTCAAGGTCCTTAATGGAGTATGTCCTGCTTCCTGCATTCATCTCTCTCAATGTTACTTACTCAAAGTGTATAACAAAGAGAGAGTATAAAAGTTTAGAGTGTTTCCTCCCCGAGTGCTTTCACGGCTCTTTCTACATCGGCAGGGGTGTCGATGCCTATGCTTTCCCAGGGTGTGACGGCGCAGCGGATTGCGTAGCCATACTCTATCCAGCGAAGCTGCTCGAGGCTCTCGGCCAGTTCCAGCGGAGTCTGCGGCAGGGCGGTAATCTCCCTCAGCGTTGAGGCGCGGTAGCCGTATAGACCTATGTGCTTGTAGTAGTCATGTCTGCTGTTCCACTCCCCGGTGTCGGCATCGCGGAAGAAGGGTATCACTGATCGGCTGAAAAAGATGGCATCCATATTTTTTGACACTACCACCTTGGGCTGCGCGGGATTGAAGAGATCCTCTCCAGGCGTGACCCGGCGGATCAGGGTGCCGATACTGACACTGTCGTCCGTAAAACACTCCATGAGGGTCTTGATCTGCTCAGGCCTGATGAAGGGTTCATCGCCCTGAATATTTATGATGACTGTACCGGCATCATTACGGCCTCCTGTTAATGTACCGGCAGCTTCAGCGCACCGGTCAGTGCCGCTGCGGTGCGATGATGAGGTCATTATGACCCTGCCTCCGAAGGCGGTGACGGTATCCCTGATACGGTCATCATCGGTTGCCACCCATACCTCATCAAGCACCTTTGAGGCTTGACGGAAGACCCTTTCGATCATGGTCATACCCCCTATCATTGCGAGGGGTTTACCCGGGAAACGTGTTGAGGCGAAACGTGCGGGAATAATCGCTGTAAACCGCGTTACGGGGGTGTTTTTCATGGTTCCAATTTACTAAAAAACAGCATTAACATAATCCAAAAAAGTCGTAAATTCGCAGTTCATTGCATTTTGATGAAAGAGCTACAGAGCGTAAAACAGCGGTTTGGGATAATAGGCAACCACGAGGGACTGAACAGGGCGATAGACATAGCCGTTCAGGTAGCCCCCACCGACCTCTCTGTGCTTATCACCGGTGAAAGCGGCACCGGGAAGGAGGTTTTCCCTCAGGTGATCCATACCTTCAGCCTCCGGAAGCATGGTTCGTACATCGCCGTCAACTGCGGCGCCATACCCGAGGGCACGATTGATTCAGAGCTCTTCGGTCACGAGAAGGGTGCATTCACAGGGGCTTCTGACAGCCGCAAAGGCTATTTTGAGGTTGCCAATGGCGGAACGATATTCCTCGATGAGGTGGCTGAACTGCCACTCTCGACCCAGGTGAGACTGCTTAGAGTGCTGGAGTCGGGTGAGTTCATCAGGGTTGGTTCATCAAAGACCCAGAAGACCGATGTCAGGGTCATCACAGCCACGAATGTGGATATTGTTCAGGCGGTCTCCTCAGGCAGGTTTCGCGAAGATCTGTTCTACAGGCTTAATACTGTTCCGGTACGCATACCTCCGTTGCGTGAGAGGGGAGAAGACATAATACTCCTTTTCCGCAAGTTCTCCGTCGATTTCGCAGAGCGATACCGTATGCCGGCCATCAGGCCAGACGGTCAGGCTAGGGAGATGCTTCTGAACTATTACTGGCCTGGTAACGTCAGGCAGTTGAAGAACATAACTGAACAGATATCAGTCATCGAGAAGGAGCGGGAGGTCAATGCGGCCATGCTGTCGCATTATCTGCCGGACTTTCAGAGCGGCCGGCTTCCGGTGCCTGTCAGGTCTTCTGATGGGAAAGGCTTCAATACCGAAAGGGAGATACTCTACAAGGTGCTCTTTGACATGAAGAGCGACATGCATGATCTCAAGAACCTGGTGTATGACCTTCTCGCCGCCGGAGGTGAGCAGGACAACCTCACCGAGAGCGGTGCGCGTGCGGTACGTAACCTGTTCAATGACAGCGCTGTACGCAAAGAGGCATATGAGCCTGCACAGCCTGTTCAGGTCAGCTATGGTTCCGCCCGGGAGAACAGGGCAATAGAGGATACCGAGGAGGTCATTGAAGAATCACTGTCGCTCACCGACAGGGAGAAGGAGCTGATAAAAAAGGCGCTCGCCAAGAACAACGGCAAGAGAAAACTCGCTGCCGCGGAGCTGGGTATCTCGGAGAGAACCCTCTACAGGAAAATAAAGGAATATGGTCTCGATGGGTAAGATGGTACGGATAGTAATGCCGCTGGTCATACTCCTTATTGCAGGCGCCTGCGGGGTAAAAGTAAAGTACTCCTTTACCGGTGCGTCGATACCCGTTGACGCAAAGACCATCAGTGTGGCAACATTTCAGAACAGGGCAAGCCTGGTGCAGCCGGGACTGAATCAGGTTGTCACCGATGCTCTCATTGACATGTGCCAGTCGCAGACCAATCTTGACATGATCGGGTCAGGAGGCGATCTCAGCTTTGATGGAGAGATAACCGATTACAGGACTCAGCCCCTGACGGTGGGAAGTGACGAGCAGGCTGCCAGCAACCGCTTTTCGATCACTGTCAAGGTAAGGTATGTGAACAACCTTGATGCGGAGAGCAGCTTTGAACAGTCGTTCACAAGGTATCAGGATTACGACAGCGGGCTCGACCTGAGTGCTGTTGAAGCCAGCCTGACGGAGGAGATAGTGAAGATGCTTACAGAGGATATATTCAACAGGGCATTTGTCAACTGGTAAGAGCTGCTCATGAACAGGAATGAATTCAACCGTTTCATAGCCGGCATTGACCTTCCCGGTCCGGGTGACCTTGAGGGTTTGAGGGAGCTGACAGCCCTCTTCCCATGGTTCCATTCGGCACATCTGCTGCTCCTCAGGGGCTTAAAAGAGAATTCGGATATCAGGTTTGACTCACAGCTGAAGGCTTCGGCTCTCTCGGTGAACGACCGGGAGGTATTGTATCACTACCTGTTTAACACGCCGGTTGAAGCTATGGCGCAAGCTGCGTCTGTATCTCCGGCAGAAGATGAGGCGGAAACACAGGAGGAATCTGCGTCTGTATCTCCGGCAGAAGCTGTTGCGGAAACACAGGAGGAATCTGCGTCTGTATCTCCGGCGGAAGCTGTTGCGGAAACACAGGAGGAATCTGCGTCTGTATCTCCCGCGGAAGCTGTGGCGGAAACACAGGAGGAATCTGCGTCTGTATCTCCCGCGGAAGCTGTGGCGGAATCGATTATCGATGAGCAGGTTGCGGTTGCAGAGACTGTACCGGAGCAGGAGGAAGTCGCAGCAGAAGAAAATATTGTTGAGCCGGAGATGGTTGTGGAGGTTGTACCGGAGCCGGAGGTTGTTGTGACAGAGGAAGTCCCTGCAGAAGTGAATATTAATGAGCTGGAGCCGGAAGCCGCCGCCCTAGAAACGGTTACAGAGTATGAGCCGGAGCCCGAGACTGTTATGAAGGAGATGCAGGAGGAAGTCGCAGCAGAAGAAAATATTAATGAGCCAGAGTCGGAGTCCATCGCGTCAGATACGGATGCAGAGTCTGTGCCTGATCCGGAGGCCGCAGCCTCAGATACAGATGCAGAGTCTGTACCGGAACCGGAGTTTGTTGAACCGGAAATGACTGAGGAAGTCACACCGGATATTATTGTTGTTGCACCGGAGATGCCGGAGGAACCGGATGTAGATACATCCATGGCACCTGTGGAGACAACCATGGAGGACTATCCTCCGACTTCTGATCTTGAGGCGGAGCCTGCAGCACCAGCGGCTGTTCCTGATACGGTATTTGAAGCACCTGAACCCCTTATAGAAGCAACT
>JBGSLG010000045.1:0-16158 GCA_041740815.1 Bacteroidales bacterium
CAGACAAAAACTTGTCCCGCACACCTGCACCGCCGATCAACACAAAGATATTTAATTTATTTTAACAATTCCAAATTTATTTAAATATTTGGAAATGAACATCTGAGGCCTCTTTCCAACTTTGTCGATCGCTTTATTACGGCTGAGTAATGCCTAATGAAGGATATTTAGCCCGCTGGGTTTATCTTGAAAGGGGTACTGTCTTTTTTCTCAACCATTCTCTTATTCCGGGCTCCAGAAAATGAGCAAGGCTATCATAAACATTCTCATGATACTCATTGAGCCATGCCAGTTCGCCTTCATCCAGCAGGGACACCTCGGTCAAGGTACTGTCTATATAACAGAGTGTGACTGTCTCAAACTTCAGGAACCTGCCATAATCCGTCTCCCGGTCTTCGGCGCAGACTAGAAGGTTTTCAGTTCTGAACCCATATTCACCCTGACGGTAGAAGGCCGGCTCATCAGACAACACCATACCCGGCTCCAGCACGGTCTTCAGGTCGCCAGCTGCTGATGTGCCAATTGCCTGGGGGCCTTCGTGCACATTCAAAAAACAACCCACTCCGTGACCTGTTCCGTGGCCGTAGTTCATGCCGTTCTCCCACAGTGCCTTCCTGGCAAGAACATCAAGCTGATAACCCCTGGTGCCATAAGGGAATCGGGCCATGGCAAGGCTGATTGTCCCTTTTAATGCCAGGGTAAAGTCCCTTCTTGTATTTTCCCCGGTCCTCCCCAGTGCAACTGTACGCGTAATATCCGTTGTACCGCCATAATACTGTCCTCCGGAATCAAGAAGAAAGATCCCGGGACTCTCCAGAACAGCGTCAGTATCATCATCCGGCACATAATGGGGAAGAGCGGCGTGTGCGTTATAAGCTGCAATCGTACTGAACGACGGACCCATGCACCCCTCCTGTTCTCTTCTGAGTGACTCCATCATCCCTGATGCTGACAGTTCGGTGACCCTGTTACGCCCTACACTCTCCTCAAGCCAGTGAAAGAAACGGGTTAGAGCCACACCGTCCCTTACCATAACCTTCCGGATGTTATTCAACTCTGTACTGTTTTTAACAGCCTTGAGCCGGGTAGCGACTGTAACATCCTCTATTATACGAACCCTGCGTGGCACCGCCCTTGCCAGGGCTGCAGAGGTGGTCGACGGGGATAGCATTATGGCTGACCCATCATCCAGATGGCTTAAGACGGAGGTTATTGAATCATAGGGAAGCAACACAACCCCGTCTTTGTCCAGTGCGGATCTCAGTGATCCCGGAATCTTCTCCTCATCGGCGAAGAGCAGCACCTGTTGTGTGCTTACAAGTGCAAAGGAGAGCAGCAGAGGGCTGTACCTGATATCGTTGCCACGGACATTGAGTAGCCACATCACATCATCAGCGGCGGTTAGTAACTGGTAGTCCGCCCTGTTCGCAGTCATTCCTTCACGGACGCGGTTGACCTTATCAGACCGGCTCTCACCGCAAAATTCCGCGGGCAGTTCATATGCAGGACTGTCAGGCAGCGGAGGCCTGTCGTCCCATAGAGGCGAGATTAGGTCAGCAGTCAGGCTGACCTTTGCATTATGCGGTGCCACAGCAGCCATGAGCATGCGCAACTGGACTGCAGATATGAGCCTGCCGTCAACAGCAACCTTCCCTCCTTCCGTGATGTTCTCCCCCAGCCACCCGATAAACTCGGGAGTATGAGGAACCCGCAGCCTGACAAGCGTAAAACCTGATCCCTTGAGCTGATCTTCGGCCTGGATGAAATACCGGCTGTCGGTCCACAGACCTGCAAATGACTTAGTAATCACCACGTTGGCAGCAGACCCTGTGAAGCCTGTCAGCCACCTTATCACCCTCCAGTGATCCGGCACATACTCGCCGAGATGAGGATCGGAAGAGGTCACAATCAAAGCATCAACCCGCTTCCTCTCCATCAGGGTGCGTATTGCTGTAAGCCTGCTTTTGTGAATATTCACGGTCATGATCCTGTTTTTTTATTCTTCCCTGCCAAAGAAATGACGGAGCCAGAATTTGTTTCCCTCATTTGTCATAAAGACCCTCTTGGGGCCGCCCCAGCCGTGACGCTCGCCCGGATAGATCATCATCTCAAACGGCTTGTTGAGATCCTGAAGGGTTGTGACAAGCCAGATAGTATTCTGCATGTGAACGTTGTCATCCATGTCACCGTGACGGATCAGCAGCTTCCCTTTCAGTTTCCCTGCATGTGTCAGTGCCGACCCTGCCATGTAGCCATCAGGATTCTGTTCCGGGGTGTCCATGAACCTTTCGGTATATACGTTATCATAAAGCTTCCAGTCCGTAACAGAATAATCGGCAATGCCATGAGTCCAGTAGCCGGAGCCTGCTGTCAGCGCCATACAGGTCACGTATCCGCCGTATGATCCTCCTGTTATTCCCATCCGCGAAGAGTCAGCCCAGGACTGATCACGGAGCCATTTCACCGCATCTGAATAATCCGATATCTCCCATTTACCAAGTGACCTGTGCATGTAATCAATACCCTTCCTGCCAAAAGTGCCTGACCCGCGGTGATCAACATTGATTGTGACAATTCCGTTTTCGGCATACCAGCGTGGCTGGAAACCCGTCCATATGTTTCTGATACTCCCGGCATCAGGTCCGCCATAGACTGTATAGACAACCGGGTGCTTCTTCGTAGCATCAAAACCGACCGGATATGTAATGAGGGCAGGCATGTCAAACAGGCCGTCGGAGGTCTTTATTTTTACTATCTCCTGTCTCTGGTGCTTCTGTGCATCAAACTCCGGTACCTCCTGACGGTGTATGGTTCTTACAACACTGCCTTTTCGGCTTATGAGGTCTATCCCACCCGGATTGTCAATACTGTTCCAGGAATCCAGTATCCACGATCCGTCCGGTGAGACCGAAGCCGAATGATTTCCTGCCCCGGTGGTCAGCTGCTGCAGTTTAGTGCCGTCAAGCCTTACCCTGAAGAGATGGTTGTCAAGGGCATCAGGACCTGTCCCGCTGAAGTAGACCTCCCTGCGCACCTCATCCACTTTTACAAGCTGACTCACCTTCCAGCTGAAGTTGGTGATCTGCGACCTCAGGGTGCCATCCCAACCGTAATAATAAAGATTATGCCAGTCGTTCCGGTAGCTCCTTACTATGAACCCGCTGCCGTCTTTCATGACGTAAATGTCTTCAAAGAAATCGACCCATGTAGGCCTGCTCTCGCGGTATGCCTCTGTGTAATCACCGGTGGCCGCGTCGGCAAGGATAAACCTCATATCATTCTGATCACGGTTCAGGACCTGCACCATCAGTTTAATGCCGTCCGGGGTCCACGATGGCCATGCAATATACTGGTCAATACTTTCGTCTGTCTTAACCCAGGTAGTCACGGCTGTGGAGAGTTCCACCATACCCATCTTCACTGCGGGATTCGGGTCGCCGGGCTTGGGATAGGAAGCTGTCTCCTGCCTGCCGTGAACGCCGTCGCTGTCCTCCAGGGCATTGAGGTAATAAAGCGGGACCGGATTATCATCGGTATGAAGGTAGGCAATACGCCGGCTGTCAGGAGACCACCAGAACGCAGCATATGCTGAGGCTCTTCCAAGTATCTCCTCAAAATAGACCCATGAAGCCCATCCGTTATATATCTTTTTATCCGCGTCGAAAGTCAGTCTTGACTCCTTACCCGATTCCAGGTCGTAGAAATACAAATCCTTGTCCTTCGTGTACGCTATCTTCCGGTTATCAGGAGAGAATCTCATATTAACCTCCCTGGCAGTGTCACCGGTGAGTTTTCGTCCGTCACGGTTTTCAAAGCTGTAATACCACAGATCATTATCGCGGCTCATAACAAGGGCTTTCATATCATTCGCCATAGCCTGCCCTGAACCAGGAGGTGTACCGGCCGGGATGAGATCCCGGAGCTTCTGCATCTCGCTCTTGTAATCATCAACCACTACCGATTTCCCGGTCTTGCAATCATATTCGGCAACAACCGGTTTATTCTCAGAACCAGGCAACCGGATCAGCATGCGGCTGTCATCGATCCATTTTATGATTCCGGGCTGAGTATCCGACATCCCCGGACGCTGGCCGGAGAGATTGGATGTAAACGCCAGTAAAATAGTAATTTGCAGAATTACTAATGATAGTTTAATCTTATTGAATTGCATAATTTATTTGAAGTTTAAAATACAGACAAATATAATAAAGTTAACTGCTGCCGTTCCCGAAGATGTCTTGCAACACATTATCGAAAAGACGGGAGATATGTTTACTTTTACACCTCACTTGAGGAACATGGGGAAAGAACGGGGAACTCATCCTCCAGGAGAATGGATGAAGCTTGACAATGCGGCAAAGATCTATCCGGACATCACCGGTTCAGAGCTGACGGGCGTTTTCCGTATCTCGATCTTCCTTTCCTCTCCGGTAATTCTTCCTGCCCTGGATAAAGCCGCCGAAGAAGCCTCAGCGCTGTTTCCCTTCTTCAGCGTTGAGCTATGCAAGGGTTTCTTCTGGTATTACCTTGAGTACAATGGAAACCCTCCTAGAGTACTTGCCGACATCGGGCCCAGATGTCAGCCCTTTCCCCGGACAATGAAGGGCGAGCTGGTATACAGGGTTCTTGTCCGCGGAAACAGCATCTCCGTAGAATTTTTTCATATTCTGACTGATGGCGGCGGTGCAATATTTTTCCTTAAAACCCTCCTCAACTACTATTTTTTACATGCCTTTGCAATCACCGAGGTGCCTTTCCCCGAGGTAAAGGAAGGTCCCAGGCCGGGCAGCACTGAAGACCTCTTCTCGAGACATTACGGCCGGGGGATGCCCAATCCGGGAGTAATGGCGGGTGCATGGCATCTGCCCTACAAACTGCGGCCTGCCCCGCGTTTCAGGGTGACCGAGTTTGAAACGCCGGCAGAGAACCTGGCGACGGTAGCCAGGGAGACAGGATGCACAATAACCGAATACCTGGCATCTACACTTCTTTTCATCCTCCAGGAGATAAGGCATGAAAGAGGAAGCGGATCACCTCATATAAGAGTTCAGGTGCCATTCGATCTGCGAAAAAGATATGAGGCGAACACCCTCCGCAACTTCTCCCTCTTTGCCATGCCAGCCATCGATATACGCATGGGGCACTACTCATTTGAAGAGATACTGAGGGAGGTAAAGATAACCATGCACATGATGACTGATGAAAAAAGAATCAGGCAGATTATCAGCCGGAATGTGTCGGGCGAAAAGAATGCCCTGATACGCATTATCCCTCTCTTCATAAAAAGCCCGGTGTTGCGTTTTACCTATAACAGGTTCGGCCCCAGCCAGTTCACAACCACCATCACCAACATGGGTAAGGTGACTCCCACCGGCCCTGCTGCCGGAATGATGCAGGCCATGTCTGTTACTCCTCCTCCGCCTCATACACATATAAAAATCACCGGAGGTCTGATAACATTGGGAAAGAATACAATTATTACCTTCGGGTCCCTCACTGACAATACTGAGATGGAAAGCCGGTTCGTAAAAAGACTGACAGAATCAGGACTGCCCGTGAGACTCCTTTTAAAAGAATAAAATTTTACGGAATGTCAATTTGCAAGAACTGCGGTGTTGATCTCGGAGAGGGTAATGAAAAATGTCCGCTCTGTGAACCATCAGAGCGCCAGGAGAAAAGGGTAGCCTCCCCTGCTGACCTGTTCAGGGTCTCAAGGATCCAAAACAAAAGGCATATGTATGAGATCACCATGCTTCTCCTGATATCGGGCGTCATTATTACAATTGCCATTGATGCCGTTTTCGGGAAAGGGATGAGCTGGTCACTTGCCACTACCACCTCCATAGGCTATCTGATTGCCATGGTCTCAGGAACCTATCTCCTCAGGCAGAGACCCTACCTGATGATAGCCGTCACCGCCGCTGCCACCCTTGTCTTCCTGTGGCTCCTTGACCACTTTACCGGCGCCAACGGCTGGTTCATGACCGTCGCTTGCCCGATGGCAGTGTCAGCTGCCCTGCTAACTGCTTCAGTGATTTTCCTGAACTCACTCTCAAGATACCGGGGACTTAACCTGCTGGCAACCATTCTCGTAGCGTTGGCATTGTTTACAATTATAACTGAATTTCTCATCGACAGGCTCCTTACGTCAGTGTTCACTCCTCAATGGTCAGTGGTGACAGCTGCCTCCCTCTTCATAATCGCCATGATCTTCATATTCATACACTACAGGCTTAAACGGGGGCGCAGTCTGGGCAGGCTGTTCCATATCTGATCATAACCTCCCTGTGCATTTACAACATGTCGGCAACCTGTACCGCGACAGGATATTTAAAATATATTTACATCCTAAACCACTCCAATGACAAGATTTCTTCTTTCTCTGATTGCCGCTGCTATATCTGTCAGCATGTTTTCCCAGGAACTCATGACTCCCGAACAGTTTCTGGGCTATTCACCCGGCGAACGATTCACCCTGCAGTCTGATGTCACTGATTATTTCAGGCATGTTGCCGAAGTCAGCCCCAATGCGCAATACCTTCAGTATGGGGAGACCTGGGAAGGAAGGACGCTGGGTGTATGCATCGTCTCCTCACCGGAGAACCTCGCCAGACTGGAGCAGGTCAGGCTTGCGAACCTGCAGCGCTCAGGACTGGCCGGGGGAGAGCCACAGGCTGAACCTCTGCCTGTTATCTGGCTCGCTTACAGTGTACACGGGTCTGAGCCGGCCGGTGCCGAGGCCTCAATGAAGGTACTTCACACCGTGGTCACGGCTGCATGGAAAGGCTCTGAAGAGTGGCTGAAAAATATGATCATTATAATCGATCCCTGCCAGAATCCTGACGGTCGCGACCTGTTTACATCAAGGTACATGAGGGCCCAGGGCTGGCCCCCCAGCAGCGACCCCAATGCATGGGAACATAACCAGGGCTGGCCTTCAGCCAGGCTTAACCATTATCTCTTTGATCTCAACCGCGACTGGAGCTGGCAGGTACAGAAAGAGACAAGGGAACGGATGAAGCTCTACAACAGTTTCATGCCACACGTGCATGCCGACTTTCACGAGATGGGAGCCGGCAGCACCTACTTCTTTCCTCCCGGTGCAGAACCATGGCACGAGGTCATAACCCCATGGCAGAAAGAGTATCATGCACTGACAGGGATGAAGGCAGCCGGGCTGTTTGACGCGTCCAACAAGCTTTATTATACAAAAGACAATTTTGACCTCTTCTGTCCAAGTTTCGGCGACACATGGCCGCTCTTCAACGGTGCCATGGGCTTTACACTGGAACAGGGTGGCGGAGCACAGGCAGGATTGTCACTCGGACGCGATGGCATTGACACCCTCACACTGACACAACGAATTGAAGGTCATTTTCTTGCATCAATGGCAGTGCTCTCTGTAGCGGATGAGAACCGTGAAAGGATGCTGAAGGAGTTCTTTGCCTTCTTCAGAAACAGTGCAGAAAAACCTTCCTTTAACTATAAGACTGTCATTGTAAAAGGAACCACCGATGCCGCTTCAATGCAATCGCTGAAGCAGCTTCTTGAAAACAACCAGATAAGATATGAAGCACCCCGTGTAACCGGAAAAAAGATTGTTGCTTATGACTACCGGACAGACAAGACAGGAAGCCTGACTCTCTCCGCAGGGGATATCCTGATAAGTGCTTACCAGCCACAGGGCCGGCTCATGCAGGTTCTCTTCGAACCGGACTCCAGATCATCGGACTCAATCAGTTACGATCTGACTGCCTGGGCGCTGCCCTATGTCTATAACCTGGAGGCGTACGCAACTGAAGAACGGCTGCCGGTGGCAGACATTCAGCCAGCTCCGGAGACCCCTGCGAAGACACAGTCAGACACACTGCTTCCCTACGCCTACGCAGCTTCAATGACCGGCTTCAGTGAACTGAAGTTTATGGCACAGCTTTACAAGTCGGGGGTTAATGTCCGTTTTTCGCTTAAACCCTTCATGGCCGGAGAATCATCGTTCAACCGCGGATCAGTAATAGCTGCCAGGGGTGATAACCTGAAGGTGACAGGCTTCGACGAGAAGGTTGCCGCTGCCGCATCGGCAAGCAGCATCATGCCTGTAAGGCTTGGAGGAGGAATGGTCACCGCAGGCAAGGACCTCGGATCGGATTACTCCCCGGTGAACAAGGCACCGACAGTGGCCCTGGTAGGCGGTGAAGGAACATCCCAGGCCTTCGGGGAGATATGGTTCTTCATGGAGAGAGAGCTCGAATACCCGGTGACGGTCATAGACGGGGCAGACCTTAAAGATGCGGATCTCGCTGACTATGATGTTATTATTCTTCCCGGCGGAAGCCTCACCGAGTCTAAAGACAAAATCATGGCTTATATCTCCGGAGGGGGACGGGTCATTGCAATGGACAGCGCCCTGGCCCTGTTCAAAGCGGAAAAGACAACAGGACTGGGTAAGGCATTCGAGGCCAAAGAGGCGGAAGAGAAGAAAAACGTCAAGGCCACCGGTGCTGACACCACGCTTCTGAAGCGGTTCGAAGACCAGCGCCGCCTCACAGCAACTGACAGATCAGCCGGTGCCATATTCAGGGTGCGCCTCGACGATACACATCCCTTCGCCTTCGGAATGGGAAAGGAGTGGTTCCTCATGAAACGCAACGAAGGTCTTCCCTTCCTGGAAAAGGGTAACAACATCGGCTTTATCACTGACAATAATCCTGTCTCCGGATTCGCCGGCTATAAGTTCCGGCAGAAGATTAAGAATACCGGCGTGATTGTATCGGAAAATATAGGCAAGGGGACAGTTGTATATCTGTCGGATGATCCCTACTTCAGGGCCTACTGGAAGAGCGGCAGAGTTCTTCTGGGGAACCTGGTTCTGAGGTAATGTGATATGAAAGGTACCGGGATCATTATTGCATTTCTCATCTCTTAACATTATTTTTATTTGCTTAACCAACTCATCCCCCGATGCAAAATCTCCTTACCAGGTTTCTTGAATATGTTCGATTTGATACAAGTCCTGACGAATCCAATTCATCATCGCCATCTTCCCTGAAGCAGATGCTTTTTGCCAGGCGCCTGGCAGACGAGCTCGAAGAAATCGGGCTTTCAGATGTAACCCTCGACGGGAATGGATACGTCATGGCAACACTGCCGGCAAACACTCAGTCAATCAGCCCCGTGATAGGATTTATTTCACACATGGACACCAGTCCGGATGCACCCTCTGTAAATATCAACCCACTGATTCACAAAGACTATGACGGCGGCGATCTTGCACTTACCGCTGACAGAAGTGTTATTCTGTCGCCTGATGATTTCCCGGAGCTTGCACGGTACAAAGGGCAGACCATAATAACCACTGACGGTCTTACGCTGCTTGGTGCAGATGACAAGGCCGGCATCGCAGAGATAGTCACTGCCGCCGAATACCTGCTGAAGAACCCCGGGCTGGAGCATGGAACAATCAGGATTGCCTTCACCCCTGATGAGGAGATAGGCCGGGGTGCTGACAACTTTAACGTTAAGACCTTCGGGGCCGACTATGCATACACCCTTGACGGGGGAGGCATCGGTGAGCTGGAATATGAAAACTTCAATGCCGCAGCCGCAACTGTGACCGTAAGGGGCCGCAGCGTACACCCCGGTACGGCAAAAGGGACAATGATCAACTCACTGATGGTCGCAAAGGAATTCGACTCACTCCTGCCAACCGGTGAAAGGCCTGAGCACACAGAGGGATACGAGGGATTCTTCCACCTTTATGACGTAAAAGGCACTGTGGAGGAGACGGTGATGAAGTATATCATCAGGGACCATGATCCTGTACGGTTCGGTGAAAGGAAAAAGGTGATGAATGACGTGGCGGAGGAGATCCGCAGGAGGTACAGAGGAGCCGGTGTGACTGTGGGCCTGAAGGATCAGTACTTCAACATGAAGGAGATTATTGAAGCAAATTACTACATAATTGAAGAGGCCGTTAATGCCTATCGCAAGGCCGGCATAGAACCTGTTATTAAACCGGTAAGAGGCGGCACCGACGGGGCGAGGCTCTCGTTCATGGGCCTCCCCTGCCCGAACCTGTTCACCGGCGGACATAATTATCACGGCCGCTTTGAATATATACCGCTGCAGTCTATGGAGAAAGCAGTAGAGGTAATCGTCAACCTGTCACTCTCAGTTAAAAACCCCGAAAAATGAAAAAGTGCACCCTCCCGATTATTGCCCTGATAATTCTTGCAGTATTTAACTCCTGCGACGATACCCTCAGCAAGGCCTCGGCAACCATTACCGCCGGTGAACTCCGCGAATACACATCTGTTCTTGGCGCTGACAGTTTCATGGGACGAAAACCCTTCACCCCGGGAGAGACAGTGACAACGGCATACCTCGCTGAAGAACTGGAGAAGATAGGATTCAGTCCTGCATTCGGCGGGAGCTGGTTCCAGGAGGTCCCGATGGTTGAGATCACCACAAGGGTCAGCGGCAAGGTTCTTGTCACAGGTGGAAAGGAAAGACTGGAGCTGTCAGCCCCTGATGATATTGCAATAGAGTCGCCCTCGATGAGCCAGATAGTGGAACTTATTGACATACCCATGGTCTTCTGCGGTTTCGGTATTGTGGCTCCGGAATACGGGTGGAATGACTATGCCGGAATAGACGTGAAGGGCAAATGCGCCGTGGTACTTGTAAACGACCCGGGACTCTACACAGGAGACTCAGCCCTGTTCAAGGGGAGACAGATGACATATTACGGACGCTGGACCTACAAGTATGACGAGGCGGCAAGACAGGGAGCCGCCGCAATCCTTATAATTCATGAGACCGTCGGCGCCGGTTACAATTACTCTATACCGCGAAAGAGTTCTGTATCACCGGGATTGTACATGGAACCGGGGGAAGGAGATATCACCGCCTGCCCTGTAACAGGATGGTTCAGCGCAGAGGCTGCCTCCAGGATCTTCGCGGCACGTGGCCTTGAGGTGGAGACGTTACGGAACGAGGCATGCCGCCAGGGTTATGCCGGGTTTGAGATGGGAACATCCATATCGCTGAGACTGGAAAACAGTCATATACGCAACAGCTCCCTGAATGTGGCCGGCATACTCACAGGCAGCACGAACCCGGAAGAATGCGTGGTTGTCTCAGCCCACTGGGATCATTTCGGCATCGGAGAAGCAGAAAACGGCGATTCAATATATAACGGTGCCGTGGATAACGGCACATCCATGGCCTGGGCCTTCGAGATCGGAGAGGCATTCGCCTCGATGAAACAAAGACCTGATCGCTCTGTTATCCTCTTCTTCCCTACTGCCGAAGAACAGGGACTTCTCGGATCATCATGGTTCGCGGCCAACCCTCCCGTTAAACCTGAAAACATCATCGCATGCTTTAATAACGACTTAATGCTTCCCATAGGCAGGATGAAGGACATCATGGTCACAGGCTACGGACAGTCGGAGCTTGATGACATGCTGGCTGAGGCTGCCTCGGGACAGGACAGGTATATACTTCCCGACCCTAATCCTGAGACTGGCATGTATTTCCGCTCAGACCACTTCCCGTTTGCACGCATAGGCGTACCTTCCCTCTTTGCACGCGGCAACTGCGACAGCAGGGAGTTCGGGAAAGAGTGGGCGGCAGAGAAGGAGAAGGAATACCTCACCCACATGTATCACAAACCGGCTGACAACTACTATCCTGAGATGAACTTTGACGGCATCGAGGAAGATACAAAGGCTATCTTTGATGTGGCCTACCGGATCGTGACAGGTGATACCAGACCCTCCTGGAAACCAGGATCAGAGTTCGCAAATATCAGACCATCAAGTAATTAAACCTCCATCGAACAAGGATGATATCGCAGGGGAATTCCGTGATGCCCTGACAGGCATCAGGAAGCTTGACCAAAGCAGTCGACGGGCTGCGGTTGTTGTTCATAATCTTTTGTGTTATTTTTATAACAGTGTTATCGCAATAACAATAATTTATTATCTTTGCACCATGAATTTACTTGTAATGCTCTTCTGAATTATAACAAACATGAAAGTAAGAGAAATTTGTACGGTAACGAATGGTGAACTGATTTGCGGCGATTACAAGAATGACAACGAGGTAAGCCATGCCTTTGCTTCTGACCTGATGAGTGACGTACTTACTGTTAATTGCGACAGCCTCCTTTTGATAACAGGACTGGCCAATCTACAGACCATACGTACAGCAGAGATGTCTGATATAAACTGCATCCTGTTTGTGCGCAACAAGTCGGTTACTGCCGAGATGCGAGATCTGGCCGAGGAGCTGGGCATAACACTCATCAAATGCCCCTCAACCATGTTCAGGGCATCAGGAGAACTTTACAGAGCCGGCATTAAAGCCCTCTACTGAGAATCATGCCAATGAGCTTTGAATATAAGGTACAGGGAGGCGATTTCACCCATGCAGGGTATGCCTCCAGCCAGGTCAAGAAGATGCTGAAGCAGCTTGGCGTGGACAGTACCGTGATCAAACGCGTGGTGGTCTGCCTCTATGAGGCCGAGGTAAATATCGTGGCTCATGCCTACAGCGGAACAATCAGCGTCACTCTTGACACTGACACAATCACAATGAGGCTCGCTGACAGCGGACCGGGCATACCTGACATAGCGAAGGCAATGCAGAAGGGTTTCTCAACAGCCTCCCCGGAGGTAAGGGAGATGGGATTCGGTGCAGGCATGGGTTTGCCAAACATCAGTGCCAACGCCGACAGGTTTGTAATAACGAGTGAACCGGGAACGGGTACCACTCTTGAGATATCAATTAATCTTAACAGCGTTGCTGTCTGACATATATGGAAAAGGGATTCTTTCATCACGCACTGACTATCCGCGAGGATATATGTAACGGTTGCTCCCTGTGCATGAGGGTATGCCCAACAGGAGCCCTGCGCATACGCGACGGCAAGGCCCGGCTGACAGAGGACCGGTGCGTAGATTGTGGCGAGTGCTTCAGGAGCTGCCCTGTACATGCCATCATCATCGAACAGGATGACTTCAGCCGTATATTCGATTACAAGCACCGCGTAGCCCTGGTGCCTGCAGTCCTCCACGGACAGTTCAGACATGAGGTCTCGATGGCGGAGATAAGCACCGTCCTTAGAAGTCTCGGATTCACATGGGTTTATGAGGTCGAACACGGGGCTGAGGTATTGAAACCCGCCATAGAGGACCTCATGAAGGTAAGGACCCTCCCCCGCCCTCTCATCTCGACTTACTGTCCCGCAGTGGTACGCCTGATCCAGGTCAGATTCCCTGCCCTCATACGCAACCTGGCTACACTAAAGGCCCCGTTGGAGATGGCGGCGTTCTACTGCCGCAAGGTGCTCCGCGACAAGGGCGCCCATAACGCCGAGATAGGAGTATTCTATGTCACACCGTGCGCTGCAAAAATAGCCGCAGTGAAATCGCCCGTCGGCGAAGAGTCTACTCCCATCACAGGTGTAATAAATATGGACTTCATCTATAACAAGATTAACCGTACCCTCAGAAACAAGGGGGAGCTGGCCAGGGGTGAAGAGCATCCGTATACCGTGGATCCGGAGACGCTGGTATGGAGTCTCACCAACGGCGAGGCCTCCTGCGTCAACGGACGCACACTGGCCATTGACGGTATCAACAACGTCACCGAGTTCCTTGAGCAGCTTGAAAATGATGAGATTACAGGAGTCGATTACCTTGAGCTCAGAGCCTGTGATGAGGGCTGTGCGGGAGGCGTTCTGCTCTCCTCAAACAGGTTCCTTGTCGCAGAGCGACTCCGTACAAAGGCACTTACGCTCAAACCGGCAAAAAACACCCCCGGGAAAGAGGAGATACCGGGGATAGAGGCCTACAATGATTACCTCATGAGCAAGGTGCGCATCACTGAGGAGATCAGGCCGCGCTCAATGTACAGGCTCTCTGACGACCGTGATGAGGCTCTGAAAATGATGAAACGGTCGCGCCGCCTGATGTGCTGGCTGCCGGGCACTGACTGCGGGCTATGCGGAGCCCCGTCATGCCAGAGCCTGGCAGAAGATATAGTCCGCCACAAGGCAGACATTTCTCAGTGCGTCTTCATCCGTGAGTCAAACATGGAAAAAGATCTCATGGATAAGGATCGGTCTTCGGACATTATGAGACGCATATGGGGCGACAACAACTTTACAAAAAACTGCAATAAGAAAGGAGCTGAAAATGAAAGTAACTGATATCGTTGAAAAACTTGGGCTTACAGTCTTCTCAGGCCATGAGGGGCTTGGCCGCGAGATAACCGGAGGATACTCCTCTGACCTGCTCAGCGACGTCATGGGTCATGCCGCGTCCGGGGCAGCATGGGTGACCATCCAGACACACCGCAATGTGATGGCCATCGCCTCACTGCGTGACCTGGCTGCGGTGATTATCACAAGCAATGAGACACCGGGTGAAGACACCATGGCGCAGAGCAACGAAGAGGGCATCCCCGTGCTGGGAACCGCACTCAATACCTTCGAGCTGTCCGGCAGACTCTACTCTCTCATAACAAAATAATGAAACCGTTCAGGGCTGACCTTCATATTCACTCCCTCCTCTCGCCATGTGGCTCACTCGACATGAGTCCCGCGGCGATAATCCGCCATGCTGCCGCGAGAGGGCTTGACATGATTGCCGTCTCTGATCACAACACCACACTTCACTGCGAGCTGGCAGTGACCCTCGGCCTCAAGGCAGGCATTACCGTTCTCAGGGCTGCCGAGGTAACAAGCTCCGAGGAGGTCCATTCACTTGTGATTCTCCCTGACGGGGAGGCCAGGGTCTCCTTCCAGGCATGGCTGGAGCAGCACTCTACCTTTGCCCCCCATGATCCGAAGATCTTCGGTGACCAGGTTGTAATTGACAACGATGAGAACATCATCACCGAGATAGCCCACTACCTGCCTGCAGCGCTGGATGCCACCCTCGACGAGGTTGAGGCCGCAGCCCACCGTCACGGTGCATTGTTCATCCCGGCCCACATTGACCGGCCATCGTTCAGCATCACCAGCCAGCTGGGATTCATCCCTGAAGACCTGTACATTGATGCCATTGAGGTCGTCGGTCCCGCACCTGACCTCCTCTATCCGGTCATCCGCAACTCAGATGCCCATATCCCTGAGCATATCGGCCGGCGCTACACCTCATACATGCTTTCCCGGCCATCATTTGAGGAGCTGGCTATGGCGCTTAGGGGCGAGGCAGGAAGACATATAATTGCAACTGAGAGATGAAGGAGATAGCCCTTCATATAATGGATATAGCCCAGAACTCAATCAGGGCCGGCGCCGATGAGATCATGATCAGGGTCAGCGAGGTGCCATCCGCAGACACCCTTACCCTGACTGTAACTGATAATGGCAGAGGCATGGATGCGGAGACAAGCATGAAGGCCACCGACCCTTGGTTCACCTCACGTACAACCCGCAGGGTAGGAATGGGACTGCCTCTGCTGCAGATGAACGCCCGGCTCTCCGGCGGGGAGATGATAATCACCTCTGCTCCAGGCAAAGGAACAACAGTCACCGCCACTTTCGGCTACAGTCATCTTGACAGACCTCCCCTGGGCGATGCAAGCGGTACAGTAGCACTGCTCATCTCAGCCAATCCTGCCATCAACATTATATATACCCACTCGTTCGAAGGAACTGAATGGAGTATCTCAACAGCTGAGATCATTGAGGAACTTGGTTTAGAGGCCGTGACAGACCTGACGATTGTCAGATCACTGAAAGAGATCATCAGCGAAAACCTGGCGGAGATAACAAATTTCGAAGCGTGATATGACAAATATTAGGAATTTAGTAACTTATACAGGGTAGTTTTGCAGATCAAAAAAAGTAAACAGAATATACAATACATAATATCAATTAAAATGGAAAAACTTAAATCACTGGCAGACCTGAAAAAAGTCCGTGAAGAAGCACGGCTAAGGCTTGACCTGAGAGTCAAGGGCGACAGCCCGGAGGGGCTCGTTCAGGTGAAGGTTGCCATGGCCACATGCGGCATCGCATCAGGAGCCAAGCCGATAATGGATTTCTTTGTTGATGAGCTCGACAAGAGAGGCATCGGGGCTGTTGTGACACAGACAGGATGCATGGGTTATTGCTATGCCGAACCCACCGTGGAGGTACAGCTG
>JBGSLG010000046.1:0-4157 GCA_041740815.1 Bacteroidales bacterium
TGTGGGCCTTCTGGTCAGCCCTGGCACTGCTGGTGATTACCACAGTCACCATGATAACGGTAATTACGGATATCTCATTGTTCAGAGCCACTCCCCTCGTCTATACAGCTATACTCGTTATAACAGGTATCGGTCTGGGGCTGATAATGCAGAACCGGTATTACCTGCCCATTCTAAGAAATATGAGGTTTCAGGGCAAGCTGCTGCTCTCCCCGCTTTCACTCCTGGTACTATCCGTGCCTGCGGCACTTGTCTACATCTATTATGATCTCAACGGCAAGGAGTCACTGAGCCTGCTCTCAGCTCTCTTCACCTCCCTGGCAGCCGTTTTCTTCCTGGCATTCATGTTTATAGTCACCCTGCCCTCGATGGCAACATTGCTTCACCTGTTTAAAGAAGTATGCGGAGTCCGGGAAAAGTCATGCAGCCTGCCGGCCAGAACCTCCGGAGCAATCCTGTTATTATCCTTCATATTGTTGTCAGTCAGATGGCTTACAGGGTTTGATGCCTCCGGGCTGGTACTGTTACTGCCTCTGTATGCCCTTTTATTGATTATTTTGGGTATCGTCCTTTCAGCTGACTATAGAAATGGGTTATCGGCAAAAATTGCTTCCGTACCCGGTGTTGTAATTTATTCAGATATGCCTGCTGCAGGCCAGGAGCCGGTAAGGGGATTCAGAAGTACTCTCCTGGTTGCCGATCATTATCTTGATCTTATCAGCGGCAGGCTTGATTACCTGGCCAACCATGCTGATGGAAGCTATGCCTCTGAAGTTGTTTCCACCGCGGTAAATACCTTTGATCCTGCACTCCTGCCAGCATTGAAATTGATTGCTTCGGGAAACCGTTTCGGGGAGCATCTTTCACGGGAAGCTGCAGGCATCATTGCCGTAATCGAAAAATATTACTCTGATCCGTTGAGAAACTCTGATCTTCTTAGACTTTCCGGCATTTCAGACAAGACCGCTGCTGCACGCAGCATCATGCTAAACAGGAGGGAGCCACAGGTACAGGAGATAGTCAAGCTGCTGGCAGATGCAAACATTGAGATCAAGAGGACAGGGATCATCGCTGCCGGAAGGTACGGAACAATGGAATTGCGTGAAGAGGTTATGCAGGCCGTTACATATCCCGAAACAGCCCGGGAAGCTTTTTACGTACTGCGGCACTTCGGTCCCGGGCAGTATGGTGATATTATTGGTATGGCCATCAGGTCAACCACCAGCGAGAAAGAAAACCTGATGATAATGAGTCTTCTGGGCATGATGCCCCTGTCAGCAGCATTACCCTACCTGAACCGTTTCATCGACGGCGGCCATATCAATGTTCGCCGGAAGGCAGCCACCCATCTGTGCATGCAGGGTTTTGTGCCGCAGGGGAAACAGAGGCATAGGATTGAGATGGCGCTGAACGAGACCCTGCATACTATTGCCAGGCTGATAGCCCTGCAGCTTGAGGCAAAAAGAAACAGGTCTTTTATCCTGGCAGCGGCTCTTGACTATGAGAGGGATGTAAACTATGGGTTCATGTTCTCTCTTCTTACCCTCCTTGTCGGCAGGTCAGCGGCAGAGGTGATCATCTCATGCTCAGGTGACGATACTGCATGCGGTGCAGCAATTGCTTCAGAGACAATTGACACGGTCACTTCCGATTCAATCAGCAGGCCGCTGAAAGCGTTGCTGGGAAACCATGACGACAGTCACAGGTTGGCAGAAATCTCTCTCTGCTTTCCGTTAAGAGAGATAAACGGACGGTCGGTGGCCTCGTTCATTCTGGCATCCGAACTGAATATCACAGGAACCTGGACAAAGGCGTGCGCCCTTCACAGGGTGGCAGCCGATGGCCGTGGACTTGACAGGGAGATGGCGGTTTCATTCCTCTTCAGCAACAGCCAGCTGCTGCAGGAAGAGAGTGCGAGAGCCATAAGGACGATGAACCCTGAATGGTATGGTGAGGCGGAGTCACGATTGCCCGAAACAGCCAGACAAAGAATCGCCGCGGTGGTCAGCGGAAACGTGCCGGATGCAGCACTGCTCTTTGAAAAAGCGAGATTCCTTAGCCTCTGCTTTAGCGGGATCCCTGAAGAAAAAATGCTACTCCTGGCATCATCCTTACGATACTCAGAGAGCTATGACGCCGGATCAATTCCAGGTATCATCTCCTGGGTGGTGCCTTCGCAAAATGGCAAAAGCGGACTTTATTCACTGCCGGTGTACGATATTGCCACCTTTGTTTTTTACTATTCCGAATACACTGATATCTTTGTAAACTATATGGATAACCAGGGGGATATGGCTGTCCGCTAAATCAGTTTTCTATGTCTGACAAAAATATAATTATCAGGCCTAACCCGTTTCCGGGTCTCAGGGCATTCAGGCCGGATGAAGGACATTTGTTCTTTGGCCGGGTTGAAAGCACACAGAAGGTTGTTAACAAACTGAAGGAGAACAGGTTCGTTACTGTAATTGGAGCATCTGGCAGCGGTAAGTCATCATTGGTTCTGTCAGGTGTCATCCCGGCTCTCCTGAAAGAAAATTCTGAAGGCAGGAAATCTTGGTCATATCTGGTCTTCAGACCTGACCAGAACCCTGTAGATCACCTAGCAGCAGAATTGTCAGCGTTTTCTGCAAGTGCAGGTTTTACCCAGCTCACACAGGCCGGCGTAGCGGCATCACTCCACAACAGGACCGAAGGACTAACCGAGGTAATCAACAGGTTAAGAAAGAACCTGAGACAGCAAATTGTCATTGTCATAGACCAGTTTGAGGAGATCTTCAGGTTCAGTCCTGCTACAGCACGCGGTACCCTGGGCGATGATGCCACCGAATTTATTGATCTGATAGTTGCTGCAATACAGAATCCTGACCAGGGTCTGCATATAATTCTGACTCTTCGCTCTGAGTACGTGTCTGATTGCGCACGTTTTCACTCACTGACCAGCCTGATGAACAGCAGCAGCTACCTTTTGCCGCAGATTCCCAATGATCTTCTCGGTTCGGTCATTGAAGATCCTGTCATGGCCGCCGGAGCATCTATTGACCGCTCACTGATCAAGCTGATAATGAGTGAACTGACTGACAGGCCTGGACAGCTCCCGGTTCTGCAGCATCTCATGATGCGACTCTGGAACCAGTGGAGCAGGGCCGGGGATATGAGCCGTCCTATGGGTATGGCTGACTATGATGCAGTGGGTCAGATTCAGGGAGCAATATCACAGCACGCCGGCCAGGCACTGGAGTCACTTGATGAGAGACACCGGTATGTCTGCTCGCGCCTCTTCAGAACAATAACTACCAGAACAGATAACGGCAGAGAACTGCGCAAGCCTGAACGCATCTCCACAATAGCAGCACAGACGGGATGCACTGAGAATGAGATAATCAGTGTTGCAGAAGTGTTCAGGGCTCCTGAGTATTCATTTATTACCCCGTCAAAGGAGGTGCTGCTCAGCAGGGAGAGCATTGTGGACCTGACCCACGAAAGCATTATCAGACTGTGGAGCACGCTGCGCAAGTGGATGGATGATGAGGAGGCCTCAGAAAAACTCTACCTGAAGCTTGCCGCTTCAGCTGAACAGTACCAGGAGGGGAACGGCAGACTTTGGACTGCTCCTGACCTCCTCGTGGCCCTCAGGTGGAGGGAGGAGAATAAACCTACCCTCGCTTGGGCGGAGAAACTCGACCCGGCATTTGAACGTACCATGCTTTTCCTTAGAAACTCTGAGGAGGAATATTTTGTACAGGAGGAATACATCAAAAAGACCGGAACCGACAGTATAAGGCGTTCCCGCCTGATTGCAGGTCTGCTGGGCCTCGTTGCACTGGTGGCCCTGATAGCGTTCGGGGCAGCATATTCACTCAGAACCAGGGCAGAGAAACAGAAATCAGTTGCGGTGCAGATGAAAAACGAAGCCGTAGCCTATAGCGACAGGCTGAGTGACAGCCTGAGTTACCTGGCAGGCTCAATCAGGACAGCCTCTGTGCAGGCAGGCAATGAAAGAGTGAATGCCGAAGCAGCAGCCGGAATGGCCGATGAGGCAATGGAGCAGGCGTCCGCATCTGAGAGCAGGATGAAGGAAATTATTGCCGATAAGACGGCTGCAGTTAACAGAGCAAATGAGGAAAACAGAAACCGGATGCTATCACTTGCCAGGTCAC
>JBGSLG010000047.1:0-19704 GCA_041740815.1 Bacteroidales bacterium
TCTTTATCCGGGCCTGGTCAAGGAGCCTGGGTTGTATCTCCCGCGAGCGCATCTCAATGAGTCCGTTATCATTAACGAGGTAGTTTACGCAATTGACCAGGAAGTCCTTGTTACCGAAGGTCTGCATGGTATACCTGTCGAGGCCGAGGGTAAGCGGCTCCGCCACCCCTCCCTGCCATCTGACCTCGTTCCTGATGATGTCGCCGTCAGCCACCACTATCATCTTCGTCGGTTTGCTCTCACTGACTATCTCTCTTCCTGCTGCTCCCATGATACTCTCGGTCATCCTGTTGGTGAACACAGAACTGAAGGTACCCTCGAGAAGCACCGCAACAGGCAGGGCTCCGGCAATGAACATCTCTTCATCGGGTTGCTCATCGGCCTCATCAAGCGAGATCACCAGCGGCGGTGATACCGTTCGCGTCTGGCCGCTTGTGGTAAGCAGTACACTTTTTTTAATTCCAGGGTTACGGCCGACAGTATCCACCGTACCGGCAAACTCAGCCTTGACCCTGTTGAGGTTTCGCGTAACAGGATGCTCTTCCGAGGGCCGAAGCAACGGGTAATAGATCCACGGAGCAGGGACGTACTGTGCCTCTCCGCCAGGGTTTGTCACTTTAAGCGGGATGAGCATGCACTCCAGATCCTGGACGATAACCGGGTTGATCCGGGCACCGTACCTGAAGAGCATATCGCTGACAGTAAGAGGTTCATAGAGTGCTACCGTTGACCCGTAGGTGAGACTGTCAGCGTTCACAGTCACCTCCTCGGCCAGCCACATGACACGTCCCCCGTTCATGATGTACTGGTCTATGATGAACTTATCCTTCTCATCAAACTGTTTCGCCGGTGCTGCAATGATTATTGCGGCATAACGGTCAATTATGCCCGGCCTGCCTCCAATCACACCCCGGTCAACATTGAAGAATTTTGCAAGTTCGAGTGTAAGATCAGCCACGTAAACCTCCTCCAGCTCGCCATGTCCCTCGATGAAGGCAACTGTGTGAATGGTATCAGCGGTGGCAGTGGCAATAGCCTGTATGATCTCATATTCCAGGCCTTCCGTTGAATGCAGAAGATTGGTCTCGGCGGGGAGTGACGGATTATTCCTGAGGAAATTGACAGGGATGATGGTCTCACCGCAAGTGACGGTGAATGAAGGGAATACTTTTTTCTGTGTTCTGCCTCCCTCGCCGTCGGAGGCCATCACATTCACCGGCATCAGTCCGCGGCTCATCAGAAGGTTGTGGTAATCCTCGCGCTCCGCTGGGTCAGATGACCCGGAGGGGTTGATGAAGTCATATGAGATCTTCCTGCCCGAGTTGATCCGGAACTCGTCAAGATACTGTCCGGCGCTGCGTCGCAGCTTTCTGAAGCCTACAGGCATCTCGCCATCGAGGAAGAGATCTACCTGTACCTCCCTGTCGAGCTCACTGAGTATCTTCCTGGTAGGCTCAGAGAGGGTAAAGCGCCTGTCCTCCGTCAGGTCTACCCTTATGTGAACAAGTGATATGAGTATGCATGCTGCTGCTGTGGCAGCGATGACAGCAAGTGGTTTCTTCAACGGGCTGCGGCGAAGCGAGATCCGTGCGGCCTCGGCGAAAAGAACCGTTACAAAAACAAAATATGTTACATCGCGGATATCGAGCACTCCCCTGCTTATGGACTTATAATGTTCGTTGATGCCCATCGCTGACACCTCCTCGCTCACTGATGAAAGTCCAGGCAGCAGGGCGAGGGAGTCAAACCCGGTGAACATTATGAACGAGAGAACGGCTGCGATGATGAATGAAATGACCTGGTTCCCGGTCAGGGAGGAGGCAAAGAGTCCGATGGCAGAATATACTGCTGCCAGCATCAGTAGCCCGATGAATGATCCGGCAGTGCCTCCCCTGTCGAGGTTACCGGGTGTCTCGCCCAGGATCCATACCGAGATGACGAAGACGATTGTTGGTAGCAGGGCAAGGAGCACCAGCGCCACCGAAGCCAGGAACTTGCCGTAGATGACGGCGCCGTCGCCCACCGGACGTGACCACAGCAGCTCCATGGTACCCGAATGGCGCTCTTCGGAAAAGAGTCTCATTGTGACGGCAGGCACAAGAAAGAGGAATATCCATGGAGAGAGGACAAACAGTGTGTCGAGTCCCGCATAGCCGCTGTCAAGCAGGTTCCACTGACCCGGCATGATCCACATGATCAGACTGTTGGCCAGTAGAAAAACGATCATGACAATGTAGCCTGTGAGCGAGCTGAAAAACCCTGCTATCTCTTTTCTTAAGAGAGTGAACATAACTTCAAGTTTGCTGTAAAAATATCTAAAAGTTTCATGGCCTCACCGGCCTGCGTGCATTTTTGATGTCAGTTATGAATGTGCCCGGGTAATAGAATGTGATTATCCTGTCATAAGTGACTCTCTTTTCGGCCATCGCCTTGGCCCCGTCCTGGCAGAGTCCGACACCGTGCCCGTATCCCCTGCCGCTTACCGTAAGGGTGTCACCTGCCGGTGTAAGCGTGAAGTAGGCTGACCTTAGATCAAACCGGAGCCTTATCTCTTCGCTTGTGATGCTTTTTCCCTGCACGGTACGGTTCATTATCCTTACCGGCTTGCTTCCCGAAGGTGAATAGAGCCCGCCCGCTTCTCCGGGATTAATGCCCTTCGATCTCAGGAAACTGTTCCAGGCATTCATCGCAATGTTCTTCTTCCATACCGATGAGGCCGAATAGCCGCACCAGGGGTCGTTGACACTGACAAGGTACGGGTAACCCGCCAGCCAGACATCAGCAGAGGAGGCCGTCACCCCTCCGCAGTTACCGTGGAAGGCTGGCACAATAAGCATACTGTCGCGGTCAATCAGCACCTTGCCTGCTGTTGCCCTGCATGCTTCAATGATCGGGAGTTCACTGATAAGTCCGAGGTAGACCTGGCAGTGGGTATCATCGCATAGGTTATAACCGTCTAGTTCATGCCTGCCGGCGTTCCTGTACACATATGTGCGTGCCACAACGGCCTGTGCCTTGAAATAATCAGGCGGACCGTACTTGCCTGCCTCTGCACGCACTACACCGGGCATGTAACTCTCAACGGAGGTGACATTGATTATCTGAAGTGAACCTGGGAATGACTTTATCTTCAGCATGCCATCAAGGGTCTTTACAACCTCGTCGCGTGCCGGGGCACGAAGCCTGAAGACGGCACTGCTGCCTGCAGGAGTGAATGTCAGGGAGTCAGCCAAACCGTATAGACCGGACAAGGTCATGTATATCACCCTCCCGTCATGGCGTGTGACAGCCACGGTCTCACCGGGCAGCAGCCTGACATCTCCGTGCTGTCCGTCGCTGAGCAGGTACTCTCCCTTGTCAGGGGTGAAGACCACCGTGACGGGCTTTGTGCGTGCAAAGATGCGTACTGACAACTCACCTCTGGCTGTGAGCGGGAACAGGGCAATCAGAATGGTTATGAAGACTCTTGTCATCATCTTGCAACTGTTTCCTTCAGGCTGCTGACAATATCCTCAGCCACCCTCGATGAGGCTCCCCCGCCGCCAAGAACAGTGCGGAGATCATTATAGTCTCTCCTGATGATTTTATGTTTATACCCGGTGACAATGATATCCTGCAATTCCGAGTGGAGCGTGACCTGATTAAGGTCATCCTGAATCAGTTCCCTCACCACCTCGCGATCCATTATCAGGTTTACGAGCGAGATAAACCTGACCTTTATAACTCTTTTGCCGAGGGTATAAGTCAGCGGGCTGGTTTTATAGCATACAACCTGCGGGACATCAAACAGGGCAGCTTCGAGTGTGGCGGTGCCAGAGGTTACAAGGGCAGCCTCCGCTACAGAGAGCAGATCATAGGTCCGGCCGTTAATGACCCTGACTGGCTGTGTCCCGATAATTTCACGGTATAATTCCTCTTGAAGGTGGTCCATGCCTGCAACCACAAACTGGTAATCAGGAAAGCCTGCCGCAACGCTGACCATTGCCGGAAGAATCCTTGTAACCTCCTGCAGCCTGCTGCCTGCAAGCAGCGCTATCACCGGCCTGGTATCGAGGCCCAGTGAGGCTATGGTGGCATCACGGTCATGAGCCGGTCCGCGCCACGCCTCCACATGGTCCAGGAGGGGGTTCCCCAGGTAGGTGACACTGTAATCATGACGCCGGAAGAACTCCTTCTCAAAGGGGAAGATGATGTAAAGCCTGTTGACATACTTTTTTATCTGCCTGACTCTGCCCTCGCGCCAGGCCCATATCTTCGGGGAGATATAATAGAATACCTTGATCCCCAGCTGCTTCACATATCGGGCTATTCTCAGGTTAAACCCCGGGTAATCGATCAGGATCACCACATCAGGCTTCATCTCTGCTATCTGTCTCCGGCACTCGCTGAAGTTGGCTTTGACCTTACGGATATTCACCAGCACCTCCCAGGCACCCATGAATGCGGTTTCTCTGTAGTGTTTCAGCAGCCTCCCGCCGGCCTCTCTCATGAGATCACCTCCCCAGCATGCGATGTCAGCATCCGGATCAGCCATAATCAGGTTCCTGACAAGGCTCGAACCGTGCAGATCGCCCGATGGTTCACCGGCTATTATAAAATATTTCATACTAGAGCAGCTTTATGCCGAACACGACAAAGGCCCATATCAAGGTTATGCCGAGGACACCCTTGGAGGCTCTCAGCATGTCAAGGCGGTTAAAAAGAAGGAAGACCAGGATGTTGGAAAACACCGAGACGCTCATGACCTCTGTCAGATTGTCGGCCGCTACCATCTTCTGAAAGTATTGATCAAGGGGCAGTCCGTGGCGCGTGACCATAAAGAAGACGAAAAATGCAAGCACCGGAAGGATCAATCCTGATACTACCCCGGTCATGGCATTGTTGAAGCGCTGTCTGGACCACATGTCAGAATTTGGTTTTGAGGGTGCTGATGAAAGAGTGTGCGGTCATATCCGTAGTCACAGGCACCACTGAGACATAACCGTGCTGTATAGCCCATTCATCGGTATCGGTTGATTCAGGTTCATGATTTATGAATCTGCCCGTAAGCCAGTAGTAGGTCTTGCCTGCAGGGTCCTTTCTCTTCTCGAACTCCTCTTTCCAGCTACCCATTGCCTGACGGACAACCACCATGCCTTTTATCTGCGAGGCAGGCAGTGCCGGGATATTGACATTGAGGCATATACCATCCGGCAGTGCCTCGCGAAGCAGCTGTCTGCAAACCGTCCGGATGTATTCTTCGCATACCGAAAAATCGGCTGTAGCCGAATAACTGTTAAGTGAGAATCCCACAGAGGTGATCTTATAGAGGCAGCCTTCCAGGGCAGCTGCCATGGTGCCCGAATAGAGAACGCTGGCCGAAGCGTTTGACCCGTGGTTTATGCCTGAGACGATGAGGTCAGGCTGGCGCTCCAGGAGCTGGTTGACGGCAAGCTTAACGCCGTCAGTGGGGGTTCCGCTGCATGCATACACCCTCTTGTTGTCATCCTCCTCCAGCAGCTTGACCCTCAGGGGCTGCTTGACGGTAAGCGCCTGTGACATTCCGCTGCGGCTCTCAGTGGCTGATATGATCACAAGCTTACCAAACTCCTTCATGGTGTTTATAAGTGTCCGGAGTCCGGCAGCATAAAGGCCGTCATCATTTGTAATCAGTATCAGTTTGTCGTTTGCTTCTAATTTCATGTGGTATTTTATTGACGTGCAAATATAACGATAATGATCAACCAATTAAAAAAGCCTGTATGATGCCTCTAACCTTTTTTCCTTACTTTTGCATGTCATAAAAAACAGATAATTATACCGCAATGAAGATTTCTTATAACTGGCTCAGGGAGTATCTTGACTTCGATGCCGGAGTTGAGGAGCTTTCGGCTATTCTCACAAGCCTGGGCCTTGAGGTTGAAGGAGTTGAGGAGTGGGTCTCTGTCAGGGGAGGAATGAAGGGTGTTGTTGTAGGGAGGGTCCTGACATGCGAAAGGCACCCTGATGCTGACAGGCTTAGTGTAACAACCGTTGACGTAGGGGGCACCGAGCCTCTGCATATCGTATGCGGTGCGCTCAATGTTGCTGCCGGACAGCTTGTTCCCGTAGCAGTGCCGGGCTCCAAGGTCTTCCACGGGAATGAACAGTTCGAGATCAAACGTTCAAAAATACGGGGCCAGCTCTCGGAGGGGATGATATGTGCCGAGGATGAACTGGGCATTGGAACTGACCATGAGGGAATAATTGTCCTTGATCGTTCTGCTGTTATCGGATCACCGGCAGCTGAATATTTTGGGGTGGCAAGTGATACTGTCTTCGAGATAGGGCTGACGCCCAACAGGATAGATTGCAGTTCTCACTTTGGGGTGGCACGTGACCTTGCAGCCTTCTTCAACCTTCAGAAACCGGTCAGGGCAAAGCTGCCTGAGATAGCCGGTTTCAGAAAGGACAGGGAGGATGGGGCCATCAGCGTCACTGTAGAGGCTGCGGATGCATGCATAAGGTATTCGGGTCTTACGGTCAGAGGCATCACCGTGGGCCCGTCCCCGGCATGGCTGCAGAACAGACTGAGGGCAATAGGGCTGAATCCGATAAATAATGTTGTTGACATCACCAACTTCGTACTGCATGAGACCGGGCAGCCGCTGCATGCTTTTGATGCATCGGCCATCACCGGTAACAGGGTGATAGTCAAAAAGCTGCCCGAAAAGACGAAATTCATGACCCTCGACGGCCTGGAGCGCGAGCTCTCCTCATCGGACCTGATGATATGCAATGAGAATGAGGGGATGTGCATAGCAGGTGTATTCGGCGGACAGAAATCAGGGGTAACAACGGCCACCACCGACCTGTTCCTTGAGAGTGCCACCTTCAGCCCGGTGTCAGTGCGCCGTACATCGCGCAGGCATGATTTACGTACAGACGCCTCATACCGGTTCGAGAGAGGCACTGACCCCGAGATGACAATCTATGCCCTCAGGAGAGCTGCCATGCTTGTCAGGGAGCTGGCCGGAGGAGAGATAGCCGGGGATATTGAGGATATTTATCCGTCTCCCGTACGTAAAGCCGTGGTAAGATATTCGCTTGACCGCATGACAAGACTGATCGGCAAGAGTATCCCGGTAGAGACGGTCAAAACCATCCTCTACAGCCTTGATATACATATAAATGACGAGACACATGATATCTTAACCCTTGAGATCCCTGCTTACCGTGTCGATGTGACCCGGGAGGCAGATGTCACGGAGGAGGTGCTGAGGATCTACGGTTATGACAATATCGGTATCAGCAGCGAGATGCATTCGATGCTCTCACACTCCGAAAAGCCTGACCGGGAGAAGGTGGCGGCCAACATGGCCGGACTCCTTTCGGGGAACGGGTTCGCGGAGATCATGTGCAACTCACTGACACCGGCGACATGGTTTGAAACCACAGGCGACTTTGACGCCGCAGCCATGGTGAGGCTGGCCAATCCGCTCAGCAGCGACCTCAACGTCATGAGGATGTCACTGCTTCCGGGCATGCTCAGTACCATATCATGGAACATCAACAGGCAGAACAGCGACCTGAGGTTGTTTGAGCTCGGCAATACCTACAGCAGGAAACCTGGAAGGGGTACCATGGAGATCACCGACAATTTCAGTGAACGGCAGGCTCTGGCTATGGCTGTCACCGGCAACATCAACGGAAAGAGATGGAACGCCGCAGAATCGCCGGCCGGGTTCTTCCATATCAAGGGCTACACAGAGCTGGTACTCTCACGATTCGGAACAGAAAAGAGAGAGATCACAGCTGTTGAGGATAATGCAGGGTGGTTCACCGACGGTCTGAAATACAGTGTCGGTGGACTTGAAATTGCATCCTTCGGACGGGTCTCAAAAAAATATCTTGCCATGTTTGACATCAGGCAGGATGTATGGTATGCCGAGATCTTATGGGAAAACATCATCCGGATCATCAAAGGCAGGAAGATCCGCTTTGCCGAGCTGCCAAAGTACCCGTGGGTCCGTCGCGACCTTGCACTCTTACTCGATAAATCGGTATTATTCAGCCAGATTCGCGACCTGGCCTTCAAGACTGAACGAAATATTCTGCAGGAGGTTGACCTGTTTGATGTCTACGAAAGCGATGCGATAGGCAAGGATAAGAAATCATACGCCGTCAGCTTCATCCTTCATGACGAACGGCAGACCCTCACCGAAAAGAGCATCGAAAAGGTGATGAACGCGCTCATCAGGGCTTTTGAGAGGGAGTTCAGTGCAACGCTGAGATGAAGAAGCTGGCGGGCAAGACATATAATTACCTTTCGCTGGTCAAATTCAGTCACACTGTCTTTGCGATGCCTTTTGCCCTTGTCGGGTATTTTCTGGGTGCCACGCAGCCCGGTTTCGGTTTCAGCCTGAAGACATTCTTCCTGGTGATTGCATGTATGGTCTTTGCCCGCAGTGCAGCCATGGCTTTCAACAGGTATGCTGATGTGCACTTTGACAGCTTAAACCCCAGGACCGCCGGCAGGGAGATACCTGCAGGGAAGATCTCAAAGCGCAACGCCCTGATCTTTGTCATAGCCAGCTCCATCCTCTTCATTGTTGCCACAGCATTCCTGAACAGGCTTACGCTCATACTGTCACCTGTAGCGCTGCTGATCATTATCGGATACAGCTATACAAAGAGATTCACCGTACTGTGCCACATTGTGCTCGGCCTCGGGCTTAGCCTTGCGCCCATCGGAGCCTACATCGCCGTAACCGGAGCATTTGCTCTGCTTCCTCTGGTCTATTCCTTTATTGTTCTTACCTGGGTAAGCGGTTTTGACATCATCTATTCACTCCAGGATGATAAGTTTGACCGTGAGACTGGCCTCTATTCCATACCTGCCGCAATGTCAAGGAGGGAGGCGCTTACTGTGTCAGCGGCCCTGCATTCGGTCTCTTTCATGCTTGTTTCCACAGCAGGGCTCATCGGGCAGGCGGGTATTGTTTTCTGGATCAGTGCCCTGATCTTTTCAGGAATGCTGGCCTATCAGCACCTCATTGTGAAACCGGATGACCTGAGCAGGGTCAACATGGCCTTCGCCACCACCAACGGGGTGGCCGGCGTCATATTCGGACTGGGAGTGATCCTGGACCTCCTTCTATTCTAAAACTTAAAGACAAAAGATACACCGAGGAGCTCCTTGAACTGCACCATGGGAGCCTTCTTCTGTTTACCATCGGTACCGAGCACCGGCTCGCCGTTATCAAAGACAGGAAGCATGGTGTCGTCATCATAGATGAGATGCACATTCAGCCTCAGGTCAGTGAACCAGTTGAGGCTCGTTGTAGCAATCATCTCCCACTCCACATCCACATTCTGCGGCTTTGAAAGAAAATTGCTGAAGAGCTGCAGCCTGTTGCTCATGCTCACCTTCTCAAAGAGGACAAGCTTGCTGTTTAATGTCAGGTACGCCCCAAGCTCGTTCTTGGACCTTTTGTCAGCAGCAATACCGTACTTGGTCTGATTGATGTGTGCCGTGTCAGGAACGAAGGTCCCCTTGTACGATATTGGCGAGAAGCTTATAAAGGTGTTCTTATCAGGCTTGTATTCAAGTCCGTAGCCAAAAAGGAAGGTTGCTGGATTGAAGAATTTCGACACCTTGACCGAATCATTGGGATAGTTGTAACCTGGCAGGAACTGGGTCTTGAACTGGAAGAGGCCGCTGAGGTCGAATTTACCAAATGCCTTATTGTTGATCTTGGAGTTGATCTCAAGGATATCGAGGTTTTTACGAATTCCTGCCCTCCCCGAGGCCTGCAGTCCAAGGGCAAACCTGGCTGAGGTGGCTGAATTGACATTGTTGATCTTGTTGGCGTAATTCATGCCAGTGGTCACGTCCAGTACCGAGGATATGTTGTTCTCTCCCCCCTTTGCCCAGTTGGAGACCGCCCCCTGGGAGAGCAGGTAGGAGATGTCAGTCCGGAACTTCCACAATTCCGGTTTGATCCTGTTGAGCGCAACCCTTCTCAGATTCTCTTCCATGGCGGTGGTAACGTTTACGCGGGTGTCAACATACCTGTCATGCCATACCTGCTTCTTAAACAGCACCCCCTCCTCTGCCCTGAGAGAGATTGTGTTTCTTGCAGTGCTTCCCAGCCATACAGTCACCGAATCGCCCTCCCCGTCGGGCAACCAGAACCTGACAAGGTTATCAGACTGGCTGTTGAGCCATATGTCTGATCCCCTGCCGTACTCTCCTGTGACAGTCAAAAGCGTGGAGTCACGCATCTCAAGATACCCTATCAGCGAGGTTACTGCAGCCTCAAGGGAGTCCGTAACGAATGGATTCCTGAGATATCTGAACGGAAAATCACTGCTGTAAAGCGATGCCTCGGGCAAGGTGTCTGTTATCACAAGAACTATGGTGTCATGGGTATGGTGAGGCAACCGGGCCGGAATGAACTCCTTCATCAGAACATATACTGAATCATTCAGCCTCAGCGTGTCATTTATCAGGACAGGCCTTGAGTCTGCCGAGAGTCTGACCTTCTCCATCTTTTTTCCTGCCTCAATGAACATCTCCCCGCCATTTGCATTTCCGAAGAGGGTGTCTGCGCTGACGGAGTCATGCTGCATGACCGGGAGGATAATCCTGATGGAATCGAAAATGTAGTAGTTTTCAGCGGGTATCCTTATCTTATCGAAACCATAGCCTGAAAGGTAGTTCAGCAATGTGTCAGCCGGAGGCCTGGAGGCAATCCACAGCAGGCTCCTGATTGCCTCGCGGAGCGGATCATTGCTTTTTTTCCACATCGGCGCCGATGAATATATCTTGTCAAGAAACATGAGTGACGCTTCCCGGTCAAGGTGTATATCCTGCGGGCCGTTGATGTCAGGCACCGGGGCAGCCTTGATGTGTTTCGGCAGGTGTACCCTGGCTTCAAGAGTGTCAGCCACGACAACAGGCACGGTTGCCGGCAAATTCAACGGTACAGTCACCGGTGCATCAACAACCTGTCCGGATACAATTATGCTTCCGAACAGGCAATATAAACCTACAAGAATTTTAACGGTTCTCAATCTCATTTCACGATGTTTAAACAGTTACGGATTGTACCCCAAACGTAAAAAAGTTATCTTTGCAAAAATAGCCCATTTAGATGATTTTCCTTTTTCTATCGGAAAGAAACCGGAAGCTGATCTTTCGGAACATCAAGAACAGGGACGCATTCTGAACCCCAGGGGTTGCATGTATCAATGCTTTTTCGCCCCCACCGTTTCATGTTGTTAAAATTTCTTAATCGTCAATCGCACATCGAAAATCGAAAATCCCATGACCCTCCCATATTGTGAACCATTCAGAATAAAAATGATCGAGACTCTGCGCCAGAGCACGTTGCCCGAGCGTCAGGAGTGGATCAGAAAAGCCTCATACAACCTGTTTAACCTGCGGTCAGAGCAGGTCTTCATTGATCTCCTCACCGATTCAGGCACAGGGGCAATGAGCGACAAGCAGTGGGGTGCCATCATGACCGGCGACGAGAGCTATGCCGGAGCATCATCATATTTCAGGCTCAAGGATTCGATCACGGATATTACCGGGTTTGAATATTTCCTCCCCACACATCAGGGCCGGGCGGCAGAGAACGTCCTCTTCTCTGTGCTGGTGAAGGAGGGCGACGTTATCCCCGGGAACGCTCACTTCGATACCACCAAGGGGCATATTGAATTCCGCAAGGCCAGTGCGGTCGACTGTACCGTATCATATGCGATGGATATTACCAACCTTGATCCCTTCAAGGGCAATGTTGATCTTGAAAGGCTTGAGCAGGTGCTGAAAGAGACACCCCATGAGAAGCTGGGATGCATTGTAATGACCGTCACCAACAACACGGCCGGCGGTCAGCCTGTCAGCATGGCTAACCTGAGGGGGGTGAGGGAGCTTGCCGACAGATACAAGGTGCTGGTTATAATTGACTCAGCCCGTTTTGCAGAGAACGCTTACTTCATAAAAACACGGGAAGCGGGATATGCAGGGAAGAGCATCAGGGATATTGCCCGCGAAATGTTCTCCTATGCAGATGGCATGACAATGAGCTCCAAGAAGGATGCCATCGTCAACATCGGTGGGTTCATCGGCTTCAGGGACAAGGAACTGTTCCGCAAGGCATCGACCTTTAATATCATGTTCGAGGGCTTCATCACCTACGGAGGCATGGCGGGCCGTGACATGAACGCGCTGGCACAGGGCCTCTACGAGGGCACCGAATTTGACTACCTTGAGTCGCGCATAGGCCAGGTGGCACGACTGGGAGAAAAGATCAGTGCGGCAGGCGTGCCCGTGCAGGAACCCATAGGCGGCCATGCCATCTTCATCGATGCAGGCAAATTCCTTCCGCAGATACCCGCCGGAGAGTTTCCCGCCCAGAGACTGGCAGTGGAGCTATACCTCGAAGGGGGCATACGAGGCGTTGAGATAGGCACCCTGATGGCAGACCGCGATCCCGTGACACGGATGAACAGGCATCCTGCCCTGGAACTGGTCAGGCTGGCCATCCCCAGACGGGTCTATACTGATAACCACATGGATTATGTGGCGGCAGCAGTGAGTAACGTATGGGATAGACGGGACCGGATCACAAGGGGTCTGGCAATCAAATGGGAAGCCCCAATAATGAGACACTTCACCGTTGAGCTTGACCTGCTCGCCTGACATAAAAAACCTATCTTTGGCACAGGAATAACTGAACCACGATGATAAGATCAATGACCGGCTATGGCAAAGCCATGCTGGAGACACCGCACCGGAAGATCACTGTTGAGATCAGATCCCTCAACAGCAAACAGGCTGACATCAACACAAAGATGCCGTGGATCTACAAGGAGAAGGAGCTGGATATACGGAACACTGTCATCAGGAGACTCGAGAGAGGCAAGATTGACCTGATGATCTCCTTCGACGCCATGAACGACGAGCCGGCACCGGTGATCAACGCTAACATCGTTAAAAACTACTACATTCAGCTCAGACAGATCAGTAACGAACTGGGTATAAAGAGCGACAGTGAGTTGCTCGGCATTGTGATGCGGCTCCCCGAGACGCTCAGGACCGAGAGGGCCGAGCTAACTGAGGAGGAATGGAGCAGGGCGGTAAAACTTATCGACGATGCTCTTACAATGACCGACCTTTACCGGCTTGAGGAGGGCAGGGCGATGGAGGCTGACCTCACAAAGTCTGTCGCCAGCATAACCCGGTACCTTGAGAACCTCAGCACGGTAGAGGGCGACCGCCTGACACGCATGCGCGAGAAGCTTCTGGCAACACTCCAGGAGACAGTCGGATCGGAAAACATCGATAAAAATAGATTTGAACAGGAGCTGATCTTCTACCTCGAGAAGATGGACATCAATGAGGAGAAGGTGAGGCTGAAGAAACACTGCGACTACTTCATTGAGACCATGAACGGCAACGGGCAGAACGGAAAGATGCTCAACTTCATCTCGCAGGAGATGGGGCGAGAGATAAACACCATTGGCTCAAAGGCCAATGATGCCTCAATGCAGAAGCTGGTTGTGATGATGAAGGATGAGCTGGAGAGGATCAAGGAACTGACTCTTAATGTGCTCTGACTCTATGAAGGGATTGAAGAACAGCCGGGTCCTTATCATATCCGCTCCTTCCGGGGCAGGTAAGTCAACCCTCGTCAATCATCTTCTCAACGCAGGTCTTCCACTACTCTTCTCCGTTTCAGCAACAAGCAGAGAACCAAGGGGATGTGAAGTAAACGGCCGGGAATACTATTTCATCACCTCGGCTGAGTTCAGAAGGAAGATCAAAAAAGATGAATTCATAGAGTGGCAGGAGGTCTACAAGGACCATTATTACGGCACACTCAGGTGCGAAATAGACCGCATTGCCGGAGAGGGGAAGATACCGCTATTTGACGTAGACGCGGAGGGAGGCGTCAACCTGAAGAAGATCTTCGGGGAGCAGGCACTGGCAATCTTTATCATGCCACCTTCGGTTGAGGAACTGCGAACACGACTGGTGAAACGCGGTACGGACAGTGCCGATAAGATTGAGATGAGAGTTGACAAAGCAGTCTCCGAGATCCTTCTGGCAGACAGGTTTGACCGTGTAATCATCAATGACGGGTTGGAGAATGCCTGCAACGAGATACTTGAAACAGTGAAGGAATTTATTGAAAAGAGGTGATGGAGACTGGATTGTTTTTTGGTTCATTCAACCCGGTACACATAGGACATATGGCTATAGCCAACTATCTGGCCGAGTACTCATCCCTGAAAGAAATATGGTTTGTTGTCAGTCCGCATAACCCTCTGAAAACGAAGGAAACGCTCCTGAAGGACCGCGACCGGCTGCACATGACCGGGCTTGCCATCGGTGACGATCCCCGTTTCAGGGTATCAGACGTTGAATTCACCCTGCCTCAACCCTCCTATACTATTGACACGCTGGCCTGGCTTACTGAGAAACACCCTGCGCGAAGGTTCACGCTCATCATGGGCGAAGACAACCTTACCACGCTGCACAAGTGGAAGAATGTGGAAGTATTGGTGAAGCAATTTCCGATAATCGTTTATCCCCGCCTCTACCCGGGGAGCAGGAGCGGCAAGAGGCTGCAGGAGGTTCTCTCAATGGCATCGGTAACGGAGATCGATGCACCGGTGATGGAGATATCCGGAACCTTTATACGTACTGCAATCAAAGAGGGAAAGGATGTCTCATGGTTCGTGCCGGCACCCGCCTGGCGATACATCCGGGAAATGCACTTCTACGAGTGATTTGCGATTGCCGACTAAAAAAATCGACAATCGACAATTGACAATTAATTCACCTGGTGAATTATTTCCATGCCTCGTTTAATGGCCTCCTCGTTCATCGGAATCAGGTGATGGTACCTGTCGGGAAGCGATTTCTTCAATCCTTTGATAACGTATTCCGTTTTCAGGATAGGTTTCACCTTCATGAATCCCCCCATGACAAACATGTTGAATACCTTCTGCATCTTCAGCTTCGAAGCTTCTTCAGCCGCATCTATACGGTAGATGGTGATGTCCTTCCTTTCAGGATGCCTTGTTATACCGTTGCCGTCATAGATGAGTGTGCCTCCTGGCTTGACGGTATGCTCAAACTTGTCCATGCTCTGCTGATTGAGGATGATTGCCGTGTCAAAGCTCCTGAGTATGGGTGAGCTGATCCGCTCATCACTGAGAATCACGTTGACGTTGGCTGTGCCGCCTCTCATCTCGGGACCGTATGAAGGCATCCAGCTCACCTCCATATCCTGCATCATGCCCGAATAGGCCATGATCTTACCCATCGATAAAACACCCTGTCCGCCAAAACCTGCTATAATTATTTCTTCTGTCATGATCTGATCCGTTAATTAAAAAGAATTTGTACCATACCTGCATTGATGCGCCGGGCTTCGTCGCCGCCGGCAGTAATTTACTCGGCCGGCACCTTGATATCACCCAGGGGGTAGAACGGGAACATATTCTCCTCCATCCACTTGTTTGATTCCACCGGGGTCATCTTCCATCCAGAGGGGCAGTTTGAGACCACCTCAATAAAACAGGTTCCTCTCTTCTCGTTCTGGTACTGAACGGCTTTTTTGAGAGCCCTCTTCAGTTTTCTCACGCCGCCGGCGGTGTTGACGCTCTGACGTGTGACGTAGCAGGTTCCGGGCAGCAGCGCCACTATATCGGCCATCTTTATGGGAGAACCAATAGTGGCAACTTCGCGGCCGTAGGGTGATGTTGACGACTTCATACCTTCAAGGGTTGTCGGCGCCATCTGTCCGCCTGTCATACCGTAAATGCCGTTATTGATAAAGAGCATGAGGATGTCCTCTCCCCTGTTGCATGCATGGATGGTTTCTGCCGTACCGATGGCCGCCAGGTCACCGTCTCCCTGGTAGGTAAAGACGAACTTCCCGGGCATCAGGCGCTTGACTGCCGTTGCCAGTGCCGGGGCTCTTCCGTGAGCCGCCTCCTGAAAATCGACGTCAAGATAATTATACATCAGTACCGAGCATCCCACAGGGGTTATCCCCACTGTCCTGCTCTGAAGGTCCTCCTCCTCTATCACTTCTGCCAGTACGCGGTGGGCTGTTGAGTGACCGCAGCCCGGACAGTAGTGCATTACGTTATCGGTGAGGATCTTTGATTTTATGTAGGTAAGGTTTTCGGGCCTTACAATATCATTTGTATTTAACTCTGCCATCTCTCTTATCCTTTAATAAATAATTTGAGGTTTTCCAGCACCTCTTCTGGTGTTGGTATCATGCCGCCCATCCTGCCATAGTGGGCTACCCTGGTCTTACCGTTCACCGAGAGCATCACATCTTCCACCATCTGACCGGCGCTCATCTCAACGGCAAGCATGCCTTTGACCCTGTCAGCCAGCTCATTCAGTCGCTTTTTAGGATATGGGAAAAGGGTTATCGGTCTGAGCAGCCCTACTTTGATACCTTCCAGTCTTGCCATCTGGAGTGCTTTCTGACAGAGTCTGGCGCTGGTGCCGTAGGCGACAAACAGGTACTCGGCATCATCAGTCATGAACTCCTCAAATAACACCTCCTTCTCCTGTATCTCGCGGTATTTGGCAATCAGTTTATGGTTAAACTTCTCCTGTCGTTCCGGATCAAGGTCGAGGGAGGTGATTATATTGCGTTCCCTCGTTGCAGGTTTGCCCGTGGTAGCCCAGGGCAGTATCTCTTCCGACCTCTTCTTCTGCGGTTTGAGATACACTTTCTCCATCATCTGTCCTATTGCTCCGTCGGAGAGTATCATCACAGGGTTCCTGTATTTGAATGCGAGGTCAAAGCTCAACTCCACGAAGTCAGCCATCTCCTGCACCGATGCCGGAGCCAGCACTATCAGGTGATAGTCGCCGTGCCCTCCGCCCTTTGTCGCCTGGAAGTAGTCGCTCTGCGCAGGCTGAATTGTACCAAGACCCGGACCTCCGCGAACGACGTTGACGATGAGGCAGGGCAGCTCTGCGCCGGCAATATAAGTGATACCCTCCTGCTTGAGGCTTATGCCCGGTGATGATGATGAGGTCATCACCTTCTTGCCGCAGGCAGCACCTCCGTATACCATGTTTATGGCAGCTACTTCACTCTCAGCCTGCAGCACTACCATCCCTGTCGTTTCATAGGGATTGGCCTCCATAAGATATTCAAGTATCTCGCTCTGCGGAGTGATGGGATACCCGAAATAACCGTCGGCACCGGCGCGTATCGCCGCCTCGGCGATAGCTTCGTTGCCTTTCATCAGTCTCAGTTCCTTTTCCATTAAGTTATTCTTTTCCATTTCTTGTTATCCCACCTTTACCTTGTATACGGTAATTACCCCGTCAGGGCATACTACTGCGCAGTTTGCGCATCCAATGCATGCGTCAGGGTTGGCAGCATATGAGTAGTGATACCCTTTGGCATTCACTTCCACCGCAAGAGCAAGGGTCTGGGTAGGACATGTGACCACGCACACCTCGCACCCTTTGCACCGCTCCTGGTCTATAACCACTGCACCTTTTATCTTAGCCATCTCTTCGTTATTAATTCCGTATTAAATATATAATTTACTCCTTTACGGGATTGTTTTCCCTGAAAAGTTTCAGTCTCTCCTCAAGCAGGGGAAGCTGTTTTTTTCTGATCTGTGAGACACAGGCTCTGAGTCCTTCATGTCTTTCACTGCCCGTTATGTTGAGCGTTATGGCTCCAATGCCGTAAGCCAGCAATTCCTTCAGGAGTTCTCCGCCGCTCATCCCGGGGTATGATATTGTAAAATAGAATCCGTCTGCCACCGGCCTGTCGATGTCCATGTCATAGACTATTTTGAAGCCGTTGGTAAGGAACATCTCCTTCATCCTTGCCGCTTTCTCTCCGTAGACTCTTGTGTTGTCGACAAAATTATACAAACCATCGTTCACAGCCTTGAGAATTGCAGTAAATCCGTACTGTGCCGAGTGGGTAACCCCGGAAGAGAGAGCATACAGGGCGCCGAAGATCATAGCCCTGCCGAATATATCGGTGGAATAATAACGGAGAAGATCAGGATAACGGCGGTTGTAGAGATGGTCTGACATAACCAGCAGCCCTATTCTCTGGCCGGCATAGCTGAAGATCTTGGAGCTTGAGATGAGCAGGATATAGTCATCGCAGTATTTTGCCACTGTCGGCTGGAACGGGGGCATTCCCGGAACCGAATAATTCTCCCGGAAATCCATGCCGAAGTAGGCCAGGTCCTCAATGATGATGGCATCATATTTTTTTGCAAGTGTTCCGATAGTACGGAGCTCATCCTCAGTGAGACAGATCCATGACGGGTTGTTGGGATTGGAATAGAGTAAGGTTGAGACCTTGCCGGACTGAAGTATTGACTCCAGTTTGGGTCCCATTTTCTCACCACGGTAATTATATACGTCGAATGATCTGTAGTCCTGTCCGAGAATCCTTGTCTGCGTCTTCTGTACCGGGAATCCCGGGTCAATGAAGAGGGTACCCTCCTTGGTTCTGTCGTTTCTGTTAGCCACCATGAAGCTGGCCATCCCTCCCATCATTGCTCCCCCGGTAGGCACGCAGCAGTCGGGCTGCACCTCCACATCAAGGAAGTTCTTCACAAATCGGGCCGCTTCAACCTTCATCTCCGGCAATCCCTCGATGTCAGGATAGATTGAGGCAACACCCTTTTGGAGGGCTTCGATCTCAGCTTTTATCCCAACCTCAGCCGATGGGAGACCAGGCACACCCATCTCCATCCTGATGAACTCGACGCCGGTCTCCTTTATCAGGACATTTACCAGCTTGACTATCTCGCGTATGCTCGCATAACCAAGGTCGGTGATGCCGCTTGAAGTGATTGCCCTGCTTACGGTTTGATGATTTATGGGGGTATTTTTCATAAATTTTTCATTTAGTGCCCTCATCTGAGGCACCAAGATAGAAATTTATAAGACAACGATTGCTGCTATTTGTCATATTAAATAGTCGAAAGTCATAAAGTCCATAAAGTCAAAATTCTGAAGGATTGGCGATTGGCGATTGGCGATTAAAAAAATCGAGAATCGAAAATCTGAAATCGAAAATTCCCCTATTGCCTACCCCCTACTGCCTACTGCCTTTTACTGGTTCCCGCAGCCAACGCCAGAATGACTCCAAGTATGGTACTGTAGAGCGCGGCAACGAGGATCCTGAACTCCTCCGGGAGGAGGAAGTTGACAGTCTGTGCCGGTATCCAGAATAGTGGTATGCTCATTTTCAGGACTATGCCCCACATGCTGTTCCAGTTGATCGAAGCCAGCAGCCTGGTTACATCAGGTATCTTAAGCAGCTTGCGCCTGTCGCCGGCGGCCTCAATAATATGGAGATCGCTCACCCTGTGGGTCACCATCAGCACAGGGGCATAGAAGATATTCAGGAAAGTGCTGATGGCAAATGCAAGCAGCACCCTGGCGCCTGTCACGGGGCCAGCCATGACTGCAGCCGGGTTCTCCATGCCAAAATGCGAGGCTATCAGTGGAACACCTCCGCCGAAGATCATGAAGGCAGCCTTGACGGTCATCCCGAGGAATCCCCATACGACAGCGCGGTAGATCAGCGCAAAGCCTTCAGGCAGATAAATACCTGAACGGATCCTGCTACCGAGCATCTCACCCATTGTAGCCAGTATTGCAAACTTGATGAAGCTGGCCGTGAACGCCCACCCGGTGCTGAACCA
>JBGSLG010000048.1:0-25935 GCA_041740815.1 Bacteroidales bacterium
CTCTTTCCTGTCTGGCGTTCAACGGCTCCGGTACTCAGGAATAGTCCGCTTTTGTATATGGCATTGTTTATCATGTGGAAGAGACCGGCTGCAATCCCGACCAGGGAGCCAAGACCAAAACCAACAATCATGTAACCCACCTGTGATACGGCATGATAACCCAGCAGCCGTTTACAGTCGTGCTGCATCAGCGCCATCAGAACGGCTGTAATGATGGTTATTACTCCGACAGTAAGCAGAAGGAGCTTGATTCCTTCTGTCATGACAAAGATGTCGGTTGTGAGCCTGGCCAGGAAATAGATCCCGAGCAGCTTGTCGAGAGACGCCGGCAGCAGGGCCGTGGATGATGCCGGGGCTGTCTCGGAGTAGTCGGGCACCCATGAATGGAACGGGAAGGCACCTGCCTTGGTGAAACTGCCGACAAGAAGCGCAAGGAACGCAGTGACAGTCAATATATTATTGGTCTCAAGCGATATATTGTTGATACTCAGCGTGTCAGTCAGTCTCCACAGAAGAGCGATGCCTACAAGCATGATTGTGTCTGACGCTCCTATAAGGATCATGGTCTTCTTTGCGGCTGCAGAGCTCTTTTCATCCTTTCCGGGTATCAGCTTGTAAAGGGTGATGCCCAGGATACCCCAGAACATGACAAAAAGGATGAGATTATCAGAGAGCACTGCTCCGTATGAGCAGCCCAGGGTTATCAGGAACCAGGGATAGTAGTTGCTGACTTTGTCAAACCTGTTATATACAAGTGTATAAAGAAGGACAAGCAGTGCAATGATACTGATAAATAGTATGATCAGCTTGCTCAGGCCGTCGAGGGTGAATGTGAGGAACTCTCCGGAATTCTGAAGGAGGTCTGCATTCAGGAGAGTAATACAACTCCTGCTGAGAATCTCTCCCTGCGCCGTCATCTGAGGGTCAGCGGAGTAGAGGGCGATGGCAAGATACCCGGCAACCAGTGTGGCTGCAAGAGCCAGTATTCCTTTGACCGTGTGAAACCTTTCAGGTATTGCAAAGAAGAGAACCCCGGCTGCCAGGGGAATTATTATAAGCATCTGGAGGTACATGCACGTGTTCATGTCAGAGAATAATTTCAGAGGTTCATTCATGACCGGCACCTGATTTCCTTAGTTCTGAAGTTCTCTTCATGGAAAGCTCGATAAGCTCGTTCGCGTTGAGGATTTTCTTCCCTGAGGAGTTGTCATAGGCTGCTGCCATTCTCTCAGTACAGCAGTAGCACGGGTCAACGGCAGCGAGAGAGATAGTCGCATCGGCAATGGTCTGCCCGATGCATGATTTCCTGAATGTTGCTATGTTGGTATAGCTTGGAGCCCTTATCTTATGTCTTGCCGGTGAGTTGGAACCGTCTGAGACCACAAAGTGGAAAACCTCGCCTCTGGGGGCCTCAGCCCGGCCCGTACCTATTCCTTCAGGTATCTCATTTATTTTCAGGGCGACGTCGCCCTCTTTCATTTTTTCGAGGGCATCAATGCACTGTTCAATGATTGAGGCTGACTCATACATCTCAAGAAGCCTCACCTCTGCCTTGGCGAAGACATCTCCCGCTTCGGCGGTGATCACTTTCCAGTTGACCAGCGGATAGGCTGCATAGGGATCATCCCTCCTGACGTCAATATCAACGCCGGAGGCTCTTGCGGTAGGCCCCACGGCACCGTAGTCAACGATATCCTGCCTGGTGAGTATCCCTACGCCTTTTGTCCTTGCGTGAATCACCGGGTCATCCATCACAGCTCCGGTAAGCAGGTCGAGTTTTTTACGGAGGAGAGCCATCTCTTTCCTGATCGCCGGGATCTTGCTGTTCTCAATGTCACGTCTCACACCGCCCACCTTGAACATTGCATAGCTGTTCCTGTTGCCTGTTATCATCTCGAAGAGGTCAAGGACTGGCTCACGGTACTTCCATGCCCACATGAAAACGGTGTTGTAACCGAGGAAATGGCCTGCGAGACCTACCCAGAGAAGATGACTGTGGATGCGTTCAAGTTCTCCGATTATCGATCTGATGTATTTGGTCCTGTCAGTGATCTCAACACCGACGATCTCCTCAACAGCATTTGCAAAGGCGAAGGGGTGCGATGTTGAGCAGATGCCGCAGATTCGTTCAACAAGAAAGAATACCTGGTCGTAACTCTTTGACTCACTGAGTTTTTCTATGCCCCTGTGGTTATATCCGGTCTCCCATTTGATATCCGTGACTATCTCCCCGTCACAATAGAGCTTGAACAGCTCGGGTTCTTCCTGCAGCGGGTGATAGGGTCCTATCGGTATGAGGGTCTTTCTGCTCATTGTGTCACGAGAATTATTTGAACTCCTTTCTGTACGGGAAGACATCCTCAGCCCAGTTGCCTTCCGAAAGCAGCTTTTCCTGGTTTGGGTGATTCAGGAAGTCAATCCCGAAGAGTTCGTGCATCTCTCTCTCAATCCAGTTTGATGCGCTGAACATGTTGGAGAGTGATGCAATATGCGGCTTATCCTTATCGAGAATTACATGGAGGCTGAGTATCGATCCGTCAGCATCAAAACTGAAGTGATAGTAGATCTCAAACCCACGCCTGGTATGGAGTGCGGAGGCAATAATAAACCTGTAACCTTCGCTTTTATAGAGGTATTCAGAAATGGGGAGAATGGCTGTAGGCCTGATTGTGACAATCGCGCGCCTTGCCTTCTGCAGTACCACCCTTACAGTGTCACCGCTGAATTTCTCCGTGAGTTTATTTATGGCTGCCTCTGTATCCATTCCTGTGTCGCTATTTTTTACCTGCCAGTTTGACTATTCCCGCTATGATTGCCTCCGGTTTAGGGGGGCAACCCGGAATATATGCGTCCACCGGGATGATCTTGTCAACGGGTCCGGCGAAGGTGTTGCCCTCGGCAAAAATTCCTCCGGTGCAGCCGCAGGCACCGATGGCCACCACCAGCAGCGGTTTGGGAGCCTGGTGATAAAGCTCCAGCAGCCGGTCTTTGTCGCGCCTGTTTATTGATCCGTTTACCAGCAGCACGTCGGCATGCCTGATGCTGCCCACCAGCAAAATTCCGAACCGTTCGAGGTCATGCCTCGGGGTAAGGCAGTCAAGGATCTCAATATCACAGTTGTTGCATGATGCTCCGCCGAAGTGGAAGACCCAGAGCGATTTCCTGAAACAATAATCCTTGAAACCCACGATCTACATTTTTATAATCCGAATGCAATCAGCACAATGGCAATCACAACCAGCAGGTTCATCCAGAGAAGGAAGAATCTGGAGGCCTGTTTTATTTTCACTCTCGGGTTTGTATTCCTGATGAGGGTGAGGAGAAGCACAACGCCGAGTATCTTCAGGATGAGCCAGACAATGTTTATGCCCGGGTTCATTCCGTTCATGAGGAGAGCGACAAGGAAAGCAGGCAGGATGAAAAGCATAATGTATTTCGCCAGTTTGATCATCGCGTATGGTGGACCTGAATATTCAATATAGATTCCGGAAGCGAGTTCGGCTTCGGCTTCGGGCATGTCAAAAGGCACCAGAGCCAGTTTGGCCTGCAGGCAGAAGATCCCGGCAATGAAGAGCAGTACTCCTGAGATGCTGCCGATGAAAGGCGTGCCCGACTGTTGTGCAGCTATAATGCTTTCAAGGTCGAATTGCTGTCCGCTCTTCATTATCACCGCCGCTACCAGAAGCAGGAAGGTGAGCTCATAGCTGATTATCAGCTTCATCTCGCGCGAGGCACCCACGGCACCCAGGGGGTTGCCTGAGGCCAGTGCTCCGATGATATATGAGAACGATGGCAGGGTAAGAAGATAGAATATGACTATGATATCGCCCCTGAAGCCTGTTTCTATATTGAAGAGGGGAAGAAGGATAAAGAGGCCGGCCATAGTGGCACCAAAAACCGCCAGCACAGGGGCAAGGAGAAAGACAAAAGCTGAGCCCTGCTTTGGGAGGATGGTCTCCTTGACGAGCAGCAGCTTAAAGAAATCATAGAAAGGCTGGAGCAGTGGAGGCCCCTTACGGAACTGAACCCTGGCGGTTATCTTCCTGTCGAACCAGGAGAGCAAACCCCCGGCCACTGCCATGAATAACAGCCCGGGGAAAATAAAGAACCAGAGGAGATTAACCGCCATATTCTTTCTCTTTACTCTTTTTCAGTCACATAGATATAATCCCTGATGAGCACCTTCTCATTCAACTGGTAAATGTGCTCGTCAGGCTTCTCTTTTTCATCAGTAAGCCTCGCTGTTCCCGGCGGGCAAGCTTCAACAAACCTGCGGGCCTGTTCATGATCACACAGATCATAGAAAAGGTCTTTATTGCGGTGATGTCTGAAGAAATCGGTCATCATTGTGCCGAAGGGACAGATAGTGACACACGACTTGCATGAGACACACAGGTTAGTGTGGCGCATGATCACGCCGTCGCTGTCTTTCTCAAGGGCATCGGCAGGGCAGACTGTTATACAAGGGGCATCCTCGCATCTGCGGCAGGTGAACCTGAAGGTGGCCAGCTCACGTATGGTCTTGAGACCGTTGGTGTTGGCTGAGCTGTAACAGAGAGCCTCAGGCAATCCCAGTGACGGGTTCTGCGTCATGGCTGCCCTCAGTTTTATCATATCTATAAGCACCTTCATGCCATTTGTAGTTTTATTTCCAAATTTCAGGATTGTGTTTGATCTCGTCATAGGTAAAGACCGGGCCGTCTTTACAGACGAAGAATTCTCCCATCATGCAGTGGCCGCATTTGCCAAGGCCACATGACATATTCTTTTCCATCGAGAGGTATATCTGTTCGTCGCGGTATCCCATTTCAAGAAGCTTGAGCGTTCCGTATTTCATCATTATGGGCGGACCGCATACCACTGCCACGGAATTGTCAATATTAACCTTGACATCGTCAAGCAGTTTGGTGGCAACGCCAACCGGTCCGTCCCAGTCATCATCGGTTATATCCACCGTACGGAGGGCTTCAAACTTCTCAATACTGTTCAGTCTGCTGAAGAGCGGTTTGTAAATACAATCGGCAGGTGTCTTTGAGCCATAGCAGAGTATCACCTTCTCCAGGTCATCCTTCATGTGTTCGAGTGCGAAGAGTAGTGACCGGATTGGAGCCAGGCCGCATCCTCCTCCCAGGATAAGCACCTCTTTTCCCTTGAATTCGCTTACCGGGTAACCTCGTCCGTAGGGACCCCTGATACCCATGACAGCTCCCGGTTTGAGTTGATGCATGATTCCGGTAACATACCCGGTCCTCATGACCGTGACCTCCAGCCTGTCCGTTATCAGGGGTGATGACGACGGTGTAAATGGAGCTTCACCCACACCGTCAACAGCGAGTTCAATGAACTGCCCCGTTTTAAAGACGAATTCCTCATCCGGTATCAGCACGAAGGTCCTGATCAGTGGTGACTCCTCTATCACCTCCTCGAGGGTCGCCCGCAGGGGCTTATATATATTATAGGTATCGCTGGACATAAGAATTATCAGGTGAGTTCCATGAACAGTTCATTCTTGTTGATAGTGCCTATGCAAGCCTCAATGCACCTGCCGCATCCTGTGCATGCAAGCGAATTGAATTTCTGTGGTCTCCATACGTACTTGCACATGTACCTGTTGCGGAAGCGATGGGGCAGTTCGAAGAGAGCATCCTCACCTCCGGCAACCCTCTCAAAACCAGGGTACTGGCAGGCATCCATCTGTTTTACCTTTTCAAAATCCGGCTTATCAATGAGGAGAAAGCAGCTGCATGTAGGGCATATGGTTGTGCAGGCGCCGCAGGAAACACACTTTGAGGCATATTTGACCCAGATATGTTCACCTGCTCTCTGTACGAGCTCGCCGGTTGCCTTGTAATCAGGAAGGCCCTTGTTGCGTTCAGCCAGCAAAGCTTCAGTTTCGCTGTGCCTCTGATCGGCGAAGCGGAGACTTTCATCGTCCTTCACCCCGGCAACGGACGATAACAGCCCGACCAGCTCCTCCCCCTTGTCGGAGATGACCCTCAGAAAGATATTATCTCCTTCTGACAGCAGCGCCATATCCGCACCTTCCATGGTATAGGGCTTAACCCCGTAGGAGGTGCAGTGACAATGCTCATTGACCGAGAAGCAATCTGAGGAAACCAGGATAGTGCTCTTACGGCGGTTCCTGTAGAAGGGATCGGTGAAAGCCTCATCAAGGTATATCTCGTCAAGCAGTCCGAGAGCCTCAACATCACAGTTGGGCACCCCGATAATGATCCTTGGCCTGCCGTTTTTCACGGCCGAAGTCACATTTTCCCTGACAGGGAGAAAAAAGTTCTTGAGGGGAGTGGCAGGCTTGGGAGTGTTGTAAGCAATATTTTCAGCCTGATTCAGCCTGAAAGGCTCGTAATCAAGGCTATATTCATCCTTCACCGGAACAAAAATGTCATGGGAGGTGAGCAGTCTTTCCAGTGAATGATGCCAATCTTCCTTTTTAATACTTATGTAGTACATTTTATGTGAGAAGATTCACATAATAAAGTTAAGTGTGCAATTAACGCAAGTCAAATTTATTTTGCCCCTTACTGGATACGGAGTTGCAATCTTTTTAATAACATGCTCATAATCAATATTCTATTTTTTATATATGCTGTCTGAAAAAGATAGTTTATCTTGCATAAGGGATTTGTAAAACAGCTGTTTAATGTGAAACAAATCACAAAACATAATATCAGGAACAGCCTCAGGAGAATTTTCCTTTATCACGGGCTGCTGGTAAGACTGAACTCAATGGGAGTCACCAGGGTCTTTTCATTCACCCTTGCCGGTGGCACCGGAGTTACTCCCGAGCAGGTGAGAAAGGATTTTTCGGAGTATGGTATCAGAGGAAACAGGAGGGGAGGTTATCTGACCAGTTCACTTCTGAAGGAACTGGAGGCTCTCTTTAATCGCGGACGAATCAGCAATGTGATCCTGGTGGGTATGGGTAATCTGGGCCAGGCCCTCTCCAGGTACAGGTTGTTTAATCAGCGGGGTATCAATATTGTTGCCACATTTGATATCGATCCCTTCAAACAGAAGGCAAGAGCTGATGATATTGTCTATCCGCCGGAGCGTCTCCAGGAGATCATTGACAGGTTCCGAGTAAATGTTGCTATCGTTGCAGTACCGGATATATCAGCACAGGAGGTGTGCAATGATCTTGTGAATATGGGTATCAGGGGCATTGTCAATTTCTCTCCAGTGTTGCTTAAGGTACCTGATTTCGTAGTTGTAACCAATGTAAACCTGAGTGATGAAATTGAGAGTGTGATCTGGTCTGTTACCCGGATGAAGGAAGAACAGTCTCTATTCCTGTAGCAAGCATGGAAACCGGGTATGAGATACTTATCAGGGGGCTTGTGCAGGGCGTGGGATTCCGCCCGTTCATTTACAGGCTTGCCACCGGATACTGTCTGAACGGAGAGGTGGTAAACAGAACCGGTGGCGTGACGGTGACAGTTCAGGGTGATCACGAGAGAGTCACTCAGTTTATTGCTGATATACATGCCATGGCCCCTCCGGCAGCCAATATTAAATCGGTGGAGGTGAGAAAAAGAGAGACCATGCTTTACAGTGACTTCACTATCACTCCCAGTATGGACACCGATGGGAGCATCACCGAGGTGAGTCCCGACATTGCTGTATGTGAGGAGTGTCTCTCTGATCTTCTATCCGACCCGGGGCGCATTGATTATCCCTTTATTAACTGCACAAACTGCGGACCCCGCTTTACTATCATACAGGCTCTTCCCTATGACAGGGCCGGCACTACAATGGCTCCGTTCGTGATGTGCCACAGGTGTGCGGCTGAGTACCATGATATGTCTGACAGGCGGTTCCACGCCCAGCCTGTGGCATGCAACAGCTGCGGACCCAAATATTTACTTAAGGCTGGTGATATTGTTGTCACGGGTTTTTCCGAAATTTTGAAATCCATCTCAGACCGTCTTGCTGGTGGCGGCAGTGTCGCTATCAAATCTACCGGAGGGTATAACCTGATGTGTGATGCCCTGAACGAGGAGGCTGTCTCGCGGCTCAGGCAGAGGAAGCAGCGTGATGCCAAACCATTTGCCATAATGTTCAGGGATATTGAGGCCCTGAAGGAATTCTGTCATGCTGACAGGGAGGAGGAGGCTGCGCTGCTATCATGGCGCAGGCCGATACTTATCCTGAAACAGAGAAGGCCGCTGTCACACGCTGTGAGCAGCGGCCTGAACACCACCGGTGCAATGCTGCCGCATATGCCTCTGCACCATATGCTTTTCAGGATCATGAACACACCTGCCGTAGTGCTGACAAGCGGTAATCTGAGTGATGAACCGATCATTTCCGGAGACCTTCAGGCCGAAAGGGATCTCATGCCTGTCACAGGATGTGTTGTGAGCTACAACAGAGAGATAAACAACAGGGCTGACGATTCGGTTGTAAGGATGATTGGCGGCAACATCAGCCTTTTCCGCAGGTCAAGAGGATTTGCCCCGCAGCCAGTTGAACTGACGATTTGTGCTGAAGGAATTTTTGCCGCCGGGGCGGAACAGAAGAACAGCTTCTGTATGGGGAAAGGCTCACAAGCCTATATGAGCCAGTATATTGGCGATTTAAAGAATATTGCCACATACGATTTTTATCAGGAGACATTCAGGCTCTTCTCATCACTCTTCAGGTTCACTCCTTCATCCGTTGTCTGCGATCTGCATCCCGATTACCTGTCAACCAGGTTTGCGGAGGAGTTGGCAAAAGGAAGCGGGCTGCCCCTGATACGGGTCCAGCATCACCATGCCCACGCGGCATCGGTGATGGCTGAGCACGGCCTTACCGGAAAGGTTATAGGGGTGATTATGGATGGAACGGGATACGGCACCGACGGTAATATATGGGGAAGCGAGTTCATGATAGCCACTGCAAGGGATTTTGAGAGGTACACACACTTCGACTATTTCATGATGCCGGGAGGAGATGCTGCCGTTGATGAACCCTGGAGGATGGCCCTTTCATGCCTGTTCAGTTACTTCGGCAGCGATTATGACTTCAGGTCGGTTAAACTTTTTCAGGTAATAGATGAAAAAAAGCTGGCTATTGTCAGGGAGATGCTTGTTCATGGTATCAATTCGCCCCTGACATGCGGAGCAGGGCGTATCTTTGATGCAGTTGCGGCATTGCTTATGCTCTGCACGAAGGCCTCCTTCGATTCTGAAGCTCCCATGAGGCTCGAATCAGCCATAAGCCACGTTTCAGATGATTTTTATCCCTTTACTATCAGCGATACTGTCTGCCTGAGGGCTATGTTTATGGAGATTATCAGTGACACTGACAGATCTGATATATCGCTGATTGCAGCCAGGTTTCACAATACAATTGCACAGATAATACTTGCAGTATGTAAAAAGATAAGGCGGGAGACAGGACTTAAAGTGGTTGTCATGTCGGGCGGAGTTTTCCAGAACAAGTATCTGCTGGAGAAATCTTTGTATCTTTTATCCGTGAATAATTTTCTGGTATACACCAATCACCTTGTCCCGCCAAATGACGGGGGAATATCACTCGGGCAGATGCTGACAGCGGCAGAAAGGAGGGGCGTATGTGTCTGAGCCTTCCGGCCAGGGTAATAGCCATAGAGGGTGAGATGGCAAAAGTCTCCTTGGGAGGTACTGTTTTCAGGGCAGGACTGCATATGGTTGAAGGTGTCAAGGTGGGTGATTATGTTCTGCTTCACGCCGGCTTCGCCATCGAAAAGCTTAAGGAGGAAGATGCACTCGAGACCCTCCGGCTGCTTAAGGAGATGGATGATTCACTGAGCGAATGACACGGGTATGAAATACGTTGACGAATTCAGGAATAAGGGACATATTATCAGTCTGGCAGAACTGATAGAGAAGGAGGCAACGCGTGAATACACCTTTATGGAGGTCTGCGGGGGCCATACAGCTGCCATCCACCGCTTTGGCATCCCCTCTCTGCTGCCTCCAGGGATCAGTCTCATCTCCGGGCCTGGCTGTCCGGTCTGTGTCACAGCTGCCAGCTACATCGACACCCTGATTGGTCTTTCTCCAGGTGAGGGCATTACAATTGCTCTCTTCGGTGACCTGATGCGTGTACCTGGAACTAGTATGACTCCTGGAGAGGCAAAAGCTGACGGAGCAGACGTCAGGGTGGTGCTTTCGGCCTATGAGGCCCTGGAGATGGCCCGTTCAAACCCTGGCAGAAGAATAATTTTTTCGGCTATTGGATTTGAGACTACAGCACCCGGCACCGCGGTAACCATGATACAGGCCGATAGGGAAGGGGTGGATAATTTTTTTGTACTGAACGCTCACAAGGTTATGCCTCCGGCAATGGAGTTGATATTGAGAGCGGGAACCCCTATTGACGGCTTCATCTGTCCGGGACACGTGGCTGTCATTACTGGCTCATCGGCATTTGAATTCATTCCGCGAAGATATAGTCTGGCATGCGTTGTCACCGGATTTGAACCGACGGATATACTTTCAGCTGTGCTTATGCTTATCAGACAGGTTAACAGCCGCAAGCCCTCAGTGGAGATACAGTACAGGAGGGCCGTGTCAGTAGAGGGCAATACCAGGGCGCAGGGTTTTATGAGTGAGGTTTTTGAACCTGGCGATGTCGAGTGGCGCGGCCTGGGCTTCATACCTGCGGGTGGACTTCATATCCGTGACCGCTACAGGAGGTTGGATGCAGCCTCCGCCTTTCCCGTTGACATCCCTGAATCCACACACGCAAACGGATGTATCTGCGGAGACATACTCAGAGGTGTCCGGAGACCGACCGACTGTTCCCTCTTTGCATTGGCCTGCACGCCCGACCATCCGGCAGGAGCCTGCATGGTCTCGGATGAGGGATCATGCAATACCTGGTACAAATACTCCAGTCATGAGTGAAAAGATCACACTGAGTCACGGCAGTGGCGGCAGGCAGTCACAGTTACTCATACGTAACCACTTTGCCGCCCGGTTTGGTATGAATGGTCCCATGACCGATTCTGCACTTCTGTCTTTGCCGTCATCCCTGATAGCCTTTACAACCGACTCATACGTCATTGATCCGCTCTTTTTCCCGGGTGGTAACATAGGTAAGCTGGCAGTATGCGGCACGGTTAATGACCTTGCAGTGTCAGGGGCCGAACCAAAATATTTGTCAGCCGCATTTATTATCGAGGAGGGCTTCGAGATGGATCAGCTTGACGCGATAATTACATCCATGGCTGTTGAGGCGGAGGAAGCAGGCGTAAGAATTGTCACCGGTGATACCAAGGTGGTGGAGAAGGGCCAGTGCGACAGGATTTTCATCAATACGGCGGGAGTGGGAGTGCTCAGCGAAGTACTAATGCATATCAGCACCGGGTCATCTGTCAGGGAGGGTGACAGGCTGATCATAAACGGTCCGCCCGGTGATCATGCCGTTACAATACTTGCATCACGCAGAAATCTCTCTTTTGACTCGCCGATGGCATCTGACTGTGCCTCGCTGAACCATCTGATAAGAAAGGTGGTTCAGACGCCCGCTGCAGTTCATTTTATGAGAGACCTGACCAGGGGAGGCCTGGCAGCAGTCCTGAACGAACTGGCCACAATGACCAGCCACGGGATTACCGTTGAGGAATCGTCCGTACCTGTAGAGGATGCCGTCAGGGGCTTGTGTGAGATACTTGGGTTTGACCCGTTCACCCTGGCCAGTGAGGGAAGAGTGCTTATAGTCGCTGCTGCTGAAGAGGCTGAGGGGATAGTCGAAAGGATGCGTACCGATCCCCGGGGAAGAGGTGCTGCTGTCATCGGTGAAATCACTGCAGGAAAGGCGGGCAGGGTCATACTGAAGAGTGCAACAGGTGGCAGCAGGTTTCTGGATATGCCTTCAGGACAGCTGTTGCCAAGGATATGCTGAGTATACTGAGATGCACGAACTGAGAATAGCCGAAGATCTGGCCGCAATGGTTGCAGGATATGCCGCGGAGGCAGGACTGACAAAGGTTGAAAAGGTAAATGTCAGCTTCGGGCAGTATATTCAAATCGTTCCAGAATTGTTCAGGGCTGCTTTCAGCGAAGCAGCAAGAGATACACTGGCATCGGGTGCTGACCTTGATGTAGAGATCATTCCGGCAGAGATGAGGTGCCTGAGCTGCGGCTCAGAGTACAAGCCTGCGGGTGATCTTAACGCATGCAGTGTCTGCGGTTCGGCCGAAATTGCTGTTGTGCACGGAAAGGAGTTATTCATTAAAAGTATAGAAGGAAGATAATCATGGAAATAAAGATTATGAAAAACATTCTGGACAGGAACCAGAACAAGGCTACGGAAGTGCGAAGCCTGCTTGAGTCCAGGAAGGTAATGATGATTAACATTATCAGTTCACCGGGTGCCGGAAAGACGACACTACTTGAACGGACCTGTGAGGAGATGGCAGGGGAGGTTAGAATTGGCGTGATTGAGGGTGATGTCACTACAGACCGTGATGCTCAAAGGCTGAAGAAGTACAATATACCCATAGTGGCAATCAATACGGAAGGGGGATGTCACCTCGATTCTCACAGCATCTCAAAGGCTATTGAGCATTTTGATCTTGATACCATTGACCTGCTCATCGTTGAGAATGTGGGAAACCTGATCTGCCCTTCACAGTTTGACCTGGGGGAGACTTTCAAGCTGGCAGTAGTCAGCACGCCCGAGGGCGATGACAAGCCTGCCAAATATCCGATGCTCTTCAGTGAGGCCAGAGCAGTCATCCTGAATAAAACAGACCTGATTCCGTATACTAATTTCAGAATAGATTCGTTTATGGCTGACATGGCAGCTATCAACCCGCAGATCACCATAATTAAGCTCTCTGCCCTCAAAGGTGAGGGCATGGAAGAGTGGTTCGGGTGGCTGCGGAATCAGCTTGCCACCTACTCCGCCGGCTGATCCGTAACGCCTGTTATTACTTTGTGGATTGTTATTATTTAAACCTTATATGTTCATAAACATGATATAAGTAAGGTTTTTGAATGAGTATTGTTATTATTTTCACAGCCGAAAATCAGAGTCGCAATTTTATATTAAACAACTAAATATTTAAAAATTAACAGAAATGTATCACACTGGTAACATGGTGAAGGAGCTGGCAGAGAAACATGGCCGCAAGAGAGAGAGCCTGATGCCCATCCTTCAGGATATTGTTAGGAAGTATAACTACCTTACTGATGATGCGATGGTGGCAATTGCCACTGAGCTCGATATCTCTGCAGCAGAGGTTTACGGGACGGCATCGTTCTACACCTTCCTTGACACGGAAGAGCGGGGTAAGAATGTAATAAGGGTCTGCAAGACCATTACCTGCTCAATGAAGGGGAAGAATGACATTATTGGCACTCTTGAGGATATTCTGAAGATAAAGGTTGGGGAGACCACCCCCGATAAGATGTTCACACTGCTTGAGACCAACTGCATAGGCTGGTGTCACAAGGCTCCCGCGATACTGATCAATGACATGCCGTACACTGATCTGACGCCGGAGACAGTTATAGATGTGGTTAAAGGTTACATGCGCTAAAGAGTGGGAGGCACTAAAATGAAAAACAAAGGACTGACAAAGGTTGACCTTATATTCGAAAGTATAGATGTCAAGAAGGTTATGAAGAAAGCCTTCGAGATGACAAGTGACGAGATTATTGAACAAATACTCGAATCTGGACTGAAAGGACGCGGAGGTGCCGGGTTCCCGACAGGACTGAAGTGGAAATACACTGCCGCTGAGAAGGATCCCGATAAGTTTATAGTATGTAATGCTGATGAGGGAGAACCCGGTACTTTCAAAGACCGCGAGATACTTGACAAGGTAGCCTCAAAGGTTTATGCAGGAATGGCAATTGCAGGGAAAGCTATGGGCGCTAAGCGTGGATTCATTTACCTTCGCGGCGAATACAGGTTCCTGCTCCCCCAACTGTTTGTAGAACTTCATAAATTTCACAAGCTTATCAATGAGATAGGCTATGATTTCAGTATTGAATACCGTATGGGCAGTGGAGCCTATATCTGCGGTGAGGAGAGCGCTCTCTTCGAATCAATCGAGGGCTTCCGCGGTGAACCCCGCAACAAACCACCTTATCCGACCGTAAGCGGATTATTCTCAAAGCCAACCTCCATTAACAATGTGGAGACCCTGGTCACGGCCGTGATGATCATAGAAAAGGGCCCTCAGGAGTATGTCAAGCTGGGAACTAAAGACTCACGTGGGTCAAAAGTGTTCTCGATATCAGGTGATACACCCATTCCGGGTATTTTTGAGCTTGAGCTGGGGATGACTGTTCAGGAGTTTGTGAATGAATTTGGCGACGGCGATACCAAGGCTGTACAGGTTGGAGGGGCATCGGGCTTCTGCGTTCCGCGTAAGAAATTCGGTGAGACCATAATAGGCTTTGAGGGTGTGCCGACAGGCGGATCAATGAAGCTGTTCAATAGCTCACGCTCGATGTACAACGTGCTGCACAACTACCTGGACTTTTTTGCTGAGGAGTCATGCGGTCAGTGCACACCGTGCCGCGTGGGATGTCAGCAACTGCTGCTGGGTATTGAGCAGGTAAAGAAGGGAGATTCCAAATCCACATACCTTAATGAGCTTGTCAAGCTCGCCGATACAATGAAGGTAGCTTCAAAATGCGGCCTCGGTCAGTCGGTGGGGAATGCCTTCAAATCGATTGTGGAGAATTTCAAGGAAGAGATTATTTATTAACATTAGTATAGAATATTATGGTAACTCTTAAGATAAACGAACATGAAATAAAGGTAGCGGAAGGAACCACTGTTCTGGAGGCCGCCAAAAAGCTGAGCATAAACATTCCAACGCTCTGCAATCACCAGGACCTGTGCGTGGCGGGTAACTGCCGCGTATGTGTCGTTGAGCAGAAGGGTGCGCGTACACTCATTGCTGCGTGTGCCATGCCTGTTTCGCAGGGGATGGAGATTCATACCAACTCGCTCAAGGTGAGAAACGCCCGCAAGCACATCGTGGAACTGCTCCTGTCAGAACACAGGGCAGACTGCACCAAGTGCTACAAAAACCAGAAGTGTGAGCTGCAGACACTGGCAAATGAGTATTCCTTTGGCGAGCATATCTTCCTTGACCTTGTGGAAGGACATTCCTATACAATTGACAGGTCATCACCTTCATTCCTGAAAGATGACAGCAAGTGCATCAGGTGCCAGCGTTGTGTGCGCACATGTGCCCAATTGCAGCAGGTCTCTGCCATTGCAGTGGCAAACAAGGGCTCACACATGAAGATATCATCATTCCATGACAGGCCGATGAGCCACGTCGTCTGTACCAACTGCGGACAGTGTGTCAACCGCTGCCCGACGGGTGCCCTGACGGAAAAGACATACATTGACCAGGTCTGGGATGCCATCTATGATGCCGACAAGCATGTGGTTGTTCAGACAGCTCCGGCAGTCAGGGTGGCCCTGGGTGAAGACCTGGGTTATGATCCGGGTGAGAGGGTAACGGGCAAGATGGTTACCGCCCTGCGTCAGCTCGGCTTTGACTCGGTGCTCGATACCGACTTCACTGCCGACCTTACAATCATCGAAGAGGGAACAGAGCTTCTTACAAGGCTCAAGAAGGTTCTGGTGGAAGGCGACAAGACCCTCGCATTGCCTATGTTTACTTCATGTTCGCCGGGATGGATCAAGTTCATTGAACACAAGTATCCGCACATGCTTCCGAACCTCTCAACCTGCAAATCACCGCAGCAGATGTTCGGAGCCCTTGCAAAGACATTCTATGCACAGAAACGCGGCATTGATCCATCGAAGATTGTCTCTGTCTCCATCATGCCCTGTACTGCCAAGAAGTATGAGGCTGACAGGCCCGAGATGAGATCAAGCGGGTTCAAAGACATTGATTATGTTCTTACCACACGCGAGCTTGCAGTCATGATCAAGCAGGCAGGCATAGACTTCCTCTCCCTTGAGGAGAGTCATTATGACTCATTTATGGGCAGCTCAACCGGTGCCGGGGTGATCTTCGGGGCAACAGGAGGTGTCATGGAGGCAGCATTGCGTACCGCCTACGAGATTGTTACAGGCAGGCCGGTACCATTCAAGAATCTGAATATAATGCCTGTCCGCGGTATGGAAGGAGTCAAGGAGGCCACAATAAAGATAGAAGGAACGGTAGAAGAGTGGAGATTCCTCGAGGGAGCCGAGCTCAAGGTGGCTATCGCTCACGGTCTTGTCAATGCCAACAAGATCGCTAAGGCAGTCAGCACCGGGAAGGCTTCATATCACTTTATTGAGATCATGGCCTGCCCGGGCGGATGTCTGGGCGGCGGAGGCCAGCCAATTCCGACAAACGCTGAGATAAGGCAGAAACGTACTGAGGCGATCTACGCTGAAGATATGCACATGGACCTTAGGAAGTCGCATGATAACCCCGAAATAAAAGCCATTTACGAGGAGTTTCTTGAGAAACCCAACGGCCACAAATCTCACGAACTGTTGCATACACATTACACGAAGCGAGAATCATATTAATCATTTACGGGTTAATCCCTGTGAAGGAGGTGCACTATGCTGCACCTCTTTCTTTTTTATTAACCCATCCTGTCTGCATGGGAGTTCAATGTCTGTGTCATCTGTCTTCATTTCCTGTTTTTTAACAGTAATGCATTGCACCTTTTAACTTTTTTACCACCTTTAACATCTTAAAACAATTCACAAGGTAAATTACTTTTAAGATGAGCGGATTTGATTTTACCAAGAGAGATTCGTTTGGCAGCAGGATTGGTGTCATTGCCGCAGCTGCGGGGTCTGCAGTGGGATTGGGTAACATATGGAGGTTTCCCTATATCCTGGGAGAGAACGGCGGTGGGGCCTTCCTTATAATATACCTTGTGATTGTCTTTTCGATTGGCATTCCGGTCATGATGTCTGAACTGGTGATCGGGCGCAGGACCCAGCGCAACCCTGTGGGGGCATTCAGGATGCTTTCATCACGCCGGCCGTGGTTCCTTGTAGGAATGATGGGCATAGTAGCAGCGTTCATGATACTGGCTTTCTATACGGCTGTTGCCGGCTGGACTCTTGAGTATATTTACCAGACGCTCAAGGGAGGCTTTGTTGGGAAGAGCTCGGCAGAGCTCTCAGGCATGTTTGAATCATTCAGGAGTGAATCACTGAGACCGGCACTCTGGTTTTCAGTCTTCCTGCTGGCCACCTCAGCCATTGTCCTGGGCGGGGTACGCAAAGGCATAGAAAAATCGACCAAGATAATGATGCCCCTTCTGTTTATCCTTCTGATAGTTATGTGCATCAAGGCGCTGACTCTTCCCGGAGCGGGCAAGGGTGTCGAGTTTCTCTTCCGGCCTGACTTTTCGAAGATCACTGGCAACACCGTGCTGATGGCCCTGGGACAGGCATTTTTCTCGCTCAGCATAGGCATGGGAACACTGATCACATACGGTTCCTATATCCCAAAGGATAACAAGCTGGGAAGTACTGCAGTGCAGGTCTCTATGGTCGACCTGCTCGTTGCCGTCCTGGCAGGCATTGCCATCTTTCCTGCAGTATTTGCATTCGGCATCTCTCCGTCTTCAGGCGAAGCACTTACTTTTATCGTCCTTCCCAGTATCTTTCAGCAGATGACCGGCGGAATGATCTTTGCATTTGCCTTCTTCTTCCTGCTGGCGATAGCCGCACTGACATCAACAATATCCGTCCTCGAGGTGATAGTTGCCTATTTTTCCGAACAGCTGAACCTGAGCCGGCGAACAGCAATCATAATCGCCACCGCTTCCATGTTCATCCTGGGCATATCAGCCTCGCTGTCGTGGGGTATGATGAGTGATGTAAAACTATTCGGACTCAATATATTCGACCTCTTCAATTATACAACCGCCAATATTCTCTTACCCCTGGGAGGGTTTCTGATAGTTGCCTTTCTCGGTTGGTTCTTTCCGGGACGTGACACAAAGGACGAGCTCTCAAACGGTGGTACCATGCGCCTGAGGTATTACAGTCTCTACAGGTTCGCCATCAGGTTCCTGGCTCCGCTGGCTATAGCACTTGTGTTCCTGAACGGACTTGGATTGTTTGAATTTTAAATTCTAAGATCATTGATATGCACGGTCTCAACAATTTCCTTGTAAGTCTCGACGGGTATCTCGGAGGGCATCCATGGTTCATGGTGCTGCTTATCGGGACAGGACTGTTCTTCACATTCTATCTGGGATTCCCGCAGATCAGGTATTTTCGTCATGCCATCCGGATCACCTCGGGCAAGTATGATCACTCGCATGATGTCGGTGACACCTCTCACTTTCAGTCGCTTGCCACAGCCCTGTCTGGCACGGTAGGTACCGGTAACATTGCGGGAGTAGCCCTTGCGATACACCTTGGCGGACCGGCGGCCCTCTTCTGGATGCTGATAACGGCAGCAATAGGGATGTGTACCAAGATGGTTGAGGTATCCATATCGCACAAATACAGGGATATACTCCCTGACGGGTCTGTCTCCGGCGGCCCTATGTACTACATGAAGAAGAGGCTTAACATCAAAACTAAAAGCGGAAAGATAATCAGGACCGGTGCCATCCTGGGAGCCTTCTTTGCCGGTGCTACAATCCTAAGCTCTTTTGGTACCGGAAGCCTGCCACAGATAAACAGTATCTCCAACTCAGTCTTTTCGACCTTTGGTATTAAGCATATCATTACCGGTGGCATCCTGGCTGTTCTTCTTGGAATGGTAATCATCGGCGGAATTAAGAGGATAGCAAAGGTAACCTCTGTGCTTGTTCCTTTTATGGCTATACTTTACCTCATCGGGGCACTGCTGGTTATATTCTCCCACCCCGGCAACATCATCCCCTCGTTTGTTTCAATCTTTGCCGATGCCTTTACCGGTTCGGCAGCTGCCGGAGGTTTCCTGGGTGCCTCATTTGCCTTCGCCATGAACAGGGGAGTGAACAGGGGTTTATTCTCAAATGAGTCAGGGCAGGGCTCAGCACCTATTGCACACTCTGCTGCACGTGCCCCGGAGCCTGTATCCGAGGGTATGGTGGCTCTGCTCGAGCCATTTATTGACACAATATGCATCTGCACATTGACCGGGCTTGTCGTGCTTGCTTCCGGCGCATGGAACACCAAGACTGATAATCAGTTTCAGTCCACAGACATGCAGATACTTACAGGCATCTACGATGATGGAAACAGCGCAGATGTGGAAAAGCTGAGCAGCCATCTCAGGGGTGATCAGTTTATCGATCTCTATAACGGTAAGCTCACTGTGGAGAACGGTGTCATATCCACTGCCGGCATTTCGGTCATCCACGCAAGATCACTTGCAAGCAATATAAGGTTTATGTCAGGAAAGGAACCGTTTACGGGAGAACTGGAGGTGCTGGCCGGCAAGCTTCCGAATATGGCCTCCATGACCGTGCGGGGCGAGTCGCTTATCCACAGCGCACCACTAACCACATTTGCCTTCAGCCAGAGCATTCTCAAAGGATTCGGACCCTATATAGTGACATTCTCTTTGCTGCTCTTTGCTTTCTCCACGGCTATCTCCTGGTCATACTACGGAGACAGGGCGACAACCTACCTGTTCGGACAAAAATATGTTATATACTACAGGATGGTATTTGTAGCCGCGTTCTTTATCGCATCATTCACTGACACAACCATAATATGGTCACTCTCATACGTGGCTATAGTGCTGATGGCGGTACCCAACCTCATAGGTATCCTGATCCTCCGAAAAGAGGTAAAACAAAACGTGAAGGAGTACTGGCAGGCATTCTCAAAACAGTATCCAAATGAGAAGATCTCTGATAAGATGTCAAAGAGGTTTGAAGATTAAACTGTTGTAACACAACTTTTTTACTTAAGGAAAACGGTTTTCTCAATTTAAATCAATGAAAAGAATATTATTTTTTCTGACCCTGTTTGCCCTGTGTACTGTAACATCCTGGTCACAGGATAAGTGCACGGTGATGATGGAGAGCATAAATGAAAGATATGAAGGCGGCTGTAAGCAGGGCCTTGCAGACGGCGCCGGTGAGGCATGGGGCAGGGATCATTACCAGGGAGCCTTTAAAAAAGGTCTGCCCCACGGGAAAGGAAAGTATGAATATGCTGACGGCTCGGTTTACGAGGGACTGTGGTCAAAGGGGCTGAGGCATGGTGCCGGCAGGCTTGCTTTTAAGTATAACGGAGCCGACACGATACAGGAGGGTCTCTGGACAAAGGATGAGTATAAAGGAAACAGGGCTGCCCAGCAGGAGTACCGTATCGTCACCATGCGGTCAGTTGAAAGATACCGGGTACAGCGTTACTCTGACGGCAATGAGATTCGCGTTCATCTTAAACCGATTGATGCCGGGTCACTGGATGTAACTAACCTGCAGATTATCGGATCTTCCGGTACTGAGACAGAGTTTCTGAATTCCCAGATGGAATTCAGAAACTGCGAGTACCCGTTCAAACTAAGGATTAGCTTTAACAAGTGGTCCAAGCTCAAGACAATGAGAGTCAATACCTCCATAGAGTTGGAGATACTCAAACCAGGAGTCTGGATTATTGAGGTCGGAGCCTGATTATTCCCTGTCCGGCATCGGGGGATAGAGATCCTCAACCCTCACAGGCTGTTCCGCTTCGGTAGTTATCTCCGCCAAAACTTCGTCTCCCCGGTTCCTGAAATAAAGGATAAATGCAAAGATTGGCATAACCGGAGTGATAAGTGCCGTGGCAAGCACACTGAGGGCAATGTACAGAGGGTTACGGCTCATCTCAAGCATGGCAGAGGCCTCTTCCGGATTGGTCAGTGACCTGATGAAAGAACCGGTAAAGGGCAGCATTGTAAAGGCCGCAATGAGCAGTGAGGCAACAATCAGTATAAGCGCCACCACCACTACCCATCCCATATTCGGCCACAGGTGACTGTGTGCCAGCCTGAACGACCTTGTCACTGCAGTAACCGGATTTCGGCTCTCCGTGAGAATGAGAGGCATGGAGAAGATAATTACTGTGAGCATATAGAATAATGCAAAGAAACCGGGCAGCACCAGAAGTACCAGCCCCAGGGTGGTGAGAACCGTTGTAATCACGAGCATAATTATAATCACCACAAGAGACGGCACCAGTGCCACGAGGCTCTTCTTCAACACGGTGGCAAGGAAGTCGGGCTCACCCAGAGGCTTCTCCAGTACCCAGGCATGCAGAAAGACGCCGGCAACCAGTGAGACAAGCATTAAAAGGGCGTAGGGACCGGCCATTCCTTTCATCATCGCAAGCAGCTCGTTGGGATCGGTTGTAGATTGCATGGCAGCAAGATCGAGACCTGAAGTGATCAGTGATGAGAACAGCCCCAGGACTATGGAGATGAGGTACAGTCCCAGGAAATATTTCTTGTAGAAGGCCCACAGTTTGGTCATTGCACTGTCGAGGTCGACAGCTCCTGTCAGGGGATGATTTTGGAAGGTGTTCATTGCAGCGTAGGTTAGGATTATATTGACTGACGACAAAGCTAATAAAAAATCAGTTTAGTATCTCGAGCATCCCTTTCACGTCAAGCTCGCCAAAGGGATTGTTTGAATCGATGAACGACTCTGCCAGCTTTGATTTTCTCTCCTGCAGCCGTTGTATTTTTTCTTCTATCGTATCTCCTGATATATAGCGGTAGACAAAAACCCTCTTTTCCTGGCCTATGCGGTGAGCCCTGCTCAGTGCCTGTATCTCGGATGCAGGGTTCCACCATGGGTCGAGGATAAATACATAATCGGCCCCGGTAAGGTTGAGGCCCACACCCCCGGCTTTGAGAGAGATTAGAAATACCTTAATGTTATCATCGTTCCTGAAACTGTCTATGACGCTCTCGCGATCACGGGTGGAGCCTGTAAGCATGGCATAGCCAATGCCGTTCCGGTCAAGCCAGCCGGGGAAGAGGTTGAGGTGTTTAACGAATGAGGAGAAGATCAGGATCTTGTGTCCTTCTGATACTACGCTCTCGATATTATATGTCACCGTATCAAACTTGCCTGAACCGCCGCTGTAGGCTTCGTCAGTCATTATGGGGTGGTTGGCCAGTTGCCTGAGCCGCATCAGTCCCTGCAACACCATTATGGCCGACTTCTCAATGCCGACAGCTTCAATGTTCTCCATGATGCTGTTCCTGACGGCCGACTTCTCCCTCTCATAGACGGCAGCCTGTTCCTCTGACATGTCGCAATGGATTACCTGCTCCGTCACGGGCGGCAGTTCACTGACAACCATCTCTTTTGTTCGCCTCATGATGAACGGCTGGATGATCTTTTTCAGCCTGTTCTCTTTCTCCTCCTCGTAATTCTTTTCTATTGGCCTGGCAAACTCCCGTTTGAAGAAGGTGAGCGAGCCCAGCAACCCGGGGTTTACGAAGCTGAGCTGGGTCCACAGATCGGTGAGTGAGTTCTCAACAGGCGTTCCTGTAAGGACTATCCGGTGACTGGCTCTGAGCCGTGTCACTGCCCTGTAGATATTGGAGGAGGGGTTTTTAATATGCTGGCTTTCGTCAAGGATGGCATACAGAAAATTCACTGCAGTGAAGAATTCTATATCCTGCCGCACAGTATGGTAGCTTGAGATAATAATGTCATAACCGGTAAAGTGCGAGGCTGATCTGGTCCTGCCGGCGCCGTGATGGATCAGCGTCTTCATTGTCGGGCAGAATTTTCTGATCTCATTGTACCAGTTATGGCAGAGCGAAGCGGGGACGATAATGAGCGATGTTGCCGGTGCGGATTCATCACCGAAGAGTGTCATATGCGAGCCTGGCTGCCTCCCGGCCTTAAGGAGCAGCTGCTCCTTGTTCCACAGCAACAGTGCCAGTGTCTGAAGCGTTTTGCCTAGACCCATGTCATCAGCCAGGCACCCGCCCAGGTTGTTCGTCTGGAGGAAGTAAAGCCAGCTTAATCCTTCCAGCTGATAGGGGCGCATCTCAGCCTTAAGTCCCGCCGGAGGCGGCAACATTGGAAGCTGTTCGGGAACAATCAGTTTCCCGAGCTTGTGGCATATATCACAATCATCATCCGAGACTACCTCACTGATGATCCCGAAGTGCTGTTTATGGAGAAGAAGGCTCCCGTCATTATCTTTTCCCATCTCAAAGAGACCGCGGTATCGGGTGAACCACTCCTCCGGCAGAATAGCCACCGTTCCGTCGGGAAGGATGAATTCCCGTATACCATCAAGGATATTCCGCCTGAACCTTGTGAAAGCTATTGTGAAGACGCCTATCTGCACAACAGCCTTGAGATCAAACCAGTCGTTTATCAGCTGATGGCTGAGCCTGATCTCCACCGGGTCAAGGCTGTATGCCTGGTCAAGGCTGCCAGTGCGTATTACTATGCCGGTATCCTCGATCTTTTTCCTGTTATAGGCAACGGCTTCAATCAGGTCATAGAATGCCCTGCCGTTGTCCTCCCTTGCCCCCGGTGTCATGAAACTGATGCCATCCTCCGTAAACAGGCCGGCATCATCGAGTGCCTGCAGACAACTCTTCTCCCATACCGTATTGCGCTCTTTCCTGCGAAAAATGAAATTTCCACGCTCATTGCTGAAGGATGTGAAGTGCATCATCTCATCAGGAAAGAAGACGTCCCTGTCGTCATACCGGAACTTCAATATTGCAACCGGGATACCTGCAAGATTCCTTTCAACGGTGAGGAGAGCCTGTTTGCCCGGCTCTGTCTGTTCGAGCGTGAAACCGGTGCCTGTCACCTTATGGGTGTTGATGACTGACAGGACGAAGGTGCTGAAGTATTTCTCCTCGGTATCACGCGGTATGCTGATGTTCTCGCGGGAGAGGAAGGGTTTCAGCTTGGCTCCCTCGATGTCAGAGACGAAGTGGATGCTGTGGCCGGCCCTGATAACGCAGGGTTTGTTTGACAGTATTTCTATGGAGGGTTTGCGAAGGTCCAGTGCCTTGCCGGCTGATTCAACCAGAAGGCTGTAGCTGCTCCCTCCCGGACTGCGGTTAAACCTGAATACCGGGGTTGCTTCATCTGATGAAACTGTAAGCCTGTCCTCGGGATGGAGCGTGGTGATCCTGGTCTTTTGCAGAAAAAGAGGGATCTCATCAATGAGTGCAATTTGAAGACAGTGGTGTATCCTCGATTCGATATAAGGCTTGATGATCTTGTCGAAATCCTTGTCAGTGACGTTGTCAATGAAGTCCCTGACACTCCGGTGTCTGGAGAAGAGCTTGAAGAGGTTGCGGTCAGAATACTCGTTCACCAGCCTGACAGCCTCCTTCTCCTCATTGTCGAGGCCGGATAGTGTGACAGTGTCGGGGAACGGTGACAGAGCCTCGGCCAGGTTGTAATAACCACGGCCAGGTGGCCTTTCCAGGATATATGGTACCAGAATTGTACCCCACCGGCGGTGCTGGGACAGAATAAGTGCAAAGAGCCTTTCACGCTCTCTTAAACCGGGGGGCTGCATCAATAAAATAAATGAACCTGCAATTTTGAAATTCCCCGGCTAATATCAAAGCTTTATCCGGAAATAATTAATTAAGCCTTCAATGGGCGGTATTCCGGAACACTCCAAAGAACCTCAGGGAGGCCTCAGGTAAGGAATAATTTAATATCTTTCCGTACTTGAAAGTGACCATTAGAAGCTATGAATAGGATACTTGTAATCAGTTTATTGTTGCTTTATTCCCTGCTGTCGGCAGCCCAGGTAACGCCGCTTTCAGCGGGATGGAAGGCAAAGAAGGCCTCGGAGGTTAACCTTGACGGCATTAGTCTGACAGCAGATGAGCCTGACCTCACCGGGTGGCTGAACGCCACTGTTCCCGGGACGGTACTTACAACCCTGGTGAATAACGGGCTGATGCCTGATCCATGGTACGGCATGAATAACGAACAGATCCCTGATGTCTGGAACGAAGGCCGCGATTACTACACCTACTGGTTCTTTACGCGGTTCTCATCTGAGACCCTTGATTCTACGAAGCAGGTGTGGCTGAATTTCAGGGGTATCAACTACCGGGCTGATATTTACCTTAACGGCCGGCGCCTCAATGAAGAGACCCACGAGGGCATGTTTCTGCGGCAGAAATATAATGTTACCGCTTTGCTCAACCGGCAGGGTCATAACCGTCTGGCTGTGAAGGTTGAGCCCCCTCTTAATCCCGGTAACCCCAATGGCGGACAGGGTGGCGATGGCACGATAGGACGTGACGTGACGATGCAGTTTACGGCAGGGTGGGACTGGATTCAGCCGATACGGGACCGCAACACAGGCATATGGGATGAAGTTACAATAGAGGTCACCGGGGATATTGACATCCGTCACGGTTTTGCCAGGCCCCGGGTGCCCGGACCACGTCTGCCCGGTGAGTTGCAGGATCCTGCATTCGTGACTTTCTCTGCCGAACTGACGAATCCTACCGACAAACTGGTGGAGGGTGAGGTTGCACTTGCATACATGGGAGACACTGACAAGAAGAAGCTTAAGATAGAGCCTCATTCCACAGTGACGGTGGCATTTTCAGAGAAGAAACAAACTGATCCCAGGGTATGGTGGCCAAACGGTATCGGCCAGCCATCTCTCTACCAGGCAGTGATTACCTTCCACGACAAGAAGGGGAACACTCTTGACCGCGAGGATCTGATGTTCGGCTTCAGGGAGACGGGCAGCTACTTCGACGATTCGACAGGTGCCCGGATATTTACAATCAACGGTCAGAAATTATTCATCAGGGGTGCCAACTGGATTGCCTCCGACGGCATGCTACGCCTCACTTCCGGCAGATATGACGCGGAGGTAAGGATGCATGCCGAGATGAATATGAACATGATAAGGGTATGGGGCGGATCAATTACCGAGAGGCCGGAGTTCTACGAGGCATGTGACAGGCAGGGTATCCTGGTGTGGCAGGACCTGTGGATCACGGGCGACTGTAACGGACGGTGGCCC
>JBGSLG010000049.1:0-7989 GCA_041740815.1 Bacteroidales bacterium
TTTCAGGATGATGCTGCGGGCCAATCCGGAATAAGATACATACCGACCCTGAGTCCATGGGTTAAAGCAGGTGAGAAAGGTAAGTTCGATGCAGAGTTGTCAGTCAACACTTATGGGAACATGTGGTTCAGCGGCAACGGCATTGACTCGACTGATTACAGGTTCAAGCCTTACCGCCTGTGGCTGAGATATTCCACGTCTCATTTAGAGATCAGGGCAGGGCTTCAGAAGATTAACTTTGGCTCATCGAACATTCTCAGGCCGCTGATGTGGTTTGACAAGATGGATTTCCGGGATCCGCTTATGCTTACTGACGGCGTTTACGCGCTCCTCGGGCGATATTATTTCAGCAACAATGCAAATATATGGCTGTGGGGTTTATATGGAAATGATAAGACAAAGGGCTGGGAGATTGTCCCGTCACTTGCAAATATTCCTGAATACGGCGGCAGGGTGCAGCTGCCTGTTCCCGGAGGAGAATTTGCGGTCAGCTATCATCACCGTGATGCTGATTATTCAGCGCTGGCGGCTCAGGTTCCGGGTACGGTGAACACCCGTTACAATGAGCAACTCTTTGCAGCAGACGGGAAATGGGATATCGGTCCCGGAATATGGTTCGAGCTGGTCGGCAAACTGAATGAAAAGGATAATCCTTTTACCACTCGCCGGGAAAGCTATTTAAGCCTAGGGATTGATTACACCTTCGGCCTGGGTAAAGGTCTGAATGTCTCATCCGAGTACTTCAGGTATGCAAACAGGCCTGATGAGAACCAGACCAGCGTGGAAAGCAACTATTCGACCCTTTCGCTGAGCTACCCTCTTGGGCTTTCGCATAACATCTCGGGGCTGCTTTATTACAACTATGACACCAGGGAGTGGTACAGGTTCCTGAATCTGCAGCTGAAATATGACTATCTTACCTTCTACGTAATGACATACTGGAATCCGGAGGCACTTCTCCCTTACAGCAGCGGTGATGGCGGCAGTTCATTTGCCGGAAAAGGTTTTCAGATTATGCTTGTGCTTGACATATAATTATTTATAGAATATTGATGGAAAACGGAGTAATCATAAGTATTGAAGGGCTGAAAAAGCATTTCCCAATGGGAAGCGGCAGGTTCACAGCCCTGAACGGTATTAATCTCACCTTCGGAAAGGGAGAGTTTGCGGGCATAATTGGTCCGAGTGGATCGGGGAAGACAACCCTGCTGAACATCATTGGCACGCTTGACAACCCTTCAGAGGGCAGAGCGGTGATCCTGGGTCATTCAGTGGGGGAGCTAACTGCGGCAGAGTCAGCCTCACTGCGCAAGTCGAAGCTCGGATTCATCTTTCAGAGTTACAACCTGTTCCAGGTGCATACGGTCTTTGAGAACGTGGAGTTCCCGCTGCTGCTGCAAAAAATTGAGAGCAGCCAGAGAAGGCAGATGGTTCTTGACGCACTGGAGTGGGTTGGTCTGACCGACAAGATCAACTCGCGTCCCTCACAGCTCTCAGGTGGAGAGAGCCAGAGGGTAGCTATTGCAAGGGCGATGGTCAAGAGGCCTGCCATAGTGCTCGCAGATGAGCCCACGGCGAATCTTGATGCAGCCAACTCCCACAACATCCTCCAGACAATGGAGAAGCTTAACCGTGAACTGCAGACGACCTTTCTCTTTGCAACGCATGACGAAAAAGTAATTGGTTATGTGCGAAGGAAGATCTGGCTGGCTGACGGGAAAGTAGCCAAGGATGAGATCATTGACAGAAACTAACCTGAGGAGACTGCTATGCTTGCTTTAAAACTTGCGCTGAGAAATCTTCTGGGAGCGGGTCTGCGGACCTGGCTCAATGTAATTGTTCTTTCCTTCTCATTCATTATTATCATCTGGACCAAGGGGCTGCTTGAAGGGTGGGACCGTCAGGCCAGGAATGACATGATAGAGTGGGAAGTGGGTCAGGGCCAGTACTGGCAAAAGAGCTATGACCCTTACGATCCGTTCACCCTGAATGACAGTCACGGGACACTGCCGGAACCATACCTGAGTGCAGCAGAAGGGAATCAGCTGGTCCCGGTGCTCATCACTCAGGGTTCAATCTACCCGCAGGGGAGGATGCAGCCGGTGCTAATCAAGGGTATCCCTCCGGGGCAGCGGTTACTTAAGTTGCCAACGGGTTTGCTCAGCTCCGAGGAAGATGACATAGCGGGCATCATAGGAAAATCAATGGCTGAGAGCACGGGACTTGGCGAGGGCGATTACGTCACTGTCAGGTGGAGAGACAGGAACGGAACCTTTGATGCCACTGAAGTGAGGATAGCTGGCATCTTCGAAACGACTGTCCCCTCGGTGGATGTGGGACAGATATGGCTTGCGCTTGAGGATCTGCAGGAGATGATGCTCATGCCCGGAGAGGCCACGCTGCTTGTCAGGGGCGCCGGCGCGGTTGCTCTGCCTGCCGACGGAGAATGGGTTGTCAGGGAGCAGGAGGAGCTCCTTGCAGATATTGAGAACATAATCAAGGCTAAGGGAATGATTGGAGTAATTATCTGGGGCATACTGCTGATGATGGCCATGCTTGCCGTCTTTGACACACAGGTGCTCTCGATCTTCAGGCGGCAGAAGGAGATAGGAACATACATTGCTCTTGGGATGACCAGGCGTCAGGTGGTAGGTCTCTTCACCACTGAGGGTGCCATGCACTCGGTGCTTGCTGCCGTGGTGGGCGCACTGTACGGCATTCCGCTGCTTACAATACAGGCAATTAGGGGCATCTCAATACCTGTCAGCAGCAGCGACTTCGGGATTGCGATGGCAGAGAAACTCTATCCTGTCTACAGTCTGTCTCTCATAGCCGGCACAGTATTGATAGTGATGATTGTGACTACAATCGTGAGCTACTGGCCCTCGAGGAAGATAGCGAAGCTTAATCCAACGGAAGCATTAAGGGGGAGGATGCAATGATAAGATTTCTATTCAAAGGACTAATAAGGGACAGGAACAGGAGCCTTCTCCCGTTTCTGGTGACCACAATCGGGGTTATGCTTACGGTAGTCTTCCATGCCTGGATAACGGGAGTGATTAACAACAGTATTGAATTCAGCGCCAGGTTTTCATCGGGGCATGTCAAAATCACTACACAGGCTTATGCGGATAACGCAGCACAGACGCCCAATGACCTGGCCATCATGGGTGCGGACACTTTGCTTGAGGCAATCGCCGCAGCATTTCCGGAGATGGATTTTGCCAGCCGGATCTACTTTGCAGGGCTCATTGATGTTCCTGACAGCACAGGCGAGACAAGGGCCCAGGGACCGGCGATAGGCATAGCCATAGACCTGCTCTCAGGCAATAATGAAGAGAAAGAGAGGATGAACATCCCTTCTTCCCTCAGGAGAGGCCGGCTGCCGGCCACCGGGAAGGAGGCACTTCTGAGCGATGAATTTGCAGGTAAGCTGGGGATAAGTCCCGGTGAAACCTTTACCCTTGTGGGGACCAGTATGCTGGGTGAACTCACAATGTATAACTTCCTTCTCAGCGGCACGGTTGAATTCGGGACCACGGCGCTTGACAGAGGTACGCTGATTGCCGACCTCAGCGATGTAAGGGAAGCACTCAACATGGCTGATGCCACAGGGGAGGTTCTGGGGTTTTTCAGATCAGGAGTCTATTCGGATGGCGACGCTACAGCAGTTAGTGAGCAGTTCAACAACAAATACTTCTCTGAAGGTGATGAGTTCTCCCCTGTAATGAAGACACTCTCAATGCAGAGCAATATGGGGTTCCTGGTGGAGTATTCCGGCAAGCTTCAGAACATTCTCATTGCCGTCTTTATACTTGCCATGTCACTGATTCTCTGGAATGCCGGTCTCCTGGGCGGGCTGAGAAGGTACGGCGAGTTCGGCATGAGGCTGGCAATAGGTGAAGAGAAAGGTCATGTCTATAAAACCATGCTCCTTGAATCGCTCATCATCGGGTTCTTTGCCTCCCTCACCGGACTGGCCATCGGGATGCTGATAGCCTTTTACCTCCAGGAGAAGGGTGTTGACCTCGGCATGATGATGAAGAACGCATCAATCATGATGCCCCGGGTATTCAGGGCACAGATCACACCCTGGACATGGGTGGCGGGATTCATCCCCGGCTTTCTCTCAACACAGATAGGCACGATGCTTGCAGGAGCAGGAATATACAAGAGGCAGACAGCACAACTTTTCAAAGAACTGGAATCATGAAAGAACTGATAACGATATTGCTGCTTACATGCAGTCTGATAACGGTTTCGGCACAGTATCCCGACGGGAAACAGCTGCTCGACAGGATCGACAGGAACATGTCGTCCGAGAATAGGATTTTCACCTCCTCAATGATCATTTACGGCCGGAGAACCACTCATACGGTGAAGATGAAGACGTGGACTGCCGGAGAGAAGAAATCGTTCACGGAGTATTTGTTCCCGGCCCGCGAGCAGGGGACCAAGATGCTCAAGCTGGAGGATCAGCTCTGGATCTTTTCCCCTTCAACTGACCGGATAATTCAGATAGCCGGACACATGCTGCGTCAGTCGGTGATGGGCTCAGATCTGTCATATGAGGATCTGATGGAGGACAACCGCCTGCAGGGGCAATATGATGCCAGGGTTACCGGAACGGAGGTGATTGACGGCAATCAGTGCTGGGTGGTGGAACTTAAGGCCGTTGTACCCGAGATTGCATACCAGGGGATGAAATTGTGGGTTGACCAGGAGAAGAATATTCCTCTCAGGGAGGAGATGTATGCCAAGAGCGGTACGTTGCTAAAGAGAACCGAGCTGTCGGATGTTCAGCGGATTGGCAACAGATGGTACCCGCGTAAGATACTGTTCCGCGACATGCTCAGGGATGGCAAGGGAACGGAATTTCTGATTGAAGATATTGAGTTCAACGTGCCGATACCGGAGCACATATTCTCTAAAGCCAGCCTCAAGAAGTAGAGAAGAAGAGAAGGTTAAAGGGTAAAGGTTAAAGGTTAAAGGTTAAAGGCTAAAGGTTAAAGGGTAAAGGGTAAAGGTTAAAGGTTAAAGGGTAAAGGTTAAAGGGTAAAGGTTAAAGTGCAAAAGAAGGGCTCGGGACAACACAGGGCAAGAGCTCAGAGCTCCGGGAAGTTTCAGACCAGCGGCCTCGACTGCAGCCATGTCACGGCCTCGTCGGCGGTAAGGGTCGTGTTGAAAACGCATCCCTGGTCCCGGTCTCCCTTAAGGAAGAAATCGAGCCATGGAATGATATACCTTGCCAGCACTTCAGCCTGCTCAGCCGTTGTCAGGCCGGCATCACAGCCCACCAGTTTCTCAGCTTTGATACATTTGCTGCTTTCACCCATGCTGCAATGGGTGCCTCCTTTGATCTGAATATAGGTCTTATCCTGCGCAGCTGAACTCTCATACATTGGAAGATGGTGTTTTTCCGCAGGGGTAATGCAGTCGTTGGTGCCGGATATCACCAGCGTGGGTGCCTTAACCGTGGCGGCGGCATCAATGGCTGACGGCCTTGTATCATATGGGGTCAGAGCAACCACTGCATCTATGCCGCTGTTGACGGTGGCAGCGTGAAATATTGCTCCGCCGCCTAAGCTGTGACCCATAAGACAGCACAGGGTGTCAACCAGTCCGCAGAGAGGCGACAGTGAGTCATTTCCCAGCCGCATAGCCGCATCTGCCAGGAACCTGATGTCTGCAGCATAATTTCTGTGTGAAGGAAGGAGGCCTTCGGATGTAGTAAGGCTGAGTATGATATAACCCTCCGGCACCAGAAACCCTGTCAGATTACTGTAACCATCCCCGGGATGCTGGTATCCGTGAGCAAAGCAGATAACAGGAAATTTCTCCCCCCGCTCCTGCCCAGCGTTGACAGTCTGCCCTTCATTGACTGTTCGCATTGTGTCACACACCGGGTAATATGCCTCGAGGGTCACTTTCCTGTTACCTCTCTCCTCATCATGCAGCACCATCGAAACATGCCCTACGCCGTACTGGCCGGAAGAAACCAGGCAGGATGAGATCATCACAGCAACAATTATACTTTTCTTTTTAGAAATCATCAGATGGCTGATAAATTTAGTCCCAGGCCTCCGGCGTACGGTTCCGTGGGGTTCACCAAATTACTCATTCTTTCCGACGGTAACAAGACCGTCCTGGTTTTTGATTTATCGTCTTACGGGCGCCCGGTTTTTTGATGTCACAGCACACGATAGACCTGCAGTTTTAATACCACGACAGTGAGGCTGCCCGTCTATCTGGTTTCGTAGTGTCAAAATGAATGCTATTTTTACATGTTGCCGGAGGCCGAAGTCCGGAAGCACTACTTTACTTACTGCCCGCAGCCATTAACCGCTTCATATGGAAAAAACTCTCTTTGATCTGCTTATCTGGGTATGGATCTCGTTGGCAGTGATTATTTTCATTGTTCTGCTTTTTGTCACAGCTCCCTTCGGCCGTCACTCGAAGAGAACGTGGGGACTGACCATCCCGGACAGGCTCGGGTGGTTCATGATGGAGATCCCCGCTCCTCTGATCTTCCTTTTGCTGGTTGCCACGGGCAGTGCACCCAAAACGCTGACCGTATGGATAATTACCGGGCTATACCTGGCTCATTACACCAACCGGGCAATAGTATATCCACTACGGATCAGGACCAGTGGCAAAGAGATGCCGCTGGCTGTAGCTCTCATGGCTGTTTTCTTCAATTTCGTCAACGCTGGTTTCCTTGGATACTACACCGGAACGCTGCAAACTCACTACACCGAAGCCTGGCTGACCGATCCGCGGTTTATTGCAGGGTTGCTGATCTTTCTGACAGGGATGGCGATCAACGTCACCTCAGATAATAAGCTTATCCACCTAAGAAAGAAAAAAAGCAAAGGCTACCAGATCCCCCGCAGAGGGTTATTTGAAAAAATCTCCTGTCCCAACCTCTTTGGCGAGATTGTCGAATGGGGCGGTTATGCCATTCTCTGCTGGTCTCTTCCTGCACTGTCGTTCTTCATCTGGACCTTCTGCAACCTGGTGCCGAGGGCGCTGTCGCACCACAGGTGGTACAGGGCACACTTTCCGGATTACCCGGCAGAAAGGAAAGCAGTTCTCCCTTATATTTTGTAATTTTCCGCACTAATTCAAAGCTAAATGAAACAGACATACCTGAACTGGAAAGGACGTTTCCTCTGGCTTACCATTTTCGCAATTGCGATGGGTTTCCTGGAAGCGATAGTTGTTGTCTATCTCAGAGAACTCTATTATCCCGGCGGGTTTGAATTTCCCCTCAGGCTTATGTCGCCAGAACTGGTAACAGCTGAGTGGATCAGGGAGATTGCCACGCTGGTGATGCTGGCCGGGGTGGGAATAATCGCCGGCAGGAACGGACTGCAGCGGCTCTTTTACGCCCTCTTTGCCTTCGGCATATGGGATATCTTCTATTATGTCGCTCTCAACCTGCTGCTGGGCTGGCCCGCCTCGCTCCTCACCTGGGACATACTTTTCCTGATACCCGTTTCTTGGCTGGGACCGGTGCTGGCACCGGTGATCAACTCCCTGACCATGATCCTGATGGCATTGCTGTTTATTGGCAGGCAGGAAAAGGGATATTATGTCAGGCTGGGGGTTTCGGACTGGATACTGATTATCAGCGGAGCGCTGGTTATTCTCTACACCTACCTGGTTGATTACACCAGGCTTTTAATTGACAGCGGGGTACTCTCCGCAAAAGGTTCACCGGAGGCCGAAGAACGTTTAATACAGATGATAACAAACTATATACCTGATGATTACAATTGGCCGCTATTTATTGCCGGCGAAGCACTGATAGTGGCCGCAATAATAAATGTATTAATAAGAAGTCGCAAATATTCAAAAGATGAAACAGTTAACTAACCTTACCCTATTGATTATGGTTTTAATGATTTTGCCGGGATGCGGCGACAAGAAGACCAAAATTGCAGACACAGATGATCCTTACATCTGGCTTGAGGAGGTTCAGAACGA
>JBGSLG010000050.1:0-25069 GCA_041740815.1 Bacteroidales bacterium
GCCATCACAATGAGTCCCGAGTCATGGAAATCCTTATTCTGCTGCCAGGAGGGCGATATCTTTTCCGTATACTGTCTCCTTCGGGTATTCATGCATGGATACCCTTATCATTGACAATGCCAGCTCCTCCATGGTATTGAAATAATCCGGGCTGAGTTTTTTGCCAATAGGAAAAAACCAGTTGATATAGTTGTAGAAGGCGTGGGCTTTCTTCTGCCCCTTATATGGTTTGATGAAGCCGGGACGGTAGCCGTATACCCTTTTGAAGGGCAGTTTCCTCAAGTCGTTTTCGGTCTTGCCTTTGATACGGGCCCATTCGACCTTGCCCTTTTCAGTACCGTCAGTACCTGCGCCTGCCACATAAATGAATACCATATCGCTGTTGATCCTGCTGACAGTTTCTCCGAAATGCATCGTCAGGTCATAGGTCACTTTGCGATATTTGTCCATTTTCATTCCCACTGACGATACCCCAAGGCAGAAGAAGCAGGCGTCATAACCTGCAAGCTGTGCAGCCACCGGAGAGAGATCATGGAAATTTTCATGGATGATCTCCTTTAGTTTGGGGTGAATGATGCCGAGCGGTTTCCTGTTGATAATCAGCACGTTGCTGACAGCCGGGTTTTCAAGGCATACAAGCAGCACGCCCTCTCCGACCATTCCGGTTGCACCGGTGATAATGACTCTTAATCCTTGTTGCATAGCTGACAGTATTGATATCCGCAACAAATTAACAACAAAATGACCTGATTGACATGATCAGGCAAATATTTACCATGAAATCATTTTTGGAATTGATGAAAAGTTACTTTTACTGACTTATTTCAATAACCAGGAGAGGGGATAATCAACCCGGACTACCAAACAGATTAGTAATCATGCAGGAAACAGAATTCAGGGTTTACGGCTACCGCTGGGTAATGCTTGCCGTCTATATGCTGGCTATAATGGTCAATCAGATCATGTGGATCACCTTCGCACCCATTACAATTGATGCAACCAGTTTCTATGGTGTTTCAGACATTAAGATAGGGATTCTGTCAATGAGCTTTATGATTGTTTACCTTGTTGTATCTGTCCCTGCATCATGGATAATAGATACTTACGGGATTCGCGTGGGTGTTGGCGCAGGCGTTGTTCTTACCGGTGTTTTCGGCATGCTGCGCGGGCTTGTATCAGATAATTACAATTTGCTTTTGCTGGCCCAGATTGGCATTGCCATTGGCCAGCCTTTTCTTCTGAATTCAATCACCAAGGTAGCGGCACGATGGTTTCCCATAAAAGAAAGGGCTACGGCTTCGGGACTAGGCACCCTGGCTATGTATATGGGTATTCTGGCAGGTATAAGCCTTACTCCTTTTCTGGCAAATGGTCATGGTATAGGGGGGATGCTTTTCATCTATGGTATTATCTCCCTGACAGCTGCTGTTATCTTTTTCATCTTCGCCAGGGAGCGGCCACTTACGGCACCCTGCCGTCCCGACCAGGAGGAGCGTGCCCTGGCTGTTGACGGGTTGAAACTTTTATTCAGGAATAAGGATTTTCTGTGGCTAATGGTAATATTCTTTATCGGGTTGGGAGTATTCAATTCAGTTACAACATGGATTGAGAATATCCTGAGTCCCAGAGGCTTTTCTGCCGAGCAGGCCGGGATTACCGGAGGTCTTATGATCATGGGCGGAATAGCGGGAGCTCTTGTCATGCCTCTTATGTCAGACCGCTACAGAAAGCGGATACCATTCATCATAATTGCCCTGGCAGGTGCAACAGCAGGTCTGGCAGGGGTAACCTTCGCAACAAACTATGTGTTTCTGCTTTTTTCTGCAGCAGCATTTGGATTTTTTCTGCTTAGCTCAGGCCCGATAGGATTTCAGTATGGTGCCGAGGTAACGTTCCCCGTCTCGGAAGGCACATCAAACGGCTTTCTCCTGCTCATGGGACAGATCTCAGGGATAGCATTCATTTTCGGTATGGACAGCTTCAAGTCTACGGTGACAGGATCGATGACTGCACCTTTGCTGGTAATGATCATACTGATGCTTATCAGCTTTATTTTTTCTTTCCGACTCAGGGAATCTGCATTATTGAGCGGTGTTGACAAAAGGTAAGGCACGATGAACGGGAGATACCTCAGATCAGCATCAGCAGCCATCCTCTTTTCCCTCATTTTTCTTTTGCATGTGGATGCTCTTAAAGGACAGGGAGTGGTGGCAGATTCCGTTACCGGTGAAAAACCTCAGGATATTCAGTTGATGGCCATGCATGACAAGCATAATGCGGATATATGGTGGTACGGATGGCTGGCAGGGTACAGCGCCGCCACCGCAGGTCAGGCAGTTGTCTGTCTGTCGTCAGATGATAAGGCCCTGCGCCAGGATATGGCGCTGGGGGCTGCCACAACTCTTCTCGGTGCACTGGGACAACTGATTAGTCCGGTTCTTCCAAAAGACTCCCATTATCCTTCGCACCGGGAGTATGTCTCGGGAGAGCAGACAATAACGCCGGAGCAGGCTGCTGAGCTCCTGAAGGTGCTGGCTGCAAGGGAGAAAGAGGGAAGGTCATGGAAAACACACGCCATGGCAGGCGCAGTGAACCTCGGCAGCGGGCTGATTACCTGGCTCGGGTTCAAACGAACCGTATGGAACGGGGTTGCGAATTTTGCCCTTAATACTGCTGTTACGGAAGCCCAGATATGGACCCAGCCCACCAGGGCAATAAAAGATTTCGAGAGGTACCTCCGTGAATATCATCCGGAAACCGGGATGGCTCCTTTGAAGCCGGAAAGCGAATGGTCAGTAAGCGTCTATCCGGGCGGATTTGCTGTCAGGCTCGATTTCTGATATATTGCAGCCACTAACTGATCACGGAGGCTTCTCCCTGCTTATAGTAAAATGAAATTCAACAGCTCTTGCCTTTTACAGGCGGTTGCCTGATCTGAAGAAGATAGTGAGGCCTGTCTATGTCAAAATGGGCATCCTTCCTGAAGTGGCATCGGGTATACGGGATGCATCAGAGCATGTGGGCAGGACATAATGTTCATCTTCATTATTATTTGAAAAAAGGCCGGGAGCTCCGGTCGGTAAAAAAGGGGTTTCTGTCGTTTAATCCTTAAAGGCCGTCTAAAAGATTCTTTCTCCGGAAAGGCTGCATACTATTTTTATCTCATCATATTTCAAAATGAAAAGGATGAGAATAAAGATTTTTATTATGTCAGCGGCTGTTCTGCTCATGGCAGTCAGCACGCTCTCCGGACAACAGAAGGAGTGGACGCTGACCGACTGCATCAACTACGCACTTGACGAAAACATTCAGGTACGTAAGGCTGATGTCTCGGTAAACGTTGGTGAGATTAACCTTCAGCAGGCTAAGGATAACCGTTGGCCCGCTCTCAATGCCTCCCTGGGAGAGAACCTGGGATGGCAGCAGGTCACTGACAACTACGGTGAGACATCATTTGACGGATCATCACGCACCACCGCGTCAATCAACAGTGGCGTGACCCTCTTCAGTGGTTTTCAGACACAGAATGAGATCAGACTGGCTGAGCTGAACTACAAGGGTCTTCAGTACAGCACCGAAGAGACAAAGGAGAGTGTTTCCCTGAGCATAATGAGCGCTTACCTGCAGGTCCTCTACGCTGAGGAACAGGTCACCAACAGCAGCAACCAGGCTGACGCCACCCGTGAAGAACTGGCACTGGCGAAAGAAAGGTATGGCCTCGGAGCTATTGCCAACAGCGATTACCTGCAGGTGAAGACACAGCTTGCGAGCGAGGAGCTTACCCTTGCCAACGCGGTGAATAGTCTTAAGATTGCAAAGGTGACCCTGATGCAGCTTATGGAATTTCCTGTTGATGAGTCATTTGAAATTGCCCGTCCGGATATTGATGCCATTATCTCCACTTCACCTGCAGCTGATGCGGTGAGTGTATATGAAGAGGCACTTGGCATAAAGCCCCAGATTAAGAATGCCGAGATCAACCTTGAGAGTTCGGAGGTGGACCTTGAGCTTGCAAAGAGCGGGTTTTATCCCTCCGTCTCGATGAATGCCGGACTGAGCTCCGGATTCACTCAGGCAGCGGAGATGGGATCACAACTGAAAAGCGGCTTTTCGCCTTCAGTGGGATTATCCGTTTCCATACCTATATTCAGAAACAACCAGAACAAATCGTCAGTAGCCAGGGCCAGGTATGGCATCACTACTGCAGAGCTCGATGAGCTTAACACAAAGAACCAGTTGCGCAAAGAGGTTGAGCAGGCAGTCCTTGATGCACAGTCGGCCGTCATCAGTTATGAGGCTGCCGTCAATCAGCATGAGGCATCATTGGAATCATACAATGTCTCAGAGGAGAAGTATAAGCTGGGGGCAATGAATTCCGTCGATTTCCTGATACAGAAGACAATACTGACCTCTGCTGAGAGCAAGCTGCTCCAGGCAAAATATGAGCTTGTATACAGTTTCAAGATCATCGACTTCTACAAGGGAGTCCCGCTTTCGTTTTAAAAATCAAAGGACAATTAAAGAATAATGACAATGAAAGGTAAAAGAATTTTAATAGGCAGCGGATTGCTGGCGGTTGTTGCAGTGACGCTGCTGACCGTTCACAGTTGCAATAAGAGCAAGACGTACATCTTTGAGACCTCTGTAGCAACAAAGGGTTCGATAGTCAATACCGTAACAGCCACTGGCACTATAGAGGCCATCACTTCAGTCGTAGTGGGAACGCAGGTTTCAGGTATAGTTGAAAAGCTGTATGTGGACTTCAACTCACAGGTAAAGAAGGGACAGGTCCTTGCAGAGCTGGACAAGACCTCACTGAAATCGAGTGCCCAGCAGTCAATGGCAACACTTGACAATGCAAAAGCAGAGATGGAATACCAGGTTTCAAATTATGAACGGAGTAAGGCTCTTTATGAAAAGAACCTTATTGCGCAGTCTGATTATGACCTGGCCAAATACAACTACGATAAATCAAAGGCTACACTTAAGAACTCTCAGGCGCAGTACGACAAGGCCCTGGTTCAGCTTGGCTATGCCACAATATATTCCCCTATTGACGGCGTGGTAATGAACAGGGCGGTTGATGAAGGGCAGACGGTAGCTGCCAGCTTCAACACTCCGGAGATCTTTACAATAGCCCAGGATCTTACACAGATGCAGGTAGAGGCAGACATAGACGAATCAGATATCGGGATGGTCGGGATGGGACAGCGTGTAGAGTTTGACGTGGATGCCTACCCCGATGAGAAATTCGCAGGTACCGTTGAGCAGATAAGGCTGTCGCCGGTCACCACATCGAACGTTGTTACCTATACCGTTATCATCAACGCTCCCAATCCTGACAAGAAGCTTCTCCCCGGAATGACGGCCAACATAGTCATATATGCGGAGGAGCTAAAAGATGTGCTCACCATCCCTTACAAGGCAGTGAAGTTCACCCCTGAGGCTGACTACCTGGCCAGGCTGGGCAAGGAGATGGCTTCCGCGGGAGACGGGAGAAGCACTCAGGGAGGTGAAGGCAGGCCTGCAGGTGGCATCAGCGGCACAGGAGAAGGCATGGGAGATGGTACAGGAGCAGGCAGGGGAGCCGGAACTGGAGCCGGCAGAGCAGCAGGCTCGGGAGCTGGCAGTGGAGCGCAGGGCATGCCCGGTGGCCAGATGCCGGAAGGGTTTACCCCGCCGGAGGGCTTTAAGGCTCCCACAAGGGTTTGGGTGAAGGATGAGAAGGGAATACACCCGGTCAGGGTAGAACTCGGATCGAACGATGGCGACAATGCGGAGGTAAAATCAGGACTGGAAGAAGGTGCCGAGGTTATCACAAAGATGACTGCCGCCACGGCAAAAGAGAAGAAAGAGCAGGAGGTGGCTTCAAATCCCTTCATGCCAACGCCTCCCGGAAGAAGAAACACACAGAGCTCATCCTCCGGATCAAGAACAAACTCTTCAACACGTAACTGACGATGAAGGCAATAATTGACATATCCTCATTAAAAAAGGACTATTATGTGGGAGAGGTGACGGTACATGCCCTGAGAGGTGTCGACCTGAGAATCAACCAGGGCGAGTTCGTGGCGATTATGGGCGCCAGCGGCTCAGGCAAGTCAACCATGCTGAATATTATTGGCTGCCTTGACAGGCCGACGGAAGGTACATATATGCTCGACGGAGTGAATGTGGCAGAGATGTCTAAGAACGAAAGAGCTGCGATACGCAACCTGAAGATAGGCTTCGTTTTCCAGTCGTACAACCTGCTCTCGCGGACCTCGGCACTGGAGAATGTGGAGCTGCCGCTCATGTACAACCCTTTGATAAAGGCAAAGGAGCGCAGGGAGAGGGCAGTAGCCGCACTGGAGGCAGTAGGCCTGGCTGACAGGATGGACCACATGTCCAACCAGCTTTCAGGCGGACAGCAGCAGAGGGTGGCTATAGCGAGGTCACTGGTGAATGACCCTGTGGTGATCCTGGCCGATGAGGCCACGGGTAACCTTGACAGCCGGACATCATACGAGATCATGGCACTGTTTCAGGATCTGAACGCCAAAGGGAAGACTATCGTCTTCGTGACGCATGAGCCTGACATTGCCCGCTGCATGACACGAAGTATTATGTTCCGTGACGGGCATATCATCCGCGAGGAAGAGATAAAGAACAGGCTTGTTGCTGAAGAGATGCTCAAAGCTCTTCCGGTTGAAGAAGATTAAAAAGAGAGTAAGATGAACATTGGAAATCTATTGAAAGTAGCACTGAATGCGCTGAAGCGCAATAAGATGCGCTCATTCCTGACGATGCTTGGAATAATAATAGGCGTGGCGTCAGTTATCACTATGCTTGCCATTGGCCAGGGGTCGAAGAAAAGCATCCAGGATCAGATAGCCAGTATGGGCTCGAACATGCTGTTCGTTATGCCTGCCAACATGAGGTCAGGGGGTGTTCAGCAGGGCAACTCAAGCTCGCAGAGGCTGACGGTGGCTGACGTCACTGCCATAAGAACCGGATGTGAAGCCGTTGTTGCCGTGTCACCGGAGGTGAGAAGCAGCAGCCAGGCCGTTTACGGAAACTCCAACTGGCCTACAACCATTTACGGAGGGAATGAGGATTACCTTGCAATTAAAAGCTGGGAGGTTATCAATGGAAGAAACCTCACAGCCGAGGAGGCAAGAGGATCATCAAAAGTATGCCTTATCGGCCGAACGGTCGCTGACGAGCTCTTTGGGGAGGGTGTTGATCCTACAGGAGAGACGATACGGTTTAAAAATATCCCCTTTAAAATCATAGGTGTTCTAAAAGAGAAGGGGCAGAACAGCTTCGGCCAGGACCAGGATGATGTGCTGATTGCACCCTATACCACAGTGCAGAAAAGGATACTTGCACAGACACATATTCAGTCCATACAGATTTCAGCCAGAAGCGCTGAAGAATCGGAACTGGCAGAGACACAGGTGGAGGAGGTCCTCCGTACCAGTCATAAGCTTCGTGAAAATGAGGATAATGATTTTGAGATCAGGAGCCAGGAAGAGCTTGCATCAACCATGACTTCAGTTACGGATATCCTGACGATACTGCTGGGGGCAATTGCAGGGATATCTCTTCTTGTGGGAGGAATAGGCATAATGAATATCATGTATGTGTCAGTTACTGAGCGAACAAGGGAGATAGGGCTGAGAATGTCAATAGGTGGCCGGGGACTGGATATACTGCTTCAGTTCCTGATAGAATCGATAATGCTCAGTGTTTTTGGAGGTCTCATAGGCATCCTTATGGGATTTGGTGCTTCTAAAGTCGTGGCTATGCTGACATCATGGCCGATAAGTGTCATGTGGAGCTCAGTAATACTCTCGTTTGTCGTCTGCACCGTCATCGGAGTCTTCTTTGGCTGGTACCCCGCAAGGAGGGCAGCTGAGCTGGACCCGATAGACGCATTGAGATATGAATAAAGTATGTTTCAAAATCATTAGCTTTGGCGGAGATATGGAAAAGAGAAAGAGAATAGGGAAGAGCAAAGCGCTGCCATTACTGCTGCATGCAACTGGATGGATAATCCTTTTCATTCTTCCACAGATTCTTATTTCAGGTGGCCTCTTCAATGATGAACGTACAACCAGGATCGTTTTCTTCAACACCTTTGTCTTCTTCATCCTGTTCTACATCAATTACCTCTGGCTGGTCCCGCGGCTGGCTGAAAAAGGCAGATGGTTCAGCTTCACTATTCTTGCGGCATCCCTGATAGTGATACTAGGACTGGCTTCAGGGAAATTTTATGAGCGGCTCTTTACCCCGCCTCCGGAGGTCATTGAGCGGATGAGGCAGGAGAATCCAACTAACCCGCACGGAGATGATCGGGGTAAGCGAAGGGGAGAAGGAATGGCACTCTATAACTTCTTCATTACCTCATTCCTTGTCTCAGGGTTTGCCGTCGGATTAAGGTATGCTGAGAGTGCCCTGAGGAAGGGGGAGGAGATAAAGGAACTGGAGAAGGAGAAGCTTAATTCAGAACTGGCACTTCTGAAGAACCAGGTCAGCCCCCATTTCTTCTTCAATACACTTAACAACATATATTCACTTATTGAGATAAACGGGAAGGATGCGCAGGAGGCTGTACTCAGCCTCTCGAAGATGATGCGCTACATGCTCTATGACTCTGAACAGGGGAACACGAAGCTCAGCCATGAGATTGAGTTTATGAACGGTTATATTGACCTTATGAAGCTCAGGATGAGTGACCGTGTGAAGCTCACGGTCAGCTGGCCGGCGGAGTATGAAGATCTCGATCTGCCTCCGCTGCTCTTTATCCCGTTCATCGAGAATGCCTTCAAGCACGGTGTGAGCTACCAGGGCAACTCATTCATTGATATTTCAATGAAGGCGGACGGCGGCCTGGTCTCCTTCACGGCAAGGAACAGCATCAGCAGGGCGAATACAAATGCGCCGCAAGCCGCCTCTGGAATAGGCCTTGAAAATGTCAGAAAGCGACTGGCACTGCTTTACCCCGGTCGTCATGAACTGAGGATTGATAACGGGGAATCTGTCTTCACCGCTGAACTTACTTTAAAAACCTGAAGGCAGAAAGGTATGATAAGGGTTGTTGCAATAGATGATGAGCCACTGGCGCTGCAACTGGTCAAAGGCTATGTTGAAAAGACACCCTTTCTTGAGCTGGCGGGCGCCTTCGACAACCCTGTGGAGGGGGTGGCATTCATAGGATCATCAGATGTTGACATCGTCTTTCTTGACGTCCAGATGCCCGACCTGACAGGCACCGAGCTGGCCAGGGTCATCGGCGGCGGACCGAAGGTGATCTTCACCACAGCATATGAGAAGTATGCGCTGGAGGGTTTTCGGCTTGACGCCGTCGATTATCTGCTGAAGCCGTTCAGCTATGCCGAGTTCCTCAAGGCAGCACAAAAGGCTGAAAAACTGATTGACCTTGAGAGGAGAGGGCTGCCGGAGCTGGAGGTCACCACAGACTTCCTCTTTATCAAATCAGACTCAAAAATCAGGCGCATCGATTTCTCCGGGATACAATATATCGAGGGACTGAAGGATTATGTTAAGATCTTCCTCACCGGGGAGAAGAAGCCTCTCCTTTCTCTCTCTACAATGAAGGCGCTGGAGGCCAGGCTTCCGGCGGACAGATTTATGCGGGTGCACCGTTCCTACATCGTCAGCCTCGATACAGTGAAGGTCGTTGAGCGCAACCGCATCGTATACGGTGATGTCCGCATCCCTGTCACCGACCAGTACAAGGAGAATTTCCAGAAGTTCCTGGAGCGGAATTTTTTATGACCCCTGTCAGTCCTCCCAGCGGAATCTTCAATGCAACCCTTGCCTGACCTCCGCCGGACTCAGCAATACAATCCCCGACCAGGTCTGCCCGGGATTCTGGCCTATAATCATACTCGGGCTTCACCGGGACTCAGAAGTCTGTAATAATTTTAACAAATTTTAACATATATGGTATAATATTTGATAGATATTAAGCCAGAGGCGCCTCTTTATTAACAGTAATAATCTAAAATTATCGTAATGAAGAGGAATGAAAAAGAGGTTCCCGGGTTTGATGATATCATCTTCCGGGATCGAAACAAGGAGTACGGGGCTTATGACCTCAGGCGGCGCTATGGCTCCACGATGAGTATCTCGATTGTAGCTGGACTTATCTTCAGCTTTTCAATGGTTCTGGTGCCTTTATTTACATCTGATCACACCGGCGCTCAGCCAGGGGAGATTATTGAAATCTCTGCTGTGATTGACGGTGACCTTGTAAATCTGCCGGCTCCTCCTGAGCCCCCTGCACCTCCGGCACCTCCTGCTGATATGATGAAAAAGCTTCAGTTCGCGCCGCCGGAGATAGTAGCTGATGAACTGGCAAATACAAGCGGGTTGATGACGGTCGATGACATGGCCACGCAAATTGCAGATGGACTTGCGACAGAGATTTTGCCAGAGGTTTCCATGGATCCGGATCCGGTTACTTCGCCTGAGGAGAAACCACGGCTGATTGTGAAGGAGATGCCTTCCTTCCCGGGAGGGGAGGCTGCGTTGCTGCAATATGTCAGTGAGCGTATCCGGTACCCGGAAGAGGCGCTGATTAACGGGATTCAGGGGACAGTTATACTCAGGTTTGTCGTAAGCTCCACCGGCGACATAAAAGATGTGGAACTGATCAGGAGCGTGAATCCATTGCTCGATGATGAGGCAATTAAGGTTATTTCAGAGATGCCCCGATGGAAACCCGGTAAACAGGATGGCCGGCCGGTACCGGTCTATTTCACAATACCCGTGGTATTCAGGATCAAATAAAGCAGGGAGGATATTTGGAATTATCTCAAGCCGAACCTGTAGGAAAGTTTGGCTACAAAAACATTGTGCGGCCTGGGGCCGGTGAAGAGATAATCTGCCTGCGAATTCAGGTCGAAGAGGCCGTCAGTATCGGAATATTCCCTTGTCTGTGACCAGACCAGGTAGGCTGTTGACCCGGGACGGAACTCCCAGCGGATAACCAGGTTATGCAGAAATTCGCTGACCCTGAAGTCGGGATTGCCGAAAGTGTAGTCAATAAACGAATCACGGTTTTCATCAATGCTGTAATACCTCTGCCTGATTGTATATTGGAGGTCCCCGGAACCAAAGTCCTCGTATCTGTTGCCATAATCCGCGGCAACCGGGTCGGTGATCCGTTTGAATTCACTGTAGTCGCCTGACCCGAAGAATGGTTGTCCCCAGTACTGTATCGTCAGGTCCGGTGTGATGTTGTAATCGACCCTCAGCGACAGACTCAGTATCTTCTGATCTATTGCGCCGAAGATATATCTCGGAGTATATACCCCGCTGGTTGCAGATACCGTTGAAATGTACTGCATCTCATTAATTGTCCTGCTCCATTCCGGTTCGGCGCTGATCGTAAGAGTATTGATGGGTCGGTATTCAAGCTCAAAACTCATGCTGTAACTTGTCCGCACATCCTGGAATGTCCTGTAAAACCTGAAGTCGATCTCGCCCGATAGCTTCTTCCGCCAGTCGGAATCGATACTGCCCCCTATGTAAAGCTGCCCGGGCATCTTCATTGCCGGTCCGCCCCTGAGCATGAGATTGTCTGTTTCGGGACTGCTCAGCTGGCCGGATATGAAGGAGCTCCACTGGTTTTTGTAACCTGCTGACCACGACTGTGATACGGCCATAATATTGGTGTTTCCCCCGAAGTCCATCATGTGTATGAGGTTGGTTCCGAAAGACATGTTGTTAAATATGCCAAAGGGCTTGTAGATGTTGTAGTTTATAACCCCCACTCCAAGATACTGATCTGCCACCTGCATGTAGCCAATGTCATTCAGTTCCAGTGAGGGTGATTTCCAGGCCGCGAGATACAATAGCTGCCAGTTTCCGCCTATCTTACCCGTCATGAGGTTGCCCCCGAAACCGCTAAGCGAGGTACGCATCGGATCATATTCGGTATATTCGGCATCAGGCCTCCTGAAGTTATGTATGATTGAGCGTTGCGTGCGGGCAATTGCATCTGCTGTTCCTGAGACATTACTGAACGCAGTACGCAGCTGGAAGATGTAATTCATCTCCTTGAAATACTGTGTAAAATCAATCCCGGCGGTAGTGGCCGATTTGTGAAAGTAATTCTCCGTTGTCTCATCCAGCATCCTGATGGTACTGGTTCCCATTACTCCGATTATAGTGTTTCCTTCGTTAAAGTCTTTCTGCACCCTTCCCACCGTGAAATTTGTGAGAGGCTCGGCGGTGCGGTATGATGTCTCCTCAGACTGAACATTGTAGATTTTCGTGTTGACCTGCGAGGTGACAGCCTCTATAATGCCTACTGACCATCCGCCGGCCGACTTGCCTGTCAGTTTCGCTGCTCCCATGATTGGTGTGAACGAAGGTGTCCATGCGAATTCACCTTCCCCGGCTGAATGGTTTAGCGAGGGTCTCCTGCCTATACGCCTAGAATAAAAGAGGTTGTCATTTCCATCGTCACCACCGCCAACGCCAAGGTTGTAGGAGGTGATGTTTTTTCCCTCGATGAAAAACGGTCTCTTCTCCCGGAAATAGGTTTCGAAGGCCGTAAGGTTAACCTCAGAGGGGTCAGCTTCGACCTGCCCGAAATCGGGATTCAGGGAGAGGCTTAAAATCATATTGTTTGTAACTCCTATCTTGGCGTCAAGGCCCGCACTGGCTGTGAACCCGGATCCGTCCTGCCAGGGATTACCCGCTTCACCCTGGTAGGTTTCGAGTTTGGTAACACCGTACGGTGTCAGGTCGAACAGTGTCCTCGGTTTGATATTTCTCAGTCCGTGCAACAGTCCGGCATTATGTACACGGCCCGATGCATTCCTGGCAATGGGCTGCCACAGGTCAGTCTCATTATGCCGGTATATTACCCTTATCACTTCCAATCCCCAAACCTGTTCTTCTGTGTTTGAAAAACGCAGTTGGGTAAGGGGGATTCTCATTTCTGCAGCCCAGCCCCAGTCATATATTGCTGTTTTTACATACCAGATCGGGTCAAATGATTCATCCTCGTTCTGACCGTCATCGGTCCAGATAAGGTCACCCTTGACTCCTGCTGCACTCACCCCGAAGCCGAATGCCGTACGCTGGTCAAAGTAAGAATCAAAAGCAACGACCACCTCATCACCGTCAGTGTCATCACGCCGCGTCATCCTTGAGACAATGCTGTCAGGGGCTGTATCCCATGCTTTTATAGCGACGTAAATGTTATTGTCGTCATATACGATTTTGAACTCCGTCTTCTGTTTTACGGGTGCGCCTTCTGATGGTTCAAATTGCAGAAAATCTCCACTCCATTCACCCTGCATCCATGCCTCATCATCGAGATCACCGTTGATTGCAGGGGGATTTGTTATGAGTGTGGCCGTGTATACCCTCTTGTCATAATCCTGGCCACCTGCCGCAAATGGCAGTAAAACCAACAATATGAGGAGGCAGATTTTCATGATAGTACGATTACAGACACGAAGTTTTAAGTGTACCAAATGTATGAAAATTAATTTTCCGGACACATGTGATGATTTTACTGAAAAAAAATAGGGCGGAGAAAAATTTTCCCCCGCCCTTCAGGACCTGCACGTGCAGACTCTTACCTTAGTCCGAACCTGTAGGTGAATTTTATAAGGAAGACGTTGTAAGGCTCATTTACTGAATAGAGATTATCAAGGTTCTGGTCGAGCGAAAATGATCCCGTGTTGTCATTGTAACTGCGTGTCTGCGACCATACGAGATAGAGGGTTGAGCCCGGACTGAACTCCCAGCGTGCAACAAGGTTCGACAGGAACTGGTCGTAGTTGTTGTCCGGATTGTCGAAGCTATAGTCTCCGTTGTTATTGTCAATTACATTGTAAACGTTCTCCAATGGGTCGAACGCCAGCTCACTCTCTGTCAGCAGGTGGTAACGGTCCTCAAGGTTTTCTGCCTTCGGGTCGGTCACCACCTTGAACTTGCTGTAATCCATGGCTGCCAGGAAAGGCTGTCCCCAGTATTGTATCGAAAGCTCCGGGGTGATATTGTAATTAAGTCTTAGTGACATGCTTACAATCTGTTGGTTTATCTGGCTCAGCAGGTAACGGTTGCCTTCATCGATATGGCTGACATATTGGAGTGTGTTCATGCGTATCGAATATGATGGCGACAGGGTGACTGAAAATGACTGTCCGGGCTTGGCGGTCAGATTAAATCCGACGGCACTGCGTTCTGAGGCCTCATCGCCTCCCTCTCCACCATTGAGCCAGAACGAAAAGTAGATCATCTTTGACTGGTTTGAACCGAGATTGAAAAACCAGTTGAGGTTTGACGGGTAAAGCATGGAAGGACCTCCGCGCAGAACAGTGTTGGAGAGAGAGTTGCCTTCATAATTGACGCCGATGCTGGTCCACCACATGTTTTTGAATTCAGTATAGACATTCAGGTTGCCGCCGGTGAAAAGAGGTGTTCCACCGAAGTCCCAGCCGGTCCAGATGTTGAAATTTGGCCGTATTCTCCTGAAGATACTGAAGGGCTTGTCAAATTCATAGGCTGACCATAGGCCTGTCAGGATGGCGTCAGCGCTCTGCAGGTACCCAAGGTCATTCAGGTCAAAGCCAGGCGACTTGAAATAGCCGAAGGCAGTGAATTTCCAGTGGCCGCCAACCTTACCGGCCTGGACGTTGCCGCCATAACCGTTCAGAGAGGTACGTGTGGGGTCAACACTGACATAGTCTGCATCAGGCCTCTGGTAATAGTGCACAGGTGATGTTTGCAGTTCTTCTATTGCCTCGGTGCTGCCAGTCAGGTTACTGCCAGCCATGGCAGCAGAAATGGACCATTTACGGTCATCACCGAAGTAGTGTGAAAAATCGAGACCTGCGGTATTGGCGTTTTTTACCAGCCCGTCTATGCCGGTCCCGTCAAGAAAGCGGTGTGTGTTTGTGAATCCTCCACCGATGACCGTCTTACCGCCGTTATAGTCTTTCATGACTCTCGAGACGATGTAGTTGGTCAGCGGTTCAACAATCTGCCATGATCTCTCTCCATCCGAATCGATCTCGGCCTTACCTTCCGCAGTTACGGCCTCCATTATGCCCACCGACAATCCGTCAGGCGTTTTCCCGGTTAATTTGGCAGCACTGATGATCGGGGTGTTGCGCGGTACCCTGGCATACTCATTGTCTTCTGTTTCGACCCATACATGAGGACTGCGTCCTATCCTTCTGGAATAGAACAGATTGTCATAACCTATATCACCGTCGCCGATGCCGGTCCTGAAACTGGTGATGCTATTTCCCTCGATGAAGAAGGGTCTCTTCTCCTCGAAGAATGTCTCATAGGCCGTAAGGTTGACTTGCGACGGGTCTGCCTCTACCTGCCCGAAGTCGGGGTTGACGGTGAGATCAAGCGTCATATTGTTTGTGATACCGAACTTGGCATCGAGGCCACCGTTGTATTTCCATGCCTTGCCGGTGGCGAAGGGGTTGCCGTCTTCTCTTTCAAAGGTCTCCAGGCTGCCTACCACAAACGGGGTTATATCTGCCTGTTTCCTGGGTTTGATCCCTGTCAGGCCGGCCAGGTCGCCGAAGTTATGGACGAGGCCGGATGAGTTACGGTCAATATGCTGCCAGACAGATAACTGCTGGCTTCGGAAGAGACGTCGAAACACCTCTACACCCCATGTGCCTCCGTCAGATATTCTGAATCTCAGCTGGGTAAGTGGTATCCTCATCTCGGCTGCCCATCCCCAGTCATACATCTTTGCTGCGGTGAACCAGATGGGGTCCCATGTATCATCTTCCACCTGACCGTCCCTGGCCCAGATAAAGTCATTCTTCACCCCTGCGGCATTGGTGAGGAAGGTAAAGCCCGTCTGCCGGTCAAAATAGCTGTCGAAGGAGATGCCTACGAAGTCTCCGTCACCGTTATCACGTCTGGAGATACGCCTTACGATGCTGTCAACGCTGGTGTCATAGGCTTTTATTGCAACATAAATATTGTTCTCGTCAAAGAGTATCCTGAAATCCGTCTGCTGTGATGGCGCGGCGCCGTTATTAGGCTCGTACTGAGTGAAGTCGCCTTCCCAGGGGCCTGCCTGCCAGGCCTCATCTTCAATTGATCCGTCAATTACAGGAGGGCTAGAGGTAAAAGTTGCTGCGCAGATTTTTTTCTGCAGTGTGTCCTGCGGGGTGTTCTGCTGTGTGCCCTGCGGGTTGTCCTGCGCGCTGGCCAGCGTGCATAACAACGCAACAGCAGCGGTGAAAACTATTCTTCTCATGGCGGTAAGGTAAAAGTCCAAAAATGCAAGTCCGAAATAAAGACCCGCAACAGGGGGATATTGCTGCATTGGACGGAATTATTTGGAATGAATCCAGATAATCAGTCTTCAGTCGGCAGTCCTCAGTCAGCAGTCATTTGGACCGCAAGACCGCAAGACCGCAGGACCGCAAGACCTTCAGACTTTCGACTGATCAGAACAATTCGTAGCTGTTACCCGTGTGGGCCAGGAATTTGAATAGCCCTTCACGGGGGATGATAAGCGATGCGGTGTTGGTGTTTGGATGAAAAGAGAGCCTCTCATGGCTGAGAAGCGTCTTGTCAATAAAGAGGTGTACATGGTGTGTCTGGTCATTGATGAGACCAAACGGCGAGACTGAGCCCGGAGTGAGTCCGAGGTACTGCAACAGCCTCCTGTCAGATGCAAAGGAGAGCTTTCCCTGGTGCAGCTTCTGTTCAAGATCCCTGATATTGAGCTGTGAGCTGTAATAGAGGATCACCAGATAATGCCTGTCGCCCTTATGATTGCGGAAGAAGATATTTTTACAGTGTCCCGATTCGATGCCAGCCCAATACTTCATTGCCTCCTCAACGGTGGGCACCGGAGGATGTTCAATATACTCGTATTGTATCTGAAGACTATCAAGCAGAGCGTACAGTTCTGCCGGACCTCTCATTTGGCGTCCCTGGATTTGGCACAATATTTAAACGGTAGCTCACAGAGAAGTGCCAGGTCTTCCCCCGCCTCGCGCAGATCAATGTCCTCCTCATCGTAATACCACTCGATGTCAACGGGTACGCCGTCGGAGTTCAGCTGCTTTAACTGAGTAAATATATCAAATAGGAATTTAGCTGATGACGAATTGAAATATTCAAGGTCAAGCATGAAACGAAATGGCTTACTGTCGGTATAAGGACTGCTCTTCCGCACCCCGGCAGCGAACTCCTCCAGCCATTCCAGGACAGGATAGTATAGTCCGCGTACATCTTCAGGGGCTGATTTGCCTGAGATTGCGAATTTATTCTCTTCCGGTGAAAGAATAATCTCCGGAGTAAGATCAGTGGCTTTATGTATGAAGTTTTTCATTAATCCCCATTTTATGCAAAAATTGTATTTTTTTTTCAAAAAGTCAAAACTGTTTTTTATCAGATGAGGCCCATCTCTTCGCTGTCCGGGATATAACCATTGTCTTCCTGCAGGTTAGGTCCTTTTGCTGCGGTAACGGCCAGGATGTCACATCGCTCATTCTCAGGGTCATTATTATGTCCCTTAACCCATCTGAAAGTTACATGATGGCGACGGTACACCTCGAGAAACCGGATCCAGAGATCCGGGTTCTTCTTCTTTGCAAATCTTTTCATCTCCCAGGTAAAAAGCCACCCGTTGTTGACGGCGTTAACCAGATACTGTGAGTCGGTGTGCAGTCTTACCACCGTACCGTTTCGTTTCAGGGCTTCAAGAGCGATGATGGCTGCAAGGAGCTCCATACGGTTGTTGGTGGTGAGCCGGAACCCTCCTGACAGCTCCTTGCGGTGGCTGCCCGAGATGAGCACCACCCCGTAACCACCGGGTCCGGGATTACCGCTGCAGGCTCCGTCGGTATAGATTACTACCTCATCAGCCATTGGGCAGGGTAATGCCGGTGTTGTTTATAAAGAGCCTCACGGCAATTGCTATAAGGATGATGCCGAAGAACTTCTTGAGGATATGCAGTCCTGTAACTCCAAGCAGGCGTTCAATCCTGGAGGTTAGCCGCAGAGCGAAATAAACGATAATCATATTCAGCAGGAGTGCAATCAGTATGTTGATCGTTTCGTACTCTGCTCTCAGTGACAGGATTGTGGTGATGGATCCTGCTCCTGCGATAAGAGGGAAGGCGATGGGGATTATGGTACCGCCTCCGGGAGAGTCATGCTTGAAGAACTCGGCTCCGAGAACCATCTCCATACCCAGGAGGAAGATGATGAATGAGCCCGCGATGGCAAATGAGCCGGCATCAATGCTGAAGATACCAAGCAGTTTCTCTCCGAAAATCAGAAATGCCAGGAATATAAACAGCGAGACCACTGTCACCTTCCCGGCGTGGACCTTGCCTGCCTTTGCTTTGATATCCAGTATTATAGGAATAGATCCCGGGATGTCAATGATGGCAAAGAGAACCATAAAGGTGGCGACTATCTCAAGGAGATCAAAATTCATCGATGAAATTTTTGCAAAGATAGTCAAAACCAGTCAGCAGTCAACAGTCGGCAGTCCACAGTCTCCAAATTACTGATTATCTGAGGACTGAGGACTGAGGACTGAGGACTGAGGACTGAAGACTGTGGACTGTGGACTACTGCCTGATATCCATCTCCTTCAGGAGGTGGCCGGCGCCTGAGTAGATGTCAATCACCCAGAGTACGTAGCGTATGTCAACATTGATACACCTCTGCAGATCGGGCTCAAAGGCAATGTTACCAGTCATGGCCTCCCAGTTGCCGTCGAAGGCCAGGCCGATAAGCTCACCGTTACCGTTGATGACAGGACTGCCGGAGTTGCCGCCGGTGATGTCATTGTCGGTGATGAAGCAGACCGGCAGGTGTCCCTCAGGTGCTGCATAACGGCCATATTCCTTCTTGTTGTTCAGCTCTATCAGACGCTCCGGCAGATCAAACTCATAATCGCCCGGCTGATACTTCTGCACTACGCCGTCAAGTGTTGTAAACCAGTTGTAATGAACGGCATCATACGGGTAGTAGTCCTGCACTTTACCGTAAGTGAGCCTCATTGTGGAGTTGGCATTGGGATACTGTGTCTTGTCAGGCATGTATTCCATGACGCCGGCCAGGTAGGTACGCTGTCCCTTTGACATGTCGGCATTGAAGCCTTCTAGATCTTTCTGGAGGACTGTCCGGACATCATTCACCGATTTGGCGACGATGAGTGCCGGATCCTTCCGGAGAGCTTTAAGATTCGGAGCTGAGAGGAATGCATTGAACTTGTCAGCTGAGGTAAAGATCGAGTTTGCAAACATATTCTCTACGAATGCATCTACGTTACCCTTGTATTTCTTGTCGATGAGTGCATAGAAATCCGGCCAGTATTTGGGATCGATTTCCTCCTTATAGAGGTTTATCATTGTTTTCGTCATCTTGCGGTCGGTAGGATAATTATAATCGTCGTAGAAACTGTCGAGGTTCCTCTTAATCCTGTCGATCATCCCTGCAATCTTGTCTGCGTCCTTGCCGGCGAGGAGTTCCTCGAGCATTATCATCTGGCTTGCAAAACCAACCAGTTCGGTTGAGCTCCTGAAGACCTCTGTCATGTACTGAAGGGCATTGAATTTTTCCTCCCTGCCTTTGACTGCATTTTCGATGAGGGAAAGAGCATTCCCATATTTCGCTTTGCGGTCAGTGTCAGCATTGACCCATTTCATGAAGTCGGCTTCAAAAGCAGCCTTCTTTTCAGCGGTGCGCAGCCGTGTAAGTCCTTCGTTCTGCCCGATTGAGAATTTCCAGTAGTTGGATGAGCCTGCATATTTTGATGCATACTGTATGTTCACCTTCGGATCGGCCATCATGTCTTTCATCCATATTGCCTGGCGCTCACCGCGTATTTTTATCCTGTTGGCATTGGTCATCTTCATTGCCTCATCCACCTCGTAGGAGGTCATGTAGCGCGTGGTACCGCCGGGGTATCCCATCACCATGGCGAAGTCGTTCTTCTGCAGATTCTTGATTGAGACGGGGAGATAATGCTTCGGCTTAAGAGGAACATTGTCCTTCGAGTACTGTGCCGGTTTGCCGTCAGGACTCATATATACCCTGAACACGCTGAAGTCGCCTGTATGGCGGGGCCACATCCAGTTGTCTGTGTCATGGCCGAATTTGCCAATTGAGTTGGGAGGTGTGCCGACCAGTCTGACGTCGGAGTAGACCTCATAGACCAGCAGGAAATACTGGTTTCCGCTGTAGAACGGTGCCACGCGTGCGTTATAGTTTGTCCCTTTGGTTGCTTCGGCGGTGATGGCTGCACTCTCGGCCATGATAGCTTCGCGTCGTGCAGCTTCAGTCATCTCTGCGCCGGTCTTGCCCAGCACCCTTTCAGTGACGTCTTCAATACGAACCAGGAAGGTGACGCTGAGGCCCGGGTTGGGTAGTTCCTCTGCGTTTGACATGGCCCAGAAGCCGTTGTTCAGGTAATCATGCTCCACGGTGCTGTGGTTCTGTATCTGACCGTAACCGCAGTGATGGTTGGTGAGCAGGAGGCCGTGAGGTGAAACGATCTCACCCGTGCAACCGCCGCCGAAAATTACTATTGCGTCTTTCAGGCTGGCCTCATTGATGCTGTAGATATCTTCTGCAGTAAGCTTCAGGCCCATCTCGGTCATGGTGCCGATATTAAGCTTTTCAATCAGTGGCAGGAGCCACATTCCTTCGTCAGCCCTTGCCTGTGAGGCTGAAAAAGTAACAAGGATAATGATAACGGATAACAATTTTCTCATGAGTAATTTTGGTATTAATTTTTGCGAAAGGCCAAAGATATCAAAATACCCCATGGGGAAAACTGAGGAAATCCGTTTTTAACATTTTATAAGAAAGGGAGTTCCTGTTGCGTGTCGAGGAGGTGGAACGATAGCCGGTGCCATGGTGTGGTTCCGTATTCAGCTATTGCCCGGCGGTGCTCGCGGGTGGGGTAGCCCATATTATGGCACCATCCATATTGGGGAAAGAGTGCGTCGAGCTCCTCCATGAAGCGGTCGCGTTCGGTCTTTGCAAGTATGGATGCCGCAGCTATGGAGAGGTATGTGGCGTCACCGCGGATGATTGTCTGGTGGGGGATGTCTTCGTATGTATAGAACCTGTTGCCGTCTATCAGCAGCAGGAGAGGTTTCTCCCTGAGGCCGCTGATGGCACGGTGCATGGCAGTTATTGATGCCCGGAGGATGTTCATCGAATCTATCTCGGTGTTGGTGCATGAGGCTATGCTCCATGCAACGGCCCTGGAGGTGATCTCCTCGCGCAGACGTTCGCGCTGCCGGCGTGTCAGCTGTTTGGAGTCGTTCAGTTCTCTGTTGCGGTATTTCTTTGGCAGCACCACGGCGGCTGCGTATACCGGTCCTGCCAGGCAGCCCCTTCCGGCCTCGTCGCAGCCTGCCTCCCTGATGCCGTCGAGAAAATAGGGTTTGAGCATCAGCTTATGGGGTTTATAGCTTTTGTGATGCTGTTCCACATCTCCGCGGCCGCGTTATCCCAGGTATACCGGAGTGAATTTTGTCTTCCCTCTTGGGCGAGGCGGCGGCGCAGCGCCTCGTCGGAGACGAGCCGTGCCATAGCCCCGGCTATGGCACCTGCGTCAGCGGGGCTGACGCAGAGCGCCGCGCCGCCGCTCACCTCGGGCAGCGACGAGCTGTCCGACAGGATGCACGGGGTACCGCATCGCTGTGCCTCTACAACAGGTATCCCGAAGCCCTCAAACCACGGCACCAGCGTCAGCGCCACAGCCCCGCCGTAGAGCCGGCGCAACACATCGCGCGTGACAGAACCGGTGAATAAAATGTCACTGCTGTAAACTGACGCCTCCAGCTCCCGGTCGATCTCACGCGTGAGATAGAGCCGCCGGCCCGCAAGAAGCAACACATGGTCACTGTTACTCCTGCTCCTGAACAGATTAAACGCCCTGATAACCGCCTCAATATTCTTGCGTGGTGAGAAGTTGCTGACAAACAGGAAGTAAGGCCTCCCGCCGGTGAAATCGCTGCGCGTCTCTTCTGCCTCCCCGGGAAGGGGAGGTGAAAAGATATCGGCTACACCGTTCGGCACAACGTCAATTTTATCGCGACTGATCCCGTAAGTGGCCGCGATGTCATTCGCAGAGAACTCAGAGACGGTAGCAACCCGTTTCGCTTTGCGGGCAAAAAGCGGGAAATAGCGACTGTAGAAATGGCGTTCACGTGGCGGAATATCCCCCGGACGATGCTCGTGATTCAGATCGTGTATAACCGGAATACAGGGCACATCAGTATGCAACGGCATGATCCCGTCAGGGGCAACAAACAGATCGGCACCGTACCTCTTCAGTACTCCCGGAAGCAGATACTCATGCCATGCATGCCACAACAGCGGGTGAACCGTACGCAGCGGGATGGTTACATATTCAACGTTATCTCCTTCCACGGGGAGCACGTCATAACTCCTGTCGCCAATTAGCACAAAACGGTGTTCGGGATGGGCACTGACAATACCCCTCACAACCTCATGGGTGAACCACCCGATTCCGTCGTGAGGAACAGCTCTGAGAGTACGTGCGTTAATCGCGATAATCATTTTTCCACTGCCGCTTATGAGCTACAAATGTGGTAATTAATTTATAAATTGTCATTCTTTTTGAAAAAGTGAGACTGAGATCACCTTGAGGCGAAAATTCCTTATAAATATTGCTTTCCTTCTGACGGTGAGTGTCCTTGTCAAGGCCTTCTGGGTTCTTGGCATTGACCGCACTGTTCAGAATGTTGTGGGCGAGGCTGCCTACGGCGGCTATTTCTCCCTGTTCAGCTTCTCGGTACTCTTCACGCTGTTGCTTGACATGGGATTGTCAGGGTTCAATAACAGGGCTGTCTCGGCTGATCCGTCCAGGGTGAAGCTCTGGTTCGGCAATGTGCTTCTTCTCCGGCTCCTTCTTACTGCAGCATATTTCCTTGTCACTATGACTGTGGCGGTAGCTCTCGGATATTCAGGGAGGCAGATCTCCCTGCTTCTGGTGCTGATGGTGAATCAGGTGATGGTTTCAATGATTCTCTGGCTCCGGTCAAACATAAGCGGCATGCAGTTCCTGTTCCTCGACAGCCTGCTATCTGTTGCAGACAGGCTGGTGATGATAATCATCTGCTCGTTTCTTCTCTGGGGAGGAGTGACACAGGATCCCTTCAGGATAGAGTGGTTTGTGTGGTCGCAGACAGCAGCCTGTTTCATTATCATGTGCGTGGCCCTGGTCATCGTGATACGAAGGGGAGGTGTCTCCGGGGTAAGGCCTGATGCACGTGTCCTGAAGAGCATCATCACTGCCGGGCTGCCCTATGCTGTCGTGGTGTTTGCAATGACACTCTACTGGCGCATCGACACGGTGCTGCTCGAGAGGCTGCTGCCCGACGGCGCGCAGGAGGCAGGCGTCTATGCCCAGGCATTCAGGCTCTTTGATGCGTTTGCAATGATCCCGGTGATGTTCGGCGGGCTGCTCCTGCCGATTATGTCAAAGGAGCTGTCGGCAGGCAATAACATAAGGCCACTGGCCATCACGGCCGGCAGGATGCTGCTGGCCCCCGCTGGGCATAGGAGCAGTAACCCTTGCCTGCTTCCCCGGCGAGATCCTTGACCTTTTGTATGTTGCACCGGCCGCAGGCGCCACACACGCCTTCATATTCCTGATGCTGGCGCTCATACCGGTGGCCATAATTTATATCTTCAGCACAATGCTTACTGCAGCTGGTAGCTTCAGGCTGCTGGGACTGATAACCATGGGGGGGATGGTGCTGAACATCACGCTTAACCTTGTTGCAATTCCATCTCACCAGGCTGTCGGGGCAGCCTTTTCAGCTCTCGTTACCCAGGCTGCCGTGGCTATTGCATGTGTTCTGGCAACAGAAAAAACCATGTTCAGGACCGTGGCCCTGAAAAGCGTGTTACTCTATCTACTCATGCTGATAATAACCTCTGTTTCCGGCCGGTTATTAAGACTGACCGGCGTGCCATGGATGGCAGCAGCGATATTGCAGCTTATCACCGGCATGGCTGTCGCCCTCACCTTCAGGATGATTGAGCCTCTTAAAAGCCTGAAACTGATCTTCGAAAGGCCCGATTCTATTTAAAAAATGCTATTTTTGGCACGGATTATACAATGTTCTGTGGTATGAAGGGATTGTTAACAGGTATTTTCCTTGCACTTACGTGCTCGCTCGCGTTTTCACAGAAGGCCTATAACCTGTCGCACCAGGTTCTTGTGCCGGCGGGCAACCTTGTGACCCTGACAGGGAAAACATACCAGCAGACGGTTGGAGAGACAGCGGTGGAAGTGTCACTGCCTTCGTTTTATAATATCTCCCAGGGGTTTCAGCAGCCGAGGTTCATTCCGGAAAAGTCTCTCCCGGTACGGGAAGGGAACGGTGTCGATTTCTTCCCCAATCCGCTCACTGAAAACAATTATCGCATTTTATACATCAGGATGTACGGCATTCTGGCCAGGCACTACAAGATCACCGTCATCAACCTGATCGGTTCCCTTATATATTCAAAGGATCTCGATCTCTCGCCCGATCATGATTACATTATGGATATAGACATGACACAATACGCGAACGGGATATATATTGCAACTGTTATTAGTTCAGACGGTGTTATAAACAGGTCTTTTAAGATTGATAAACTGTAAAGCGAAAGGTATGAGAAGAGTCTGCACTTTTATTCTGACACTCCTGGTGGTAATAATTGCCGGGACACAGACAGTCAGCGCACAGAATACCGTTCCCGGAGGAATCAATTACCAGGCGGTAGCCCGTGACAATAACGGAGATGAGCTGGTGAACACGGATATCGAGGTGCGGTTTTCAATAAGAACAGCCTCTCCTTCAGGACCGGTGGTCTACCAGGAAGTATTTACAGGTATAACGACTTCAAGATATGGTGTCTTTTCACTCACCATCGGCAAGGGGGATCCGGTCCTTGGTATTTTTACCGCGATTGACTGGTCCACAACGAACCATTATCTTCAGGTTGAGGTCAAGTTCGAGAATATCTTCATGGATATGGGCACGATGCAGTTCATGGC
>JBGSLG010000051.1:0-7686 GCA_041740815.1 Bacteroidales bacterium
AAGGGCAAGGAGGAGGAGGGAAGCAAGTTCAGCGACTACTTCGAATGGTCGGAACCACTGCGCCGCTGTCCTTCACACAGGCTGCTGGCGATGCGCCGCGGCGAGGAGGAGGGCTACCTCAGGCTTGCCATCATGCCGTCAGAGGTTGATGCCGTTGAGAGTATTGAGAAACAGTTTATAAAGTCTAATAATGCCGCGGCCCGCCAGGTTAAATCGGCTGTGGCTGACAGCTGGAGCCGGCTGCTGGCGCCGTCAATGGAGACCGAATTCAGAAAGTCATCAAAGGAGAAGGCCGACGAGGAGGCAATACGCGTCTTCGCCGACAACCTCCGACAGTTACTGCTCTCCGCCCCCCTGGGTGAGAAGAGCGTCCTGGCCCTGGACCCCGGCTTCCGGACCGGATGCAAGGTGGTATGCCTCGACAGGCAGGGGGCACTGCTCCATCATGACGTGATTTTTCCCCATCCGCCACAGAATGAGACTGCCCGGAGCGTGAGCAAAATGCTGTCGCTCATTGACAGGTTCAGCATAGAGGCTGTCGCTATCGGCAACGGCACAGCCAGTCGCGAGACGGAGGAGTTTATCAGACAATACCTTCCTCAGGAACCGGCAATCAAGATATATGTGGTGAGCGAAGCAGGCGCATCAATCTATTCAGCATCAAAGACAGCCCGCGATGAGTTCCCCGATGAAGACGTGACAGTCCGCGGCGCTGTATCAATCGGCCGCCGCCTTATGGACCCCCTGGCCGAACTGGTGAAGATTGACCCCAAATCAATTGGCGTGGGCCAGTACCAGCACGACGTCGACCAGACGCGACTGCAGACCAGCCTCGACGAGGTGGTGATGTCATGCGTCAACGCGGTGGGAGTGGAGGTCAACACCGCAAGTCCTCACCTGCTTACATACGTCTCCGGACTGGGACCGAAGCTGGCGCAGAACATCGTCGATCACCGCACGGAGAAGGGTCCCTTCAGATCGCGTGCCGAATTGATGAAGGTCAAGCGTATGGGCGACAAAGCCTATGAACAGGCCGCCGGGTTCCTCAGGATACGAAACGCCGTCAACCCGCTCGATTCCTCCGCAGTGCACCCCGAGAGCTATCATATCGTTGAGAGGATGGCTAAGGATACCGGCTGCACGGTGGCTGAACTGATAGACGATGATTCAAGACGCAAAGCGATAAATATCGAGAGATACGTTACTCCCGAAGCAGGATTGCCGACACTGAAGGATATCATGCTCGAGCTGGCCAGACCGGGCCGCGATCCGCGGTCAGCAATACAGGAGTTCAGCTTCGCGGATATACATACTCTCGAGGATGTGAAGGAGGGAATGGAAGTGCCTGGTATTGTGACGAACATTACGAAGTTTGGAGCGTTTGTAGATATAGGTGTCAAGCAGGACGGACTGGTGCATGTTTCGCAGATGGCAGACCGCTACGTTGATGACCCGTCAAAGGTTGTCAAACTCCACCAGCAGCTCATTGTGCGGGTGCTGAGCGTTGACCTTGCACGTAAACGAATACAGCTGACGCTTAAGGGATTAGGCAGTAGGCAGTAGGCAGTAGGCGATAGTGAGTCGGCAGTCCTCAGTCCTCAGTCTTCAGTCATAATATGAATTGAAATCAGGAATTATGAATTGATAGTCAGATACTTAGACTGCAGGACCGCAAGGCCTCAGACCTTCAGACCTCAGACCTCAGACCTCAGACCTTCCGACCTTCCGACATACTTAGAACGACATATTAACTATAAACATTTTTTATGAAAAAGACCATTCTGCTATTCTCCGCCGCAACCATGATGCTCATGCTGGCATCCTGTGGCAAAAAACCCCAGCCCCCTGTGGCTGAAAAAATTCCATTCGTTGTTGAGAACAACGGTAACGAACGCGTAGACGATTACTTCTGGATTCGCCTTAGCGATGAACAGAAGAACGCCGAAACACCTGACTCACAGACCGTAAAGGTCCTGGCCTACCTCAATGCCGAGAATGACTATGCTGATGCAATGATGAAACACACTGATGCGTTTCAGCTGCAGCTCTTTGAAGAGATAAAAGGTCGCATAAAGGAAGACGATGAAACAGTACCATACCTCGACAACGGTTACTGGTATCATTCGAAATACTTTGAAGGCAAGGAGTATCCTGTAATGTACAGGAGAAAAGACGGTACCGAAACACCCGAGGTGATACTTGATGTCAACCTCCTGGCTGAAGGAAACGACTTCACAAGCGTCGGTGGGGGTTCAGTCTCCCCCGACAACAACCTCCTGGCTTATGGTGTTGACCATGTCAGCCGCAGGCAGTATACAATTTTTGTAAAGGATCTTAACACAGGCCAGCTCCTCCCTGACGAGATAGTCAATACCACCAGCCAGGGCGTCTGGGCAGCCGATAACAAGACCCTTTTCTATGTGAAAAAGGATCCCGAGACTCTCCGAGCCGCCGTCATCATGAAGCATGTGCTGGGTACCCCTGTATCCGAGGATAAGGTTGTGTTCGACGAGACCGATGAGACCTTCTCAGTCTACCTGGGCAAGACAAAGAGCAAAAAATACATTACAATCACCTCAGGCCAGACCCTTACAAGTGAGGTTCGCCTTATCGAAGCAGACAAACCCGATGGTAAGGTGACTATCTTCGAACCCCGTACCGTTGATCGCCTTTACTCTGTTGAACACCTTAACGGACAGTTTTATATCATGACCAATGCTGACGGCGCAAAGAACTTCAAACTCATGAAGTGCGCTGACAACAAGATTGGCATGGCCAACTGGACAGAAGTCATACCCCACCGTACGGACGTGCTGCTTGAGAACTTTGAGATCTTTGACAACTACCTCGTTGCCGATGAGAGGATTAAGGGACTCACTAACTTACGCATCATCGGTCTGGCAGACGGATCAGAGCATTTCCTCGATTTCGGTGAAGAGACATATACCGCCGGTATAAGTATCAATCCAAACGCCGCCACAACCCTTCTCAGGTTCAGCTACTCGTCATTGACAACCCCCAACTCGGTCTATGATTATGACATGGCAGCAAAGACAAAGATGCTGCTGAAGCAAGACAGTGTTCTGGGAGGATTCGATAAAAACAATTATGAGTCGAAACGCCTCTGGACCACCGCCGGTGACGGCACAATGGTGCCGGTTTCACTTGTCTACCGCAAGGGATTCGTGCAGGATGGTACTGCCCCGATGCTGCTCTATTCATACGGCTCATACGGCAGCTCAACCAACCCCTCATTCCGCTCGTCGGTAATAAGCCTTCTTGACCGCGGGTTCGTTTATGCTCTCGCCCACATCAGGGGAGGCAGCGAGATGGGACGCCAGTGGTACGAAGACGGCAAGCTGCTGAAGAAGATCAACACCTTCACCGACTTCAACGACTGTGCACGGTTTCTGATAAATGAAAAATACACCTCGCCAGAACACCTCTATGCCCAGGGCGGCAGTGCAGGCGGACTCCTGATGGGCGCCATAGTGAATATGGAACCGCAGTTATACAACGGTATTATTGCACAGGTCCCGTTCGTTGACGTCGTGAGTACAATGCTCGATGCAACAATTCCGCTCACAACCTTTGAATGGGATGAGTGGGGCGATCCGCGCAAACAGGAATACTATGACTATATGCTCTCATACTCACCCTATGACCAGGTGAAGGAGCAGGAGTATCCCCACATGCTTGTCACAACAGGCTACTGGGATTCACAGGTACAGTACTGGGAGCCGGCCAAATGGGTCGCCAAGCTGCGCGACAAGAAGACTGATGACAACATCCTCATCATGGATGTTAATATGACTGCCGGTCACGGCGGTGCATCAGGCAGGTTTGAGCGACTGAAGACTGTCGCCCTCGAATATGCATTCATACTTGATCTCGAAGGCAAGGCAAAATAATTACCTGCCGCACATAGCCCTCCCGACAGGGGAGAACAGTCCGGAGGTGTCTTACGGCACCTCCGGTAAAAAAAAAGAGTCCCGCAATTTTGCGGGACTCTGCTGTAATAAACAGAAATTTCAACAGAAGGTCTTAAATATTTTTATCGGGGGTCAGAACCCTGAAGGCGATCCCTGCTGCCTCACTGCCATCTCAGGCTTGCGGGGAACCATGCTGTCGCTCATCGCGGCATTCCATGCCAGCCAGGCGGTGATGATGGCGTTATGCCTCAGATCGGGAAGCAGCAGTCGCTCCCATGTGTCGGCCAGGGTGTGGTAGCCGCGACCATATTCAATCTCATCCTGGATAAACTGGAAACCGGGAAGGCCGGCACCGTCAAAGCTCTGGTGATCAGTGCCTCCGGTATTGCGTATGGCTATGGTGCTGAATCCCATGTCCTCCATGGGTTCCATCCACTCCTCGAACAGGGGCCTGACAGGATTGTTTTCCTGGAGATAGATGCCGCGGTAACGACCTGTGCCGTTATCCATGTTGAAGTAAACGGAAAACTTCTCATAGCCTGGTTTCTTCTCCTGCTTCTCCCTGTCATAGAGATATTTACTCACATAGCCGCGTGAGCCCAGCAGACCCTGCTCTTCGCCGCCCCACAGCGCGATGCGGATGGTGCGCCTCGGTTTGGCATCCAACGCCTTTATGATTCTTATGGCCTCCATCATCACGATGCATCCTGATGCGTTGTCAGCAGCACCGGTACCGCCGTGCCATGAGTCGATGTGCGCCCCGAGCAGCACAACCTGATCCTTGAGTTTGGGATCGGTGCCCGGAATCTCAGCAATGACATTATATACATTCTTACCGGGAGTAAATTCAGCCTTTATCTCAGCCTCAATCTCCACCTTCTCACCGCGCTTCAGCAGGCGCTCCATGCGGCCATAGGCCTCCTGCGGTATGTTGACCTCAGTGACAGGCTGCACACCCTTGCCGTCATATGATGATCCGGATGACCGCGGAATGTTGAAGGCGCTGCCCTGGTTGATGATCATTCCCACATTCTCTGTGCGCAGAAACTCAACCATCTTGCTGCGAAGCTCGCGCATCGCCATGTAGTCGCCCATCATCCTTCGTGATGGCGATCCGCCTGCCTGAACCATCGAGAGATTCTCCAGCTCCTCATCAGTGTACCTGCTGGCGAGTGGCTCCCAGTTCACCTCATACTGCGACGAAGAGGGCGCCATGATGATCTTTCCGTTCAGCTTCCCGCGATACTGTTCTATGTCTTCGACCTTTTTTATATCAACAAGGATGACCTCGCCCTTAATAAGTCCGCCGGTACCCGAAGTCCAGGCCACCGGGGTGACTGAGAAGTTATTATAATATGGTGCCGTCATGGCAGCATAAGCTTTCGTGTAATCCCATCCGCCGCGGCTGAATTCGCTGACCGTCTCAATGCGAACATTGGAGAGGCCGTACTCAGCGAGTTTGGCCCTGGCGATCTCATTGGCGCGATCAAGACCCGGTGACCCGGTGAGACGCGGTCCGGCAAGATCGGTCATGATGTATGATAGTGTTTCAATATCTGAGTTGCGCTGGCCCTCCTGCCTGATCTTGTAAACCATATCCAGGTCCACGGCAATCTCCTGGGAGGAGACCGGCATGATCAAGGCAAAAAGGAGAGCTGTGACAAGCGCAGTCCTTACGGCATAAAATGGGTTCTTCATCTGTGTTTTATTTTTAGGTGAATAAATATAGGGGCATAAGTTTTACACCTGTGATGCATTAACATTAATTAACTTTACTTTTGCGCTGAGACGAGCATTAAATGATCTATCCCGACACATACGAACTGAAAATAGGATTTGACCGCATCAGAGAGCAGCTTAACTCCGGCTGCCTCAGTCCTGCCGGTGTACGAAGGATGGAAGCCATGAAGGCCTCCTTCTCAGCCGATGATGTCAGGCAGCGGCTGGCACTGACGGAGGAGTTTCAGCAGATCCTTTCCTATGGCGAACAGTTCCCCTCTGACAATTACAATGACCCCTTCGCCATGCTTGAGAAGCTGCGTGTGGAAGGCACCTTCCCCGAGCTTGAGGAGGTTGTCGCCCTGCGTGGCTCACTTGACACCGTCAGGCGAATCATCGGGTTTTTCAAAAACAGGAAGGACGGACGGTACCCGCTGCTATCCGTCATGGCAGGTGCTGTAGTCTATTATCCTTTTGTCACAGAGGCTATTGACCGTATCATTGACAAGGATGGCAAGGTGCGTGACAGCGCCTCCCCGGCGTTGAAATCAATACGGGCCGACCTTGCATCCAAGAACCTCGCGGCGGTCAGAAAACTGCACTCCGTTCTGCGCCAGGCACAGGCCGACGGTATCATAGACCGTGACATCACTGTTGCGGTGCGCAACGGCCGCGGCGTTATCCCCGTCAGCGCATCCAACAAACGCAGTATAAAAGGCTTTGTGCATGATGAGTCAGCCACCGGCAAAACCGTCTTCATTGAGCCGGCTGAGGTGGTGGAGCTGAACAACGAGATCACCGAGCTCGAGCACCAGGAGAAGCGCGAGATAGTAAAGATTCTGACCGCACTGGCTGACACAATCAGGCCATATATTGACGACCTGGAGACGAACTTCGATTTCCTTGCGGAGATAGACTTTATAAGGGCCAAGGCACTCTTCGGCCTCAGGCTGCATAGCATAAAGCCGCCGGTTTCTGACGCCCCGCACATACGGTGGATCAACGCACGCCACCCGCTGCTGACCCTCTCCTTTGCCCGCACGACAGGCAGGCAGGTAGTGCCCCTGACAATTACAATCGACAGCAGGGACCGCATCCTTGTCATCTCAGGACCCAACGCCGGAGGTAAGTCGGTGTGCCTCAAGACAGTGGCCCTGGTGCAGTATATGCTCCAGTGCGGGATGACAATCCCGGTTGACGAGGGCACTGAGACCGGTATCTTCGGCAAGTTCTTTATTGATATAGGCGACGAGCAGAGCATTGAGAATGATCTGAGTACCTACAGCTCGCATCTGATCAATATGAAGCAGATGCTAAGGCACGCCGACGGTCGCTCACTGGTGATGATAGATGAGTTCGGGACAGGCACCGAACCCGTCATCGGCGGCGCCATTGCTGAAGCGATCCTGGCGGAGCTGAACAGCCGCGCCGCTTATGGCGTCATCACCACACACTATACCAACCTGAAGCACTTCGCCACATCGCAGGAGGGAATAGTCAACGGCGCCATGGCATTCGACAACCAGCTGATGCAACCACTGTTCAGGCTCGATCAGGGCAAGCCGGGAAGCTCCTTCGCCTTTGAGATAGCAAAGAAGATTGGACTGCCCAATGAGATACTAACGGATGCCGCAGCAAGGGCAGGCGAGGGGAATGTCGATTTTGACCGGAACCTCCGTGAGATTGCACGTGATAAACGCTACTGGGAGAAGAAACGCGAGGCCGTTCACAGGCATGAGAAGCGGCTCGAGGAGCTGATCGCATCTTACGAGGCTCAGATAGGCGACATAAAGACACAGAAAAAGGAGATCATCGGCCAGGCAAAGAACAAGGCGGAAGAACTCCTGCGAGACACAAACAGGATGATCGAGAACACAATCCGCACTATCCGCGAGGCCCAGGCTGAGAAGGAGGCAACGAAGGAGGTGCGTGAAGAGCTCGACTCATTCCGCGAACAGCTGGCAAAAGAGGAGAAGCACCAGGAGGTGACAATGGCTGCGGCTCCACGGCTTGACACGCCCGCGGCAAGCATAGT
>JBGSLG010000052.1:0-30771 GCA_041740815.1 Bacteroidales bacterium
GTCAGTTTACCCTTTGAGTGCTGGTCATCAATGCGTTTATCACCTCCGCCTTTGCGTGCTTTATCCCTGAAATCAAGGAGTTGCTGGATTCTTTCCTGACTGTTCATCGAATCTTATTATTTGTTTTTATCTCTGTTGCTGTCTTCGCAGAATTCTGTCAGAACCCCGACTGTGGATTTAGGATGAAGAAAGGCGATGTTCATCCCCTCGGCGCCGCGTCTCGGTTCAGTGTCAATGAGCCTTACTCCTGCCGCCTCCGCCTCACGCAGGCAATGACCGATGTTCTCGACGGCAAATGCAATATGATGGATGCCCTCCCCTCTCTTCTCAATAAATTTTCCAATGGGTCCTTCGGGGTCAGTTGACTCGAGCAGCTCGATCTTGGTCTGTCCGATCATGAAGAAGGCAGTCTTCACCTTCTGGTCAGCAACCTCTTCAATGTTGTAACATGTCAGACCCAGAACCTTCTCATAGAAGGGAATTGCATCGGCAATTGAGTTGACGGCTATGCCAATATGCTCAATATGTGTGGGTTTCATAGAATAGACGGTTTAAAAATTCGCAAAAAAAAGATAGCGCAAATTAATGGAATTAAGCGCTGTCTTTCACGACAATTATCATGTTTTCGAATTTTTTAACCCTCAGTTCAAACTTCCGGAAGGAACGGCTCACTGCGGGCCGGCCCTGAAGCCGAATAAATCAAAGGGGCTCAGAAGGGGAAGTCGACAGGTACGGATTCAAGCTCCTTTGTTTCGGGCTTGAGGGCTGCTTCATGGATAGGATTTCCGTCGACGAAGATAGCCTTATAGGGTTTTGTGGGGCAGGCATACTCGCACGCCCCGCATCCGATGCAAATATCATCCTTCACCTCCGGGATAAGCAGGTTTCCCTCGAAAGGAACCATATGACATGCTTTGGTGGGGCAATGCTCCGAACAGGCACCGCAGGCCGTCTTCTCAGTGCTGACGATGCAGTTGTCCTTAATGAAGACAGCCTTGCCAAGCTGTGTCAGCTGTTTGGCTTCCATCATCAGTGGCATGATGGCGCCTGTGGGGCAGACATCGGTACAGCGGTTACAGTCGTAGTTGCAGAATCCACTGTGGAAGTCCATCCTGGGCTGCATGATACCGGCAAATCCATATTCACTGACAGAAGGCTGAATAACATTGGTAGGGCAGGCTGTTACACATAGGTTGCAGGCCGTGCACCTTGAGGTAAATGAAGCAATACCTATTGAGCCGGGAGGCGACACAGGGTAGAGCCTGTCTTCCTTCACCGTAGAATCCTTTGTAGGAGTAGGTACTGTGGTATTCTGTGCGCGTACAAGCTGTGTTCCGCCTGCGAGCAGCACCAGCGAGCCGGTAATGAAACTGCGCCTGGATGCATCGGTATCGCTCTCCTTGCCGGTCCTGCGTTTCAGCCTCACGGGGCCGTATGACATACCGTTATCCTTGCATGAGTCAATGCAGTTGAAGCAGTTGACACACCTGCTCACGTCGACATGCTTGTTAAGGAAATCGATGCATGACGATTTACAGGCCATGGCGCACCTGCCGCAACGGGTGCATTTGTCTTCTTCGAACCTGATCCTGAAGAGAGAGAGCTTGCTCAGCAGTCCGAGAAAGGTTCCGACCGGACAGACGGTGTTACAGTAGAGTCTTCCGTACCTGAAGGCCAGGAAGCCGATGAGCAGCAGGAATGCTACCGGAATGATGTATGCAGCAAGTTCATAGGGCTTGATGTCAATCCTGTAAATGGTGTAGATATCAAATTCTCCAAGGAGTGCTGCAAGGAGGTTATTTACAAGGAGAACTGCAGGCTTGGCAAAATAGGTCATGAAGCGGCCAAAGGTGCTGTAGGGGTCCAGTATGGTGAGCACATATACGCCGCCAAGAAGAAGTATTCCGGCAGTAAGCACCAGTATGAAATAGCGGAGAATCGTGTATGGTTTCTTGTACCCGTATCTGCGGAACCGTCTCTTGAACAGTCCTCCTGCCCGGCTGATGCCATCCTGTAGTATACCCAGGGGACAGAGGAAGCTGCAATAGGTCCTGCCGGTCAGTAAAGTAAGGATTATTATCACTATAAACCCTGTGGCGGTTGCCACTCCGGCAACCACAAACTTCAGGAGTGAGGGTGCGAACTGGAGGTAGAGGATCGGGCCGAAGGTCTTTTCCCCAAGAGTGCCTCTGAAATCGATGAATAGAAAGACGAATAGAAGAAGGACAAGAGCAGAAAATACTGTACGAATATGTTTCAGTGCAGATGACTTCATGGACACCTACATTTTCATCCTGTGGATATTCATTGTTGCCAGGTCCATCTTGCCGATGCCCATTCCGGCTGCCAGGGCTATGTGTTCAATTGATGAGGGTTCCTTGCCCATCATCTTGGCACCTGCGGCATCAATCGCCACCCAGTCGGTTGAGATCATGAGTGATTTCATGTTGGACAGGTCTTCTTTTGAAACACCGCGCGGACCGTTGCGCATCATCACGTTGTAGGCATCCATAACGTTCAGCGTCGGTTTCTTAGAGTAGAGAGCATAATCGGCTATGCACTGGTTAAGATTGTTCCTGTGCCAGTAACTGCGGTCCCATACTACTCCCATCATGTTCTTGAGGGCGCCTGTCATCCTTGCGGAGCTGTGGTGCTTGAGCACAGGAACATTGATAAAAACGTCACTGCTGAGCACAAGTTCATGGACCTTGGTCTTTGTGAGCTTTTTCCCGTTGGGAATAGTCACCTCCTGGTAATAGCTCTCCGAGTTGCCCGGAACGATCTTGGCCCCGGCATCCTTTACTGCCTGTTCAATGCCTGAGTTTTTATAGCACTTTATCCAGTTGTCACAGGTGTTGTCGAAGACATAGACCTCTTTTGCACCGGCCCTGTAACAGTGTTCTATAATTCTTCTGACGAGAGCCGGGTTGGTGTTGCCACCCTTTTCAGGAACGACATCCCATCCTATGTTCGGTTTAACAAGTACCTTTTGTCCTTTACCAACGAATGTTCCCATCCCTCCGAGAGCCTGAATACCCATGTCAAACATGGCTGCAGGCTCACCGCCCATAACTGCCACAAGGTCATAGTTGGCTCCCGCGGGCAGCGGTGTACCGGCCAGAGCATCCCCGTAACGACCAAAACTCATATAAGCACCAGCGGCAAGTCCGGCACCTACCGAACTGCGCAAAAAATTTCTTCTTTTCATTCCCTGCTATATCAAAATATTACCCCAAAAATGAGAAGATGCAAAGTAAACATTTTTTTTAATATATCGGCTCTGTATTCTTATATTAGCAGCCTGAGCAGATGGCCCTGCAGGTCAGCGTGAGCAGATCAGCAAGTGTTAAAAAAACCTAAAGGAAAATGAAAATACTTTACTACGAATGTTTTTCGGGGATAAGCGGGGATATGAACCTGGGGGCCATGGTCGATCTGGGTGTCAGCCGTGATACCCTGATCAGCGGCCTGAAGAAACTGAATATAGATGGATGGAGGCTTGAAATCGTCACCGACCAGAGGCACGGCATTACGGGTACAAGGGTCACTGTGGTGACTGATGAGGGTGATGGTACGGTACATGACCACCTTCACTCGCACAGCCATGATCACGGGCATGATCATGAACATGAGCATGAGCATGAGCACGAACACAGCCATACACATGGGCATGAGCACGAACATGATCACGCACTCGACCATGACAATGACCATCATCACAGCGACCACCGGCAAGAGAATGGTGATCTGCATCACCCGGAGAGTAACCTTCATTCTCATGATCATCAACAGGGGCACAGGAGTCTTTCTGACATAGAGAAGATAATAAACGGCAGCAGTCTGCCTCAGAATGTCAAGGTACTGGCAATGAAGATATTCAGCCATATAGGGGTGGCTGAGGCAGCAGTGCATAACAAACCTCTGGAAGAGATCCACTTTCATGAGGTGGGTGCAATAGATTCAATCGTTGACATTGTGGGTGCGGCCATATGTTTTGATGCCCTCGGGGCGGATAAGGTGTATGTCTCTGACATAGAGCTTGGCAGCGGCATGGTGCGATGCGAGCATGGCCTTCTGCCAGTCCCGGCGCCCGCCACGGCCCGGATAATTGCCGGCTTCCCCGTGCACACCGGAGGCGTTGCATTTGAGGCCACCACACCGACGGGAGCAGCAATAATAGCTTCAGTTGCCGAGCCTCTGCCGGCAGACATGAAGTTCGTCATCAAAAGCACAGGTTACGGTATCGGGCAGAAGATCAATCCTGCCAGACCGAACATTCTCAGGGTATTTCTTGCGGAGACGGGGCACAAGGAAGAGAAAGGTCATAAAGCTTACCTGGTAGAGTGTAACGTTGATGACATGAACCCCGAGCTGTCAGATTACATATCAGCCAGACTGTTTGCAGCGGGAGCCGGCGATGTCTGGTTCAGTCCCGTGATAATGAAAAAAGGCCGGCCGGCCTTCACCCTCAGCGTCATCTGCGAGGAAGAGCAGAAAGATGCCGTCAGGGAGATACTCTTTACGGAGTCGACAACCATTGGCCTGAGAGTAACACCGTTTGTCAAGGAGACGCTGCACCGCGTTTTTGAGGAGGTTGAGACCCGCTTCGGGAAGGTGATTCTGAAGAAATCATATTTCAATGACAGGCTTGTTTCCGTCAAGCCGGAAGCCGACAGGTGTGCGGCCATAGCGGCGGAGACAGGACTGCCCATGAAGCAGGTCATTCAGGAGATAACAGCACTGGCACTGAAATAGCCATGATACTTTCGGAGAAAAAAGAGAGACTGCAGGCCATTCTTACTGATGCGCGATCAGCTGTGATAGCGCTTTCCGGCGGTACGGACAGTACCTTCCTTGTAAGTTTTGCCGCCAGTGTAAGTGAGCTGCGGGTGATGGCTGTGACTATCAGAACTCCGTACATGTTCGCTTCCGAAGTTGACGATGCCACCATGTTCTGCAGCAGTATGGGCATTGAGCACAGGATAATAGGCATGGAGATACCTGTTGCCGTCAGTTCAAACCCTCCTGACAGATGTTATCTCTGCAAGCGGGAGGTGATGAAGGCAGTTACTGATGCAGCAAAAGAGGGAGGCTTTGCATATGTTTTTGACGGTACCAACACAGATGACCTTGGCGACTACCGTCCGGGCCTGAAAGCGCTCAGGGAGTATAATATAAGGAGTCCGCTCGCCGAAGCGGGCCTTACAAAGGCTGAGATCAGGCAACTGGCACGTGAAGCCGGACTGGAGGTAAGCGACAAACCGTCAAACACCTGCCTGCTAACCCGTTTCCCGCATGATACAGAAATAGTGCCGGAGAACCTTCGCAGAGCCGAAGATGCTGAACGGATTGTCTCAGCGATGGGATTCCCGGGTGCGCGCGTCAGGATACACGGTGATCTTGTCAGAATCGAGTTCAGGAAGGAACACTTTGATGGAATAATCAGTGAGGAGATCAGGCTTAAGATGTCGGCCGCCCTCAAAAATCTGGGATACAGCTATATTACAGCAGACATTGAAGGTTACCGCAGCGGAAGTATGAACAAAATTATCTGAAGATATGAATACAATTGAGCTTGAAAATATACTGAAAGCACTCAGCAACGGTTCGGTGAGTGTTGATGAAGCCATGGAGAAGCTGCGCGATTTCCCCTACACTGATCTGGGTTTTGCCAGGATTGACAATCACCGGGAACTGAGGACAGGATATCCTGAGATAGTCTACTGCGCCGGCAAGACGGCCGAGCAGGTGAGAGCCATCTTCGGGGCAATGGAAGGGCACGGGAACAACATGATCGGCACCAGGGCCGGGAAGGAGATGTTTGACTATATCAGTCCGTTCTTCCCCGATGCAGTCTATTATGATATCGCTCGTATAATAAGCATAAGGAGGAAGGAGATAGAGCCTCCGGCCTCAAGAATTGCGATCATCACAGCCGGCACCTCCGACATCCCGGTGGCGGAGGAGGCAGCAGTCACGGCCGAACTGCTGGGTAACAATGTTATCAGGATATATGATGCGGGAGTAGCGGGTATTCACAGGCTCGTCGACAAGCTGCCGGAGATACGCGGGTGCAAGGTATGTATTGTCATTGCCGGTATGGAGGGAGCCCTTGCCAGCGTCATTGGCGGGCTGGTGAACATGCCTGTCATCGCAGTACCCACCAGTGTCGGGTATGGGGCGTCCTTCGAGGGTCTCTCGGCCCTGCTGGCGATGCTTACCAGCTGTGCCGCCGGTGTGACTGTGGTCAACATTGACAACGGCTTCGGGGCAGGCTTCTCGGCCAGCAGGATAAACAGGATGTAAACGGCAATGAGAGAAGAGGTTCTCCTTTCATCGGCATACTTTCCCCCGGCCGAATACTTCAGCCTGATTGCCACCAGCCGGAAAGTCATTATTGAAAGGCAGGAGAACTACCTCAAGCAGACCTACCGTAACCGGTGCATGGTGCTGGGAGCCAACGGGCCTCTTGCCCTCATCGTTCCGGTTTTGCGGGGCTCATTTCACAAGACGGCGATGAGAGACCTGAGGATTGACAACAGCAGGCGTTGGCGCGCCCTTCACCTCAGGGGAATTACGTCTGCATACGCTGCAGCCCCTTTTTTCGAATACTACTATGACATGATCAGCCAGGTCATCTCAAGGCCGTTTGATTTTCTTCTGGATCTCAATACCGAAGCACTGAGGTCAGTCTGCGAGGCTGCCGGACTGGGATGTGAGATTGCGTTTACAGAAGAGTTTCTGCCGGAAGGCACCAGTGAAGATGATTTCAGGTATTCCATCTCCCCAAAACGTCCGTCGGATGTAAGAGGGTATTCCCGGATCCCCTACACACAGGTATTCGGGGAGAAGCACGGATTTACCGGGAGGCTCAGTATCATTGACGTGCTGCTCAATAACGGACCAGGGACCGGAGCATTACTGCTGAGGTCCCTGGATAGTTCAAAGCGTTAACCAACTTTAAAATTTCAGTCCAACCGTCATGGCAAGATACCTGTCTTTCGTGTTCAGGTTAACCGGATCACTGGTGTACTCACGAGTGCTTCGCGGATCATCGGGGTACATCATATAGGCTTCATAGCTGTTCAGCCATACCAATGACAAATCAACGTAGAATTTATCCTGTCTGAAACCTATACCGGTGCTGAAGCCGTTTGAATCAGAGTCTTCATTAAGGGTACCATCCTGGAAGGGTGAGCCGTAATAGCTATAACCTCCGCGGAGGTAAAACCCGCCCATACGCACCTCGGCACCGAGTCTCAGGTTACCGACACTTTTCATTTCGGCTTTAAGATCATCATTCTCGGCCTGGAATTCATACCCGTCAAGGCCGTTGCTGAGTCTCGCAGATGCATAGTTAATGAACTCATAATCAGCACTTATAAGCCCAAAGTTGCCAATCTGATATGCAATACCGGCATTGATATGATAGGGTGTTGTGATGCGGTAGCGGTAGCTGAGATCATCCTGATCTATCTCTGGATTGGCATCATCAGTCGGGTCATTCGGTGTGTTATAATCGAGTTTCGCCGTGAGGCTGTTGTAGAACACCTCCTCAACAGTGTAGATGGTGGGCGTTGTGAAACTGACACCGAGGCGCAGCGACTCCACCGGTCTAAAAATTGCTCCGATCTTAAAATTCCATCCTGACCCTGCTGCATTGAAGTGGTCAGTGTATGTAAAGTTTACGAAATCGAATATTCTCTCAGCTTCATCTATCTCCCTGTGGCTATAATGTCCTGTATATGAAATATTTGTTAAACCAAAACCAAGGCCGAGATAGACTTTGTCATTCATATTCGCACCCAGGGCCACGGTATGTTCATTGCTGTATCCGGCGTTGTCAATTGTTCTTTTCACCTGCTGGCCGTATGTGGGTATGTCATCGCCGTAGTAGGAGAATATTGAGGCATACTCATCGAGGTAGCCTGACAGAGTATCAATAAGGAAGGCTTCATAAGCCATCCAGGGTGCTCCGTCGAGTTCACCGGTCCTGTAGCCTCCGGCCTGCAGGGCCCAGAAGTCGGCCATTGATCCGTTGTCACTGATGCCGTCGATCACCGCATTCCTGACGTAGTTGTTTGTCCTGTTGAATGTATATGCCAGGCTCAGGTTCGACAGTCCTGAGGTTTTCCCTGTACTAAATGATGAAACAACCCCTATCTGTCCAAGATTCACCCCTGAAAAGTTATCATCTCTGTCAAACCCGTTGTAGTCGGTATTCAGGTTACGGAACAGTACCATGGGAGTGACGGTGAACTCAGTTGAACGGAAGACACCTGCTCCGGCCGGGTTAAGGGCTATTGAGGAGATATCTCCACCAAGTGCGGTGAAGGCACCTCCCATGGCATTGAACCGGGCGGTTCCCTGGTAGAAGATCTTTGAGTACCTCAATGCATCATCCATGTTCTGACCGCTGACCCGTGCCGGGAGGATCAGAACTGTTACGGCTATAAGTAATATTAATTTTTTCATTTCCCTGATTATTTGATATACAACCCCTTGCTCCTGCCTTATGCGGAACATAAACACTATTTATCGGTCTGATACATATTATCTCCTTCTGCCGCCTGAAGATGAGGAGGAAGAGGATGATGATGACGATGATGAGGATGACGATGATGATGAGCCTGAGCTGTAGCTGCCGCCCGATGAGCCTGAGCTTCCTGAGCTGTAGCTGCTGCTTCTGCCTCCGGAGTAGGATGAACCGCTGCTGCTCCTGGTAGAGCCAGATGATGAGCTGCTACTTCGTGAAGGGGTGGAGTACTGAACTGATGGCGATGACGACCTTGAGGGCGAGTATCCTGAGGTGCTGCTGCGCGAGGGGGTGCTCCTGTTATAAACCGGGCTGGTGCTCTGCTCTGTTCCGGTGCTGCGGGTGGTGTTGTATGACGGCCTTGAACTTACCCTCGGGTTATTGTAGCTCGGGGTGTAAGTCCTTTCAGTAGTCTGGTACTGAGGCCTGTTAGTGCTCTGCGTCTGAGTCCTGACCGGGGTCTGGGTCTGGGTCTGAGTCCTGACCGGGGTCTGGGTCTGGGTCCTGACAGGCGTCTGCCCGTCGGGTCTTACCTGCGACTGTGTTCTGACCGGGGTCTGAACTGTTCCGGTTGACTCGCGGCGTGTGTATTCCGGACGTGAGGCTGCACCCGGGGTGGTACCTGACTTGGTAGTTGTAACTGTCTCCTGCGGGGGCCTGCGTGTTCCTGATGTGGCAGGGGTGCCTGCAGTTCCGGGGCTTGAGGAAACCCTGCGGCTCCCTGTGGTTGATGTGCCAGTGGGTGATGTGCCGGCAGATGAAGGTACGCTCCTCCTGGTGTTATAGGTACCTGAAGAAGGTACTACGCCCGACTTGCTCCGGGTGTCAGAGCTGGTATAGGAGCCTCTTGACATTGTGCTGTAACCGCCACGTCTGCCGGTCTTCGCAGTATAATCATTGCTTCCGTAATAATATGAAGGGTAGCCGGAGTACCAGGAATTATATCCGTAGTACCCGTAGTTATTATAGTAAGGATACCCGCCCCAGTATGAATAATAGGGCCTGTATGACCATGGTGAGTAATAATCATAATAGAAAGGATCGTAACCCCATGAGTAGGGATATCCGTATGAACCATAGTAACCGTAGCCGAAGCCAAGCCTACCTGAGAACGGTGAATAATAGAACGGATCTCTCCAGTAGGGATAGAAATAATCATCATTGAAGAGATATATGCTTTCAGCTGCGCTGTTGCCGTAGTAGTTGTTTACCACTGCAGCCTCGTTGTAAGCCAGGTATTCGTTGTCAGGAATATATTCGTCAGCGATCAGTGTATCGGCGGCAAAGATATTATCATAGTAAGTCTGGCCTGCATTTGCTGGCTGTACCGGGCCCTGTGATGCAACAACCGGTTGTTCTGACGGCCTGTAATAAAGGTCGTCGCTGGTGTTACCCGTATAGCTCAGTGATGTGCACGAGCTTGCTGTGACGAGTACTGCCGGAATTATGTACCAAAACTTTTTCATTTTTACCCTCCTGTAATTATCTACCTCAAATTTATACAAATTTCGTACCAATTATATCCGGAGGGAGCACAATTATCGTCTCTTCGGTGCCGGGGAGGCTGTTTTCTTCGTTTCTTTTGTCGTAGTGGTTGCCTCTGAGGCCTTTTCTGTTTTCTTTTCTCTACCCTGACGGGTTGTTGTCTCCTTTGGTGCCGTAGTGCCGGACGGGCTTCCCTGGCGCATGACCGTCTCGCGTCTCTGCGATGTGGTTCTCACAGTGCTCTGGACCTTATTTTGCTGTGTGCCTCCTGCCGGGGCGCGGTCAGCAGATGCCGGAGGGCTGTTGGTGCCAGTGCTGCGGCTGGCATTGCCCTGCTCCCTGCCCGGATCAGTACGGTCGTTGAGGTTCGGGTTATTGGTGCGGGGCAGTCCGTTGTCTGCGGGATCGGCAGGGTCGGCTACGCCTCTCCTGTGCTGTCCCATGCGGAGGCCGTTGTTGCTCTTTTCCTTTTCGCCGGTGGCCTCATCAGTACCTGTGTTTTCTCCCTGGTTGCCCGTCTGGGTGGTGGTCTGCTGGTTGCCCTGGCTTCCCGTCTGGGTGCTCCGGGTACCGGTCCGGGTACCGGTCTGTGTCCTGCCCTGGGTACCGGTCTGTGTCCTGCCCTGGGTGCCAGTCTGAGTGCGGCCCTGGGTACCTGTCTGGGTGCTCCGGGTTCCGGTCCGGGTACCTGTCTTTGTCCGGCCCTGACTGCCGGTCTGGGTGCCGGTCTCTGTTCCGCCTCCTGCCGTTGTTGCCGGAGCAGTTCCTGAACCCGAGCTCCTGCCCCCGGTTGAGGTATAACCTGCCCTTCGGCCGGAGGTGTTCGGGTTTGTGGGGTTGTACCCTGAAGAGCTTCCCTGGTAGCTGTTTCTCTTCTCAGAGCCGTAATAGTAGTTGTATGTGTTGTTGTTGATGACAGTCACCGGCCTGTTATAGTTCCGGTAGTAATGGTTGTTCCAGTTATTATATGCCACCGGGTAGTGGTAGTGAGGCCTGCCAAGGTAGTAGTTAACGCTGTAGCTAACCCCCGGGCTGTTCCATGAATTCCAGCCGTATCCCATCCACGGGTCATAATTCCGCCATGTGTCGTATCCCCACCAGTAGGAACCTCCGAAGCCGCTACGCCATGCGTATCCGGTTGCGCCGGCGCCGTAATAATGCCAGTCGTCATAGATGGAGACTCCCCACGTATAGGGCGTGTACCTGTACCAGTAGGTCTCGGTGTAAACGGGTGAATAGAAGTCGAATGTAACATACGTGGTGTGGAAACGCTTGATACGGGAGGCGTATTCATAACCGCTTTGATTGTAATAGCGGGTCACAATCACCTGCTGGCTGGCGTTAAGTGTACTGCCTGCTCCCCCTGAAGGAGTCCCGTCCGATGCAGTGGCAATTGTCACCGATACTGCAACGGCTATGGCTGTGAGTAAAATTTTTCTGTTCATGGTCTGCTGCCTTTTAGGTTCGCAAGTTTTGTCTATTTTTACGCAATCTATTTTTGCGATTTAACAATTATTCAAATATTATAACTTAAGAATGGCCAAGTTTCTTACAAACAGGGAGGAAAATTATTCACAATGGTACAATGACCTGGTGATAAAAGCCGATCTGGCGGAAAATTCAGCGGTGCGGGGCTGCATGGTGATCAAGCCTTACGGTTACGCTATATGGGAGAAGATCCAGGCAGAGCTTGACAGGATGTTCAAGGCCACCGGGCATGTCAACGCCTACTTTCCTCTTTTCATCCCTAAATCGTTCTTCAGCAGGGAAGCTGCTCATGTTGAAGGATTTGCAAAGGAGTGCGCCGTTGTTACCCATTACCGGCTCAAGAATTCTCCTGACGGGAAGGGGATAGTGGTTGACCCGGACGCCAAGCTTGAGGAAGAGCTCATCGTCAGACCCACATCTGAGACCATTATATGGAACACCTACAAGGACTGGATACATTCATACCGTGATCTCCCGCTGCTTATAAACCAGTGGGCCAACGTTGTGAGGTGGGAGATGCGCACAAGGCTCTTCCTGCGCACGACGGAGTTCCTGTGGCAGGAGGGTCACACGGCCCATGCCACCAAGGAGGAGGCACAGGAGGAGGCTCTGAGGATGCAGGGAGTTTATACCGATTTCGTGGAGAATTTTATGGCGGTGCCTGTGGTAAAAGGGGTCAAGACCGAGAGTGAAAAGTTCGCCGGTGCCATTGATACTTATACAATTGAGATGCTGATGCAGGATGGCAAGGCATTGCAGGGAGGCACGAGCCATTTCCTGGGGCAGAATTTTGCGAAGGCTTTCGATGTGCAGTTTACCAACCGTGAAGGGAAGCTCGATTATGTATGGGCTACTTCATGGGGAGTTACCACACGGCTTATCGGGGCCCTTGTCATGGCCCACGCTGATAACAACGGACTGGTGCTGCCTCCGAAACTCGCTCCCATACAGGTGGTTATTGTGCCTATCTACAAGGGCAATGAACAGCTTGACAGCATCTCGGATATTGCCCGTGACCTTAAGGAAAAGCTTGAGAAGGCGGGACTGACGGTTAAATATGACGACCGTGACACCCAGAAACCGGGCTATAAGTTTGCAGAATATGAACTGAAGGGAGTACCCGTCAGGCTTGCCATCGGTCCGCGTGACGCCCAGGAAGGCACAGTGGAGGTTGCCCGCCGTGACACTTTGACCAAGGAGACCATCAGGCGTGAAAACATTGTTGAACACGTGACCGCACTGATGGATGAGATCCAGGTAAATATCTTCAGGAAGGCCACCGAGTTCAGGGATCAGAATACTTACAGGGCAGAGACATGGGAGGAGTTCCTTGACATCATAGAGAACAAGGGAGGATTTGTCCTGGCCCATTGGGATGGCACTCCTGAGACCGAGGAGCAGATAAAAAATATGACCAAAGCCACAATCAGGGCAATCCCTTTCAACGGTACCGATGAAGAGGGGATATGCATCCTCACGGGCAAGCCTTCGCACAGGAGAGTGCTTTTCGCCAGGGCATATTAATTCGCCCCGGCGCGATTAAATATTAAATAAAACATTAATTTAGTAAGGTTGAGTAAATAGCATTATCATGGCGGATGAAACAACCCAGAGAAAATTAATTATAGTTGACACCCTCAAGAATAAGTCAGTTCTCAAACAGAAGGTGTTTGACAATACAGGAACGGCTTTCATGATGGTCAAGGATATTCTGAAGAACCTTGCCAGGGAGGTGAACAGCAACCTCACAGGGGTTGACCCCAGGGTACGGATGGAGTATACTGACAGGAGCACCTTCGATGCACAGCTGATGGTTGCCGCCGACATGCTGCTCTTCAGCATGCATTCAAATATCTTCCAGTTTGACCGGGACCATCCGGCATGGAAAACGTCTTACATCCAGAAGAACAAGTACAATGCCTACAGCGGCATGATCAACATATACAACTTCCTGGCCGATTCATTCAAATATTCAAGGCTGGATGATCTCGGATATCTTATCGCCCGTATCTTCATAAACCATGAGAACCAGTATTTCGTGGAAGGGAAGAGGCAGATGGGAATGCTCTTTACCAACTATGGCAATGAAGCTTTCAGCGTTGAGTCATTGCAGAAGATCGTCTATACCGCCATAGGTTATTCACTCGAATTTGATCTTCTGGTACCGCCCTACGATGCGGTGAAGATAGCCTCCGTAGGTCAGGCGGAGTCAAAAATTCAGCACTCAAGACTGATAACCGGCAAAAGGCTGGGGTTCCAGTTTAATTCTGATGATATTCTGGATGCCAATTCAAAGACGCAGTGAAGCCATGCAGCTTTAAAATCATTCACCTCGGATCTTTAATTCTCCTCCTCCTGCTGTTTTCTTCTCCCGGCCCGGGTCTTCGCGCCCAGGGGGTGAGTCAGGTTGATACCCTGTCAGTCGATTTCTACGACTCCCTGAAGATCCGGGCAGAAAAACGAAGGATCACCAGTCTCCTGTATGATATGATCATTGTCAGTCCGGCGGCAAAAGGGTCTGCAAGGGAAAACCTTAAAAGCACATCGGCATTTGATCCGTATGAAGGCCGTATCATCAGAAGCAGTGAGATAATAAGGCTTAACGCCTTCGGAACCAATATCGATAACCCCACCGCAAAAGACCCGTCAAAGGCAGAAAAGATACTGAACTCCACCTATACCAAGACTAAAACTTTCATTCTTAACAAGTATCTTCTGTTCAGGGAGGGCGACCCTGTATCAGCTCTCGAGATGGCTGATAATGAGCGCCTCCTCAGAGAGCTTCCATTTGTTGATGATGCACGGATAACAATTGTGGCCGTTGACAGCAATTTAGCAGATGTAGCGGTGATCGTCAGGGAAAAATACCCATACGGGGCCGGAGTAATGCTCGACGATGTCAACACCGGGATGATAAAACTGTTCGACAACAACCTTGCAGGTCTCGGGCATGAGCTGACCCTTACTGCCAGTTATGACTTCGGTGAATATGACTACCCGGGGCTTGGCATCCGGTACTCCGTTAAAAACATTTTGCGGTCTTTCGCGGACCTCGACCTGGAGTTCTCTGACGGCCTGGGCACCACCATTATGGGTGGTGCATTAAGCCGCGATTTCATCACATCAGAGACAAGATACGCATGGTATGCTTCCATAAGAACGACCTATACCACTGAGGACCTCGATACAATGCTCACCCCATCCCCTCTCAGGTTCACATGGCAGGATTACTGGGCTGCACGGTCGTTCATTCTTGACCGTAACAGCGTGACACGTTTGATATTCAGCGGCAGATACATGCAAAATAACGTCTTCGCGAGGCCTGAGATAAATGATTCGTCCTATTACCGCCTTCAGAGCTATAAACTGGTTACCGGCAGCGTGGCCATCTCCTCGCAGAGATTTATAAACACCTCACTGATATATAGTTATGGCCGCACTGAAGACATACCATACGGTTATATGATTGAACTCCAGGGCGGCAGGGAGAATAATGAATTCAAATTGAGGACATATGCAGGGCTTAAGGTGGCATATGGAAACATCTTCACCGGCTTTGGTTATATCTACGCCGGGGCAGGCATCAACACATTCTACAACCAGGGAAAAACAGAACAGGGTATGCTTAATGCCAGCCTCCGATATTTCACCCCGCTCATGCAGGCAGGAAGGTCGAGGGTCAGGACTTTTGCGAACATCTATTATACAAGGGGCTTCAACCGCTATACCGATGAGTGTCTTTACCTCCGAAGCAGTGAACTGGTGAGAGGGTTCAGGAACGATTCAATCAGCGGGGGAACCAGGCTCGTATTCTCTCTTGAGCCGGTTTTATTCATCAGTAAGCCGGTCCTGGGCTTCAGGCTTGCACCCTTTGTTTTTACGGATATCGGTATTCTTGTGCGGGAGGGATTCATTGCCGGCGGTTACTATGCCGTTCCTGCCCTGGGTGCAGGAATCAGGATCCGTAATGACCAGCTCGTGATGAATACTCTGCAGATAAGGTTCGCCTGGTATCCCAGCACACCGCCCTATTCAGTAAAATCATGGATCACCGCTGACGGCATGATCAGGCTTAAACCCAGGGATTTTGAGCCTGACCCTCCCGGGGTGATACCCTTCCTGTAATCTCAGAGTGCTGTAGTCTCTTTTTATTAGGGAGGAATGACATTTTACTTTTTGATGCGTAACTTTGTGGAAAGCGAAAGGGTATGCTTCAGAGGTTTCTGGATTTTGCGAAAGACGAAAGGCTTTTAAGCGGACACAGTAAGATATTGGTTGCTGTCAGCGGCGGAATTGATTCGATGGTTATGGCATGGCTCTTCCGGGAGACCGGGACGGATCACGCCATTGCGCACTGTAACTTCTGCCTCCGCGGTGAAGAGTCTGACGGAGATGAGAAATTTGTTGCTGCTTACGCCAGCGAGCATGGCATTGCGTTTTACACTACCAGGTTTAACACCCTGGGGCATGCCGCCGCAAAGAAGATCTCGGTACAGATGGCTGCCCGCGAGCTGCGCTACGAATGGTTCAGTTCACTTGTAAACAGTGAGGGATTTGATGCTGTAGCCGTGGCGCACAACCTGAATGACAACGCCGAAACCTTCCTCATCAACCTGATCAGGGGCACCGGTCTCAGCGGACTCACCGGGATGAGCCGCAGCAATGACGGGATCATCAGGCCGCTCCTTTTTGCATCGAGGAAGGAGATCGCATCCTTCGCCTTAGAAAAAAAGATACAATTCCGTGAAGACAGTTCAAACGCCCAGGTTAAATATACCCGGAACAGGATAAGACACAAGGTCATCGCGGAGATGGAAAAAGTTAATCCGGGAGTCCTGGATGCAATAACCGATACGATAAGTCATCTTGCCTCCACCTCTGAGATCGTGGATGTCTATATCGGAGGACTCAGTGATACTCTCTTCAGGCAGACAGGTGACGGGTTTGTGGCTGACATACAGTCGCTGAGCATCCTTAAGCCTCTCGGCCCGCATATCTATGAGCTCTTCGGGAAATTCGGCATCTCCTCAAAACAGACCGGCGAGGTGATCTCACTTCTTGGTTCGCAGAGCGGAAAGTTTCTTCTCACCTCCACCCACCGTCTGTCATGTGACCGGGGAAGGATACTCATCAGTGAAAGGGATGACATGGAGGCAACTGAATACTTATTCTCATCCATAGACGAGATGAGGTTGTCAGGGCTTTTTTCCGACATGCGTGTAGCTGATTCTGCCGATGACCCGTTACCGGTCAGTCCTCTTACCGCCTGCCTTGACCTTGACCGGATCTCCTTCCCTCTGAAAGTGAGGAACTGGGAGCCCGGAGACAGGTTCATGCCACTGGGGATGAAGCACATGAAGAAGGTCAGCGACTTCCTGACCGACCTTAAAGTGCCTCTGACAGTCAAGGAAAAGGTACTCCTGCTCCTCTCCGGTGATGAGGTTATGTGGGTCATGGGGCACAGGATCGACGACAGGTTCAGGGTCACCCCTGATTCGGGCAGGATACTTGTTCTGACCGTATGACGGAGCGTCGGCAGATGAATTCCAGGCCCGTAATTATCTTAATTTCTCCCTCAGGCCGTTTATTCCCCTGTCAATCATTAGCAGGTCGGCAAGTCCTATGGCCACGGCTGATTCAAGGATAACCGGTATGCGTCTGGCGATGCATGCGTCATGCCTGCCTTTTACCTCCAGCTCGGTCATCTCACCCTTTTCAGTGTCAAAGGTCTTCTGCGGCACCCCTGTACTTGCGGCAGGTTTAACTGAAACCCTTACTATCAGGTCATTACCATTGGTTATGCCGCCGTTTATGCCACCGGCATTATTCGTAGATGTCTTACCTCGGGCATCAACGAAGGGGTCATTGTGAAGGGAGCCGTAGCTTCTTGACGACGCAAATCCGGCGCCAAACTCCACACCGTTGACGGCGGGTATTCCAAATGCAATCTGTCCGATGGCGGCCTCCACGGATAGGAAAGAAGGTTCACCCAGTCCTTTTGGTACGTTCTTTACAACACACTCAACCACTCCGCCGACGGTGTCATTTGTTTCGGTGGCCTTCCTTATTGCAGCGGTAATATCCTTCTCGCCGCCAGCCTCCACCAGGGTGGCGGTGATTATTGCCGGAGAGAGTATCTGACGGGCGAAGTATCCTGCTGCCACCATACCCCAGGTAAGGCGTCCGGAGAAATGGCCTCCTCCCCTCATATCACTGAATCCCTTGTATTTAAATCCTGCAGTAAAATCGGCATGACCCGGCCGGGGAATGCTTGTGAACTGCTCATAGTCGCCGGTCCGGAAGTCGCTGTTCCTTGTGCACAAGACCAGCGGGCCACCGGTGGTGAAATTATTGAATATGCCACTGATAACCTCCGGCTCATCGCTCTCCCTGCGGGTGGTAGTACCGGGCAACAGCCCCTTGCGTCTTGACAGGTCAGCCATCAGCTCCTCACGCCAGAAGGGAAGGCCGGCCGGACAGCCGTCTATAACCACCCCTACTGCTGCTCCGTGAGACTCACCGAATATTGATACTCTGAAAACAGTGCCTAGCGTATTCATTATCCCTCCTTCAATCCTTATACTGTTTGACTGTCATTCTTTCTTTCCCGGTAATAGTTGACAAAGGCCGCAAGCTCGGTAAGAGAAAGCCTTCGTACAACAGCACTCCCTACCGATCTCAGGAGAACTACATTCAGGGAGCCGGAATCACTTTTCTTATCCCTGGAGATGAGGCTGACAACATTTGCCGGCAGCTCATAATCAGGCACCATACCGGTCTCGGCAAGGGCAACCTCAAGCATCCTGAATTCTGAGTGGGGCATCTCCCCGGTCCATACCGACAGCTCCGCCGCGATGAGCATCCCCTGTGTCACGGCCACGCCGTGCGGTATCCTGCAGCTTGTCTCCAGCACATGCCCGAAGGTGTGCCCGAAGTTCAGGATTCTCCTGATGCCTTTTTCCAGCGGATCACGCCTGACAACGGCAGCCTTAATCTTCACAGCCCTCGAGATAAAATCCCCGAGTACGGCAGGATCACGTTCAAGTATCCTGTCTGCTGATGCCATGATATCAAAGAAGAGGTTCCTGTCTCTGATCACGGAGTGTTTTACAAGCTCGCCCATCCCGGACCGGAATTCCTCATCGGTCAGGGTTGAGAGCATCGTGTGGTCACACAGCACAAATTCAGGCTGTCTGAATGTGCCGATGATGTTTTTATACTCGCCCAGGTTTACCCCGGTCTTCCCTCCTATGCTTGCGTCAACCTGTGAGAGGAGTGTGGTTGAAACAAACGCATGTCGTACTCCTCTCATATATATCGAGGCAACCATACCTGCGACATCACATACGACTCCTCCTCCGAAACCCAGGATGAATGCGGAGCGGTCAGCCCCGGCATCCAGCAGTCTCCTGCAGAGATCGCCTGCCACTGCCAGCGTCTTGCTCTTCTCTCCGGGCTCTGTCTCCAGAACCTCCCCGGGAGGAAAGCTCCCGCCGTACAGCCTCCTCACGTTGGAGTCAGTAATGATGAACAGGCCTGCGTCAGGGAGCAAGGGTAGCGCATCACTCATATCCCCTGCCATCATCAGCAGAGATTTGCCTTCAGTCGTGTTTATCCTGATTTGCTCCATTGTGGCGAAAAATAGCAAACGGATCAAATAAATCACATGATTTAATTCACAAAATGACCCTTTGGCGGCAAAAAAAATAAAAAAACAGTACATTCATCCCGTGAAAAAGCATAGGATGAATGAAGGTCAGTGACAGGTACAAAGGTGTTCTGGGTTGGTTTGCCGGGCATAATCCGGTTGCAGAAACAGAGCTTGCTTACAATGATCCCTTTCAGCTGATTGTGGCGGTGATCCTCTCGGCACAGTGTACTGACAAGCGTGTCAACATGATCACTCCATCACTCTTCGGGAGGTTCCCCGATGCCCCGTCAATGGCTTCCGCCACACAGGAGGAGATCTTTGAGCTTATCAAAAGCTGCTCTTATCCAAACAATAAGGCGAAGCATCTCAGGGCCATGGCGGATATGATCGTCAACCGTTTCGGAGGCCTGGTGCCGTCAGACAGGGACGAGCTCACGCAACTGCCGGGAGTAGGGAGAAAGACTGCCAACGTCATCACCTCCGTTGTATGGAATAACCCCGTCATCGCTGTTGACACCCATGTCTTCCGCGTTTCCGCGCGCATCGGACTCACACCGGGCGCCAGGAACCCGCTGCAGGCTGAGATGAGGCTCACAAGGGAGATTCCTGAGAGACTCAGGCCTCTTGCTCATCACTGGCTGCTGCTTCACGGACGGTACACATGCACGGCACGCAAGCCCGACTGTAACCGGTGCGGGTTAAGCGAGTGGTGCGCCTGGTATCAGAAAGAGAAGGGAATCAAGGCATAATAATGGCAGAGGATTGACGTTTAAGCCTAGGAGGAATCATTTAACTGCATTCAACCCGCATTACCGGAAGCGCTAAGGATCTATGAGAGGCACCCAGATGGAAAACCATACAGAGAAACCCAGGAATACTGATACGTCACCCGCATTTCTGGCCTCTCTCAAACACCTTGCAGACATACCTGAACTAGCCTTTAACACCACCAATCAGCTGATCACCCTGAGTAACCTGGAGACCCAGCAGTACATTGAGGTAAACCAGGCCTTTCTGGATGTGACCGGTTACCGGAAGGAAGAGATAGTTGGCAAGACCTCGGAGGATATCCAGCTTTATGTTGATCTGATCCAGAGCCGCAAGTACATGAGGCTCCTCTCACGCCTGAAGAAGGTTAGTGACCTCGAGATCAGGCTGCGGATGAGATCGGGCGAAGAGCGTACCTTCCTCTTCAGCGCCCGGACATTCTTCTTCGGTGACGAAATCTTCCTGATCACCTACTACAATGACATAAGCACTCTGAACAACGGATATGCAAGGGCCGAGTCGGAAAAGATCCTGAAGGAGATTTTTGACTCAATGAGCAGCTATGCCGTAATTCTCAGGCGTGAAAATGACAACAAATATTTTATTATCGACTTCAATTTCAGGGCTGAAGATGTTGAGCAACTTGACCGCAAGGATATCCTCGGCAAAGAGATCGGAGAGACTCCCTTTGCATCCAACGAGGCCTTCATCACCCTCCTGGAAAATATCGAAGCCAAACGCAGTCCTTACAAGATTCCTGTCTCCCCTGACGGAACGGATGAGGGCGGATTTTATATAGGGTTATTGCTCTCCTCGGGCGACATAGTTGTCACATGGGAGCCCGGAAAGCACCAGAAAGAGAGGGAGAGCGAGATATTAAGACAGGGAATTGTCTTCGAGACCTTTGCTGAGCTCCTCCCCGAGATGATTATGGAGATCGACACAGGGGGTCACGTCACCTTCATGAACACGCAGGGGATGATGACCCTGGGATTTGACAACAATGACCTCACACACGGGGTTTCACTTCCGGAGCTTTTCGTGCCTGCCGACCTCGACAGGCTCATGAAGGAGCTCTCTGACCTGACAAAGCCCGGGCAGATCACCTTTGATGAATATATCCTGATCAACAAGCAGAAGCGAAATGTATCCGTGCTCTTTCATGCCGGGCCTATCATCATAAGGAACAGAGTCACAGGATACAGGTGCGTGCTCACTGACGTCAGCAAGCACAAGGACTATGAGCAGAAGCTCTCCAACGAGAAGGCCCTGCTCGAACATCTCATTGATGCCGCCCCTGAGGCTATCGTCCTCACTGACTTTGACGGCCGGATCATGCGGATCAACAAGGGGTTCACCATGCTTTTCGGATTTGAACCGGAGGAGGCAAACAACAGGATGATAGACGACATGGTGGTCCCTGACGAGCTCAGGGAGGAGGCCATCAAGATCGATGAGGTGGCCCTTGCCAGCGGCACAGGCTCACTTGAGACAATCAGGAAGGATAAGCTTGGTAACCGGATAAACGTCTCACTGATAGCCTCTTCTGTCATCTCCAACGACCAGACCATCGCTTTCCTGGGAATCTATCGCGATATCTCCCGCGAGATCAAGAGCCGGCTGATGCAGGAGATACAGTACAACATCTCTACAGTAGCCCTCCAGGACTCGGATATTTTTGACATTTATCCGACGATCGTCAAGGAGATCGGCAAGCTATGGAACGTGAACAACTTCTTCATCGCCCTTTACAACAGCGAGAAGGATACCCTCACCTTCCCGTTCTTTGCCGATGAGCGTGACCACTTCCAGGAGACGGCGGCCAAAAACACCCTGACGGGTTGGGTCATTAGGAACAACAAGGCGGTGCTGCTCGACGAAATTGACATTCTGAAGATTGAAAAGACGGGTGCCATCAGTCTTGTAGGTTCTCCGTGCAAAATCTGGATGGGGGTTCCGCTGAAGATGGATGATGAGGTTATCGGTGCGATATGTCTCCAGGACTACAAGGCCATTGATGCCTTCAACAATGACGATTTACAGGTATTCGAGTTCATTGCCAACCAGATAGTACTAACACTGCAGCGGCGAAGGATGCTTGACAACCTGATCACGGCACGGAAAAGAGCCGAGGAGGCTGCCTTCTCAAAGCAGCAGTTTATGTCAACCATGAGTCATGAGATCAGGACACCCCTGAACGAGGTGATAGGCATTACCAACCTGCTCTACCAGAGCAATCCGCGTGAGGATCAGATGGAGTACATCAAGACACTGCGCTTCTCAGCCAACCACCTTCTGACACTGGTCAATGACATCCTCGACTACAACAAGATGGAGGCTGGCAAGATTGTCTTTGAGAAGACAGAGTTTGATCTTGTCAGCATGCTTGACGACATGAAGCGGTCATACAGTCACCGGGCCCAGGAGAAAGGCATCTCATTCACAATTGAGAAGGCGGAGGATTTGCCGCGGTCACTGATTGGTGATCCTGTGAGGCTCAACCAGATCCTCTCCAACCTTCTCGCCAATGCCATGAAGTTCACCTCTGAAGGCGGTGTCACCCTTAAGGCCTCGGTTAAGGAGAAGCAACTGGGCCGGGCGGTGCTTGAGTTCTCGGTGGCAGATACAGGCATCGGAATTGCAATGGAGAAGCTTGATGTTATCTTTGAGAGTTATGCCCAGGCCTCGGCTGATACCACCCGCAAGTACGGCGGCACAGGGCTTGGGCTAGCCATCTGCAAGCGCCTGGTCGAACTGCAGGGTGGAAAGATAGGCGTAATCAGTGAACCGGATAAAGGGTCTGTGTTTACTTTCTCATTAGAATACAGCCTCCCGGCCACGGATGCCAAGGCGGCGGTTCAGGGTGCAATTGACTTGATGAAAAAACTTACTGGCAAGAGAATCCTTGTTGCCGAAGACAATAAGATCAACTTTTTCGTGGCAAACAAATTCCTTGAAAGCTGGGGTGTAATCGTCACACATGTTGAAAACGGCAGCCTGGCACTGGAAGAGGTTAAGAGCCAGGAGTTCGACCTGATCCTTATGGACCTCCACATGCCCGTGATGGATGGTATTGAGGCCACGCGCCTCATTCGCGGGTTATCCGATGGCAAGATCAGCCAGATACCCATTGTGGCCCTTACTGCGGCAGTAATGTCCGAAGCTCAGGACAAGATTGACAACCTTGCCATCAATGATTATGTGCTCAAGCCCTTCAAGCCACAGGATCTGTATGATAAGATAGCCAAGCACGTGAGGTAGCCCTCTCCTGCTCCCGGATATTTATTTAATACAGTACTGTGAGAGGTACCCGGTTGCGCCCTTTTCTCCCAGTGATCTTGCCTTACGCAGATAATAGCAGGCATCATCTTTCCTTCCGCTGTTTATCAGCGCTATCCCCAGATTAAGGTTGACTGCGGCGTTTTCCGGATCGAGATCGAGGCTCATGGTGTAATCCTCCGCCGCTCTATCCCATGTCCGTGCTGCCATCCATGCGTCACCTCGCAGGCGAAAAGCGGCCGGTTCACCGGGGTGCTTTTCAACGTTGGAATTAAGGTAGGGCAGGGCTTCGTAGATTGCGCCCTCCTCGGCATATGTTTTACCGATAAGGCCCAGTGCCTCTGTGTTGTCCGGATCGATACCGAGGTATCTCTCCATGTCTGTTTTAGCTGCCTCCCTGTCGCCAGCCCTGATCAGCATCTGTGATCTCTTAAGCAGGAGCTGCGGGTCCGGATGCCTTTCATCGAGCAGCCTGGTGTAGACGGTAGCAGCGGCGTACCAGTTTCCTTCGCCGGCCCGTGCCTCAGCCAGTTTATAGAGCCACTCTGCCGGCGTCTTCATGCTGACTGTCAGAGGCGCCAGGATGGCGGCTGCCTCGCGGTATCTGCCCTTGCTCATCAGTATGCAGGCATTGCAGTATTCTGTCACCGGCATTTCGGGATACAGGCCTGACAATCCGCTCCAGGCCTCCTCTGCCATGTCAGTGCGCCCGGCTTTAAGGTAATGATCTATCTCCCAGCTCTTTCTCTCATATCCTTTGTACCAGTCCTTTTTCCATAATGCTTTCCATTCGGGGGAGGAGCTGATGGATCTTAATGCATTATCGAGCAGTATTTGCGGTTCTTCTTTCCTGTACTGTGACCTCAGGTGAGCCTCCATATATGCAGCTGTTGCTCTGCCATCGCCCTCTGCTGCAGCGCAGGCCGCCAATCCGTACATGCCTGACCCGGGCTTAAGGTTCTCTGCCGCCATGAAGTCGCTCCTGGCCTCCTTCAGCCTGGCGGCCCTGAGGAGGATATTCCCTCTTATGAGAAGCATATCAGCATCAGTGCTTACCTCGCTCATTGAAGAGAGGAGCCCGGCAGCCTCATCGTTCTCTCCTCTTTCAGAGAGTGACACTGCACGAAGAATTGTTTCATAGCTGCCCTGGCCCGAAGCCATCACGGATGCTGTCACCATCATAAGCAACAGCAGTATCTTTTTCATTCCTTTCATTTTTTGCCCTCCACTATTCCCGGGCCTGCGCCCTTTTCAGTGATCACATGAACGAATCCGTTAAGATGGAACTGTTCCAGTCCGCTTATCCGGTTTTCAAACACCTCACAGTCATAGTAATAAACGCCTGTGGGTACCACTTTGCCCTTATAGGTGCCGTCCCAGTTGAGTTTGGGTTCCTCAGTGCTGAAGATCAGCACTCCTGCCCTGTTAAACAGCCGGAACTGCACCCTCTCAACCAGGGATGAAGTCCTGGCCACAAGCCAGTCGTTGAAATCGTCACCGTTGGGAGTGAATACATTCGGGATCTCGTAAACGTTGCAGGAGTCAACGCACACCATCACTGAGAAGTCACTTAGATTCCCGTTGTTATCAAATGTTCTGACGGCGTAGCATCCGGCCACATATTCGGGGAGCGAGTGAATATATTTCTGGATTGACCTGTCATCAAAGGTTATCAGCAAGCTGAGCTCCTCTTCAGTTGTCTGCTTATAATAGAGGTTGTATCCTGCCACGTCAGCATAGCAGAGCGGATCATCAATGGTCCACCGCACTGTATTGTAAAGGCTGTCGCACTGCGATGATACTGTCAGCACGGGCGTGCAAGGAGGTTCGTTGTCAACTGGGATGGCGCATGTACGCTGCGAGAAGTTGATAAGGCCTGTGGGTGTTCCTGAACCCTGGTAACCACCGGTGGAAACAGCATAATAGCAATACTCCGTTCCGTTGACAAGGTTCTCATCAACCCAGGTGAGCTGGTTTGTTGTTCCTGCAGGCTGCCAGGCTGAGCCGTCAAACCTGAAGAAATCGTATGAGGTGTTTATCCATGGCACGTTTCGGGTCAGTGTAAACCTCACCTTCCTGTCGCCCGGTGCAGCAACGAGGAATAGCGAGGATGCAATGCCCGGGTCTCCCAGCATGAACCTGTTGCCGGGTGCGTTGTTGTAAAGCTCTATTCTGTATACCCATCCTTTATCAAGGGTGTTGATGAGGGTATCGATGTAAACAGTGTCATTGAGGTCAGCTGTAGGCAGGGTGTGAATGAGCTGGTACCCGGTTCCTGCTATTCCTTCTGCCCTGTAAATCAAATATTCAAACGGCCCGGTGGCGCCGGGGATTGTGTCGAGACGTCGTGGTTTCTGCCATGCCAGGGTCAGGGAGCCGTTGACAGGGTGGGTGTTGCGTACTGACACATTTGTAATGAGAGGTAAACCCGTTATCAGTGAGGTCAGTATCTCATTGGAGGGCTTGCTCTCAGTGCCGTTGGGATAGACCGCCACAATCCGGTAAGCGTACTCTATGCCGGCTTCAAGACCAGTGCCGTTGTCGGTATCTGTGAAAGAGAGGCTGTTGTATCCTGCTATAAAACCTACCTTGACAAACCCTGCTGACGGCGGTATACCGTCATAACAGGTGTCAGCCACGAGTGATGAGCCGCCTTCACGCCTGTAGATACTGAACCCTGCTATCTCCTGTGTTCCGTATGAGGCCCATGTAAGCTGCACGAACTTGCCCTGCGGCACTGCGGCAGTAAGAAGAGGGGATGGTCCGAGCACCTTTATGCTCATATTGTCAATGTCTACCAGCTGAAGCTCTTCGTTGAAGTCCTCTGCCTTTATGATTATATCATACGGCTGATGTCTTACGCTGCTGTGACAGGGTACCCAGGTAAGCCTCGCGGTTGTCAGTCCCGGGGCAGAGCTGAGAGTGGTGAAGGTTGCAGGACAGTCCGATTGGGTGAAGATGCCGGAGGTGGCAAGAAGGGCCAGTGAGTCTGCATCAATGTCTGTGGCAGTTATGTCGAGGGTGACTGTCTCTCCTACCTCAACGCACAGGTCAGGCAGCGGGGAGTTGACCGGCGGGTTATTGTCTGTCTCAAAGACCTCTATCTGCATGTCACGTACCACTACGCCAATTTTTATGCCATTACGCCACTCCTGGATCTCCATTGCTACGTTATAAATGCCGATGGACGTCGGTGTATCCCAAACAAGATCTCCTGAGATGGAGTCAACATAAAATTTATTGGAAGCGGACGGCAGAGTGTAGTTCAGGATCGGCCTTCCGTCTTCCTTGGTGCAGACCGTCAGCTTGTACGAAAGGCTGTCGCCGTCAGGGTCAAAGGCAGCAGGGTTATGAATAAATACGTTGCCGAGCGCAGCCTTGTCATACGGAGGATTAAGGAGCACGGGGGTGCTGTTTCGTCCAATGGCAGTATTGACAATAAGCACGGTAGATATAGAGAAAACCACATTCACTGAATTGGGGATGTTTTCGACCCCGAGATTCCTGTTCGGGTCCTGCACAACTATCCTGTATACGCCCGGACCCGGGTAGGTGTGTTGCGCCACGTAGACGTTTTTCTTATAATTATTCGGAAGAAATGTCTCCGAGATCCTGGCCACATTTGTTATGGAATTGTCGCCCCATTCGACGTCAAGTGACGGCCTGTCGGCCTTGCTGAGAGTATATGTAAATGTTGTGACAGTCACCTCAAAGGTGAGCTCGGATACCTGGCTGTAAGTTATCTCTCCGGCCCTGTTATGTGTGGCCAGGGCGGCAGGGATAATCAAACACAGGAATATTAATGCTGCAAAAACTCTTTTTGTCATCTCAGTCGCTTTCATTTGACTTTGTAAATCTTCAGTGTGTCTGTTGATGTGAATCTGTAACCGTCTTCAGTGGCGTCAAAGCTGAAAAGCAGCATATTAGACTGGTCATCATGCAGTCTTGTCATGATGCGGTTCATCACCGTAACCTCACTGACCCTCTCTCCTCCCTCAGCTCTCAGGCTGAATCTGTGTTCCAGTCCGTCGGCCTCCGTTTTCATCAGTTTCATCTTAACAGGCCTTCCGTCCTCCATTATCATCACCCTGTCAGCAAGATATTGAAAATATCTCTCAGTCTGCCCGCCTTCGATTGATCCTCCTGCTGTCCGGCCGAGGTTCATGTCTGCCTCCAGATCGTCGCTGTAGACTTTAACAAACACCTCATAGACCCTGTTCACGGTGTCATATTCAATTCCGGTGAGTGACACATGAACGGGATGAAGCAGGAGCAATATGAACAGTGACAATATCTTCATGCCGGTACACTGCAGTTTACATCAAAAATCAAGCCATCAGGTCAGTTTCGCTTATCCTCACTCTCTCCTTAAGGTATTCAACCGTTCCCACCTCAATGAAGGAGAATCCCGTGCCGTGTGAAAAATTCCCGGCCAGGACAACCACAATATCGTTATCGCTGAGGTTGTGTTTTCTGAGGAGTTCCCTGAGTGAGACCCTGAGGAACTCATCTGCTGACATCTTTTTTTCCATATAGACGGGAATAACCCCGTATGACAGTGCCAGTTCCCTCATGGTCCGGTATGAGTAACACTGTGCGATTATGGGGTGGAAGCCGCGGAATGCCGCCATATTTCTTATTGATGTGCCGTTGACTGTATCAGCCAGGATGGCTTTGGCCTTGATCCTTACGGAAGTCTTCACGGCCACCTTGGCCAGGTAGGCCGATACAGGGCCGCTAAGTGATCCGGCGGGCATCTCAACATACTGGTCTTTGTCTCTCTCTACCTCGCTGGCTATCCGTGTCATTGTTTTCACCGCCTCAACGGGGTATTTCCCCGCTGCCGTCTCACCGCTCAGCATGACAGCGTCGGTCTGACTGTATACGGCATTGGCCACATCACTCACCTCAGCCCTTGTGGGACGTGGGTTGACTATCATTGTATGAAGCATCTGGGTGGCAACGATTACCGGCTTTCGTTGCTCAATGCATTTGGAGATAATTGTTCTCTGTATCCCGGGTATCCGCTCGTACGGTACCTCTATTGCCAGGTCGCCCCTGGCTACCATGATGCCGTAGGAGTTTTCCATTATCTCTTCAAGATTGTCAACCCCCTGCTGGTTTTCGATCTTGGCAATAATCTTGATCTTGCTCGAGTGTTTGTCGAGCAGCTTCTGAACAGCGATCACATCTTCCCTGTTTCTCACAAACGAGTGTGCAATGAACTCAATATCAAGTCTCACAGCCAGGTCAATGAAGGTTATATCACGCTCACTCACCGATGGGAGGTTGATCCTGATCTGGGGTATATTGACCGTTTTTCTTGACCCCAGGGTGCCGTCATTCTCTATCCTCCCTGTCAGTACATCGCCATCCCTCTTCATGACCCTTATCTCCAGCTCACCGTCATCAATAAGGATAAAAGCGCCCTCGGGCACATATGCGGCAATATCCGTGAAATTAACATTGATCACCTCTGATGAGGTTTTCTCGTCCACATTTCCGGCCACCATTACCTTCTGTCCTTTCAGGAACATTATGGGTTCATCGCAGATGGTTGTTCTGATCTCCGGTCCCTTGGTGTCAAGCAGCAGGGCTATCTTGTCCGAAACGCTCCTGACATTGGTTACGATTTTCTTTACCCCGTCAGTGTCAAGGTGGGCGGAGTTTATCCTTACAACATCCATACCGGCCTCAAACAGGCTGCGCAGAAAGTCCGGTTCGCAGTTCTTGTCTGAGATTGTTGCAACAATCTTTGTTCTCTTCTTAATAAGGGCTTTTGCCATAGGATATTATTTTTTAAAGATTCCCAGAAGTGCCTCCACGGCAAGCCGGTATCCGTCGACACCCAGTCCCATAACCGTTCCCCGGCAATAGCGTCCCGTCAGGCTTGTGTGCCTGAACTCCTCCCTGGAGAGAAGGTTAGAGATATGAACCTCAATGACAGGTATTCCTGTTGCCGCTATGGCATCAGCTATTGCCACCGAGGTATGAGTGTATCCTCCCGGATTGATCACAACTCCGTCAGAACCCTGGCCGGCATCCTGAAGCATGTTCACCAGTTCTCCCTCGACATTCGACTGTGAGTAGTTGATTGTGATGTCAGGATACCGGGACTGAAGTGACTTAAGGACAGACTCAAATCCTTCTGTTCCGTATATTTCAGGTTCCCTCTTGCCGAGAAGGTTGAGATTAGGTCCGTTGATGATCTTTATATTCATCATAATATAATTTTGATTTTAAAGGTATGGTGGAACCACACATGCTTGTAAATTATATTTATTCGTGATTGCGATTGTGTTCAAACATGTGGGTTTCATAATGTGGATTAAGGCGCGGTGATGGTTGCCGGCAGTACAAAAATAAAGAAATGAGCGGATTTTTGACCGTTATATAGTATAACTTTGAGCGGGATCAGGCTACCATATGACAATACAATGGACAGAAGCGGTGAAGGGTTTCGGGAGGTACCTCAGGATTGAGAGGTCACTCTCGGCCAACAGTGTAGCCGCTTATCGCAATGATGTCCGCAAGCTGATGGAGTACGTCATTGAACAAAAGGATGGCCGTCTGCCTGCTGCACTCACCTATGAAGATCTCAGTGATTTCATTGCCTTCACGGCAGGCAGGGATGAAGCTGCACGGACACAGGCGAGGCTGATATCCGGCATCAGGTCGTTCTGCCGGTACATGCTTATTGAGAAAATTATTTCCGATGACCCGTCGGCCCTGCTCGAGTCACCCAGGACCGGCATGAAGCTGCCGGAGGTGCTGTCAGTTGCCGAGATAGACAGGATGGTCGGTTCGATAGACCTCAGCACACCCGAAGGGCACAGGAACAGGGCTATAATCGAGACTATGTACGGTTGCGGGCTGAGGGTCTCTGAGCTTGTGAACATGCGCCTTACCGACATCCACCGCAGCGAAGGGTTCGTAAGCGTCACCGGCAAGGGCAACAAACAGCGCCTGGTGCCGCTTGGCTCCGTGGCGCTTAAGGAGATTGACATGTATATGGAGCGCCGGATGATGATGCCCGTCATAACCGACCTTAATGTGCTGTTTCTGAACAGACGTGGTAAAAAACTCACCAGGGTGATGGTCTTCACGATTATAAAGAAAACCGCCGAAGCGGCAGGCATAAGGAAAAATATCAGTCCCCACACCCTCCGTCACTCCTTTGCAACGCACCTTGTTGAAGGCGGCGCCGACCTGAGGGCGGTGCAGGAGATGCTGGGCCATGAGTCCATCACAACCACAGAGATTTACACTCATATTGACAGGAGCTATCTCAGGGATACCCTGCTCATGTATCACCCCAGGGCCCATAAGAGTTAGTTATCATCCCAGCCGCCGGATGATCCGGCCTGCCAGAGCCGGCCCTCCGCAAATAGAAGTAATGATATTGCATATTATCCGCCATTTAATTACCTTTGCGGTTCGAAAAAAAACAGATTTATTAATAAATAATCAGATTGAGTATGTCAAAAGTTAAACGCGTTTATTCCTTCGGCAACAGGACAGCCGATGGCAAGACAGATATGAAGAATCTGCTTGGCGGCAAGGG
>JBGSLG010000053.1:0-8810 GCA_041740815.1 Bacteroidales bacterium
CGGCACAGGGGTGAAGTTGATGCTTCGCTTCACAGCCTCGCCCAGCCTCTCGCCGCGGGTGTTGCGGAGGGAGCCGTCGACAGTCACCTCCACCGCGCCAACGATATTATCGCCGGGAATGACCAGAAGCTTGTTCGCCTCGGCGCTGACTGTCAGCGGATGGGCGGGCAGGGTGGTGACAATGCCGTCGAGTTCGCCGGAGGCATCGAGCAGGTCGGAGAAGAAGATCTCGATGCTCTTGCTGTCGCCGGCATTGACTCTGACATCGGTGACTATGAAGAGTCCTTCGGCTGGGATTGTGACCGGCAGCTCGCCCTTCGTCTTAATGCCATAATCATTACCGTTCCATGCCACGGTGAGCACATTCTCCTCCTTCGCCCTGCGTATCTTTTCAATAGAGAAAGAGTGGACGGTGTTGTTGTCATGCTCCCAGGTGATCTTCTCATCACGCTTGCCGAGGCGGGCGGTAAGGTACTTCTCTACCTCAGAGGCCTCGACATGGTCGGACGTAACGACGGTGCCGGTAAGTGTATAGGTGTTCCCGTCGGGAAGGTCTACAGTGACGGGGTTGATGTTTACGGTGAAGTTCTTCTCGACGGTGCGGAATATCAGCGGGAAGAAGCGGAACCGCTCCTCCACCTTCCCCAGCTTGCTTAGATCGAGGGTGCCCTGGTACGATGTGGATGGCTCCAGCGGCTTGGCCGGCTTGAAGATCAGGGTGACATCGTCGGCCCACTCGGCGGTGCCCTTGACGGCAGGACTGAATGAGAACAAGCCCTGCTTGCGGCTGCGGTCGATGGTGGCTGCGAACTCCGGGGTGAAGACCACCTGCACGGTGCTCATGGCGGGCACTGTCCCTGTGGTATAGGCGGAGATGAACTTGCTGAATCCCTTGTCGATGATTGTGACGGCAGGGGAGACGGCGGCGGTGCCTTTTTCCTTAGGCCCTTTGCCGCATGACACGGCAATGAGGGATATGAGTGCAATAGCGGCAACGACAGCCGTAACAAGAGAATGACGACGGTTCATGATATAGGTTTTACAGGTTGTTCAGACAGCAATGATCTCGGCACGGAGCTTCGCCACATGATTTTGTTCAGACAGCAGTGATCTCGGCCCTGAGCCTCGCCACGTAATCACGTATCTCGTTCAGCGTCCCCACAGTGACGGTCATCTCCGTCCCGGTGGTGGTGATGACCTGCCGGACGGTGTCAATTCTGACATCTCCCGGCTGATAATAAATCTCGAATGTATTAAACCAGCGATTGAGGTACTTCAGTTTCTTGGTGTAGAAGACGACCATTGGGTCATCGTAATAGTTCTTCATAAAGCTCAGCAGCGAGATGAGCGAATACTTCTGTTCGGCCAGCTTGCCCACCACCTGGGGGTCAGGATTAGCAGGGTCATAGGTCAGCTGTGTGGCGAGGTACATCGCCTCTATCCATCCTCCCATAAGCATCAGTCCGAGGGTGCCTTCGCTCCCCTCCTGGCGCAGATGGGCGTCGATCTTCGAGTATGCGTCATTCATCAGCCGTGTGAGCGAGTCGGCGTCATTTATATCGGCATTGAGGCCCCTGATAGCATCGGAGAGGAAGGTGTCAGGCATGTTGAGCCTCTCACTGAGGGTCTGTATGGTGTTGAAATAGCTGACTATCTGCCTGTTGACTCCGAAGATCTTCATGTAACCCATGTCCACTCCGTAGACACCCAGGTTCATGGCCGCCTTGTAGCTGCTCATGTAGAGGTCCTTGTTGCCGGCGGAGAGCAGGATAGTGTCATTGTAACGCACGTCGAGCCTCTCGAAGATATTGCACACCTCCACCGGCGTAAGTAGGCCGTAGTATATCTCCCTGATATGCAGCGTATCTTCGGGGGTCTCGGGGTGGTGTGTTGAAAAGACCGGGGTGGGTATGCCGGTGCCCTTTTCTGTTCTGTTACATGATGTGCCGGTGATGGCCAGCGCACAGCATGCAAAAATAACAGGAAGGAATTGTCTCATGACAGCAGAAATTTTGCCTAAGGTAAGAAAAAGATTATTGCGATGTCACTATAAGACGATGCGTCCACCGAGTCCAGTAGAAATTTTTTTCTGGAGCGAAGTCATCATCTTGTACTTTTCCTGCAGAGCGGAGATCTTCTCGTCGTCACCTGCCGCCTCGGTCATCGCCCTGCGAAGCTCCTTCTGCATCACCTTTATCTTGTCGCTCTTGAACTTGAGGACGGTGTCTGGAACCATATCGCGGAGCTTCATGTCTTCGGTTTCGACATATGATCCGCGGGCGTTCCATATGCGGCTGAGGGTGTACTGTTCGGTGAGCATATCGACGGCCATGGCGCTGACGGCGGGGTCAGGGTGGTGCACGAAGTGCTTGTCGCCGGCAATGAGGCCCTGTGTCACACTGAATGTTATCTCTGAAAAGATCGAAGCGAAGAGCGGGTCCTCGAACTCCAGCTCATCCTCGGTCACCTGTGAGATGATGTAGTCAGCCACGGTGGTTATTGTCTCCGTGCCCGTCTCCTTGTCGGTCTTGCGCGACAGCACCTCGGAGCCGTAGCGTATCAGGAGACGCAGCAGCTCTCTCTCGGAGTAGTGCGATGTCTCTTCCTTCTTCTTCTGCGGCCTGGAGGTTGTTGTCTGCGGACTGACGAGGGAGTCCTGCACGGGCCATGCGTTGCGGTCGCGGAAGGTCTGCTGCTTGCGCAGCTTCATCACCTCGTCGAGGATCACCTCCTCGGGCATGCTGAGCTGCAGGCTGCACTCCTTGACATAGACGGTGCGGGTGATCTGGTCAGGGATGACGGCTATGGAGCGAACCACCTCGCGCACCAGGTTGGCACGCCTGACGGGATCGCTCTGCGCCTCATCAAGGAGGAGCTTTGTCTTGAAGCGGATGAAGTCGGTCTCGTTCTCTTTGAGGAAGCGGCGGAACTCCTCCTCGGAGGTCTTTTTGGAGTATGAGTCGGGGTCCTCGCCCTCGGGGAGCATGACGATGCGTACGTTCATGCCCTCCTCCAGCACCATGTCTGTCCCGCGCACCGATGCCTTCACGCCGGCCTGGTCGCCGTCGTAGAGCATTGTGATGTTGGGGGTGAAGCGCTTGATGAGGCGTATCTGCTCCTGTGTCAGGGCGGTGCCGGAGCTGGCGACAACGTTCTCGACACCGGACTCGTGCATTGAGAGGACATCGGTGTAGCCCTCCACGAGGTAACAGCGGTCCTCCTTGATGATGGCCTGCCGTGCCTGGAAGATACCGTAGACGATGCGGCTCTTGTGGTAGATCTCCGTCTCGGGCGTGTTGACGTACTTGGCCGCCTTCGGGTCTGTCTTGATGATGCGACCGCCAAAGCCCAGAACCTGACCTGAGAGCGAGTGGATGGGGAACATGATGCGACCGGCGAAGCGGTCGAAGAGGTAGCCCTCCCTGTCGATTGTGAGGCCGCTGGAGACGAGGTAATCGCTCTTGTATCCTGCCGCGATGGCCTTCTGCGTGAAGTCGTCGCGTTTCTCGTTGCAATAGCCTACTTCGAATTTTCGGAGGACGGCGTCAGCGAAGCCCCTTTCCCTGAAGTATGACAGGCCCAGGGCCATGCCCTCGTGTCCGTGGAAGAGGTTTTCCGAGAACTGGCGGGTGGCGTACTGGGTGACCACGAGCATGCTCTCGCGCTCGTTCTGTTTGGCGATCTCCTCCGGGGTGACCTCCTTCTCCTCCACCTCTATGTGGTATTTTTTCGCCAGCCAGCGGAGCGATTCGGGGTATGAGAGGTGCTCATGCTCCATGATGAAGTTGACGGCGTTACCGCCCTTGCCGCAGCCAAAGCACTTGAAGATGCCCTTGGCGGGAGAGACGGTGAAGGAGGGGGTCTTCTCGTTATGGAAAGGACAGAGACCCAGCATATTGACCCCTCTGCGCTTGAGCGAAACGAACTCGGAGACCACCTCGGTGATCTGTGCGGCGTCGAAGATTCGTTCTATGGTGGAGTGGTCGATCATGGAGTTCAAAGTTAGTAAAAGAATTGTCTTGCGGTCTTGCGGTCCTGCGGTCCTGCAGTCCCTTGTGATCAGGATTATTTTGTAAATTTATGGTGCTGTATTTCTTAATCGTACTTAAATGGGAACAATTAAAGACTTTGAGGAGCTTGAGATTTGGATTCTTTCCAGGGGTTTTGTCAAATTGATTTACTCTGATTTTAATCAATGCAGAGACTACACTTTCAAGGATCAGATTTGCGGGGCTGGAATTTCAATTATGAATAATATTGCTGAAGGATTCTGTCGGAATTCTGATGCTGAATTCAAGCATTTTCTGAATATTTCCAAAGCATCCGCCGGGGAAGTAAAAAGTATGTACTATGTGGCAGAGGACTTGCAATATGTACCTCCGGAAATTGCGTTGGAAAGAAGGGCTGTTTGCCAGAGAATTCTAAATGGCACGAGCAACCTTATAAAATACCTGAAATCCTCAAAATAATCAGACCGCAAGACCGCAGGACTGCAGGACGGAGCGAAGCGACCGACCTTCAGACCCTTTGCCAGATCTCCTTATGTCCGAACCCCAGTCGGTTGTCTGTCAGCTTAATATAATCAAGGTGAATTACCCATAGATGAAGGTCGATGAGCGCCGCATAGGGGAAGCGGCGGAGGTAGATCTTTCTGGCGCGACTCAGTTCTTCGCCTTGCGGTTCGCTGACGGTGCCGGTGAACTGGGCACCACGGATGCGGCCCACACGCATGGTCTCCAGGGCTATGGTGCCGGCAACTGACGGGTTGCCGCGTAACTCTGTACCGTGACGGGTGGCAGGGTCGGTGGTGAAGACCAGGGTGCTATTCTCCTCATCCCATGCAAAGAAGCAAGAGGCGCACCACGCGCCTCGCTCACTGACGGTGGCTATGCTCAGCAGGTGATGGCGCCGGAAGAGCGACTTAATTCTTTTGTGAAGTTCTTGCTTTGCCACCTGATTTATTAATTGAAGTTCTTTCCGGGATTTCTGAATTAGCCCTGGTCTTCAGTTATACGCTCTGAATTATTACTGTTGTATCCCGCACACTTATCTCAGGGTAGAGTTCCGTTGGTGATTATTAATCGTTTGCTTTATCCTCTTCATTCCACCTGTATGTGTCAAGAGTGAAGCCTGCCAGCGACAGGACCCTGTCGATGACTGTCATGACAAGCTCGTCTATTGTCTGCGGACGGCTGTAGAACGATGGTGTTGCCGGGCAGATGATTGCGCCGGCCTCGGTGAGGAGCTTCATGTTGGTGATATGTATGAGGCTGTAGGGTGTCTCGCGGGGAACGAGTATCAGCCGGCGCCGCTCCTTGAGCATCACGTCGGCCGCGCGGGTGATGAGGTCGTCGGAGACGCCGTGGGCGATGCGTCCCACCATCCCCATTGATGCGGGACAGATGATCATGGTGTCGTATGTTGATGATCCCGAGGCAAAGGGTGCGTTGAAGTCCTTAGTGTCCCAGAGTTTCTCGGTACCGGCCGGTTTGTATCCGGCGCCGGTCTCGTATAGCATGATCTCCTCAGCGTTGCCTGTGAAGATGACCGCTGTCTCCGCCGGCGGCTCAGGGAGCGCGCGCAGTCGTTCCAGCAGCTTCAGAGCATACACTGCCCCGCTGGCGCCCGTGACGGCAACTATTATCTTTCTCCTGTTCATAATCTTTTCAGTCTGGCAAAGATATCAAATGATAGATCTATTTGTCTTTCGTCTATTATCTAAAGCCGTTTTGCAAAGAAGTTTATGGTCGTAATCGCCAACATTTCTCATACAATATAGGTCTTGAGAAGGAGTTTAACTCTTATATCCAGGGCTTTTTTCTTAATCTTGGATGAGTATTCGAGAAGCAGGTCCCTGTTCAGCTCTACATTCATAAAATAATCATCGAAGCGTAGCTCCGTCATCTCTCTGGAGTTATTGTAGAAAGGGTAGAGATAAAGCAGATCTAAAATTGCCTTTTCTGGAGTGGCAAATAAAATTGTTTGGCCATCAATTGTTTTCCAGGTGCGATAACCAAACATCAGATCTTCCTTAACAGACTTATAAATATAAGTCCCTGATGGATTTGAGAACGAGGCGGTCTTAAGTGAGGTAACACTGATGATTTGTGTTACACCTTCGGGTATAATTCCGTAAGAAGCAAGCGCGGTATGGAGGCTGACATAAGAGGGACGATAAATCCGGTTGGCAAAGTAAAAGGAGTAGTCAGACTTACTCAGGTATTCAGGGAAAGTGTAGTATCCCTGCCTCAACCTGACGAGTAAACCCTTGCTTGTCCAGCGCACCAGGTTATTCCTGCTGAAATCCGGTTGCCAGGCATAGACATGATTTACATTAAAGCAGGCCAGGGGAAACATCCGCGTTCTGAATTCAAGAAAATTCACTTTATTTCATTTCTGTTATGCAACAAATATAGTGCATAATGGAAACAAAAGCAATATTTTCAAGACATTTCCTTTGGGGGACACCCCTAGGGCTATCCCGGAAAGGAGGCCTGAAGGTTGATGAATAGGCGTTCCCTGCTACAATACTTAAAGGTCTACCTTTCTCAGTCCACAATCCACAGTCCACAGTCATGTTGCTGACTGCCGACTGAAGACTGTTGACTGCCGACAGAACTATTGCCTACTGCCTATTGCCTGGATTATCAAGGATCTGCCGGACGATCTTGGCGATGTACTTGCCGAGGATGTCAAACTCAATGTTGACCACGGTACCAGCCTTGATCTGGTGAAAATTTGTCACCTCCCAGGTGAAAGGAATGATTGCAACCTCAAAGGACCTGTCCTTTGAGTTGACAACTGTAAGACTCACACCGTTCACGCTGACCGATCCCTTCTCCACGGTGATCTGCTCTGGCGACTTCGGATCATATTCAAATGTGTAATACCATGACCCTTCGGCCTCGCGCACGGAGGTACAGGTGGCGGTCAGGTCGACATGCCCCTGCACCATATGACCGTCGAGACGGCCGTCGAGACGGGTGCTCCGCTCAAGGTTGACCTTGTCGCCGGGCTTCAGCAGCCCGAGGTTGGTCTTGTCGAGCGTCTCGCGGATGGCGGTGACGGTGTAGGTGTCGTCCTCCTTTTTCACCACCGTGAGGCATACGCCGTTGTGCGATACGCTCTGGTCGATCTTCAGCTCATGCGTGAATGAGCAGCGCATCGTTATGTGTATGTTGTCCCTGTCCTGTTCTATCCGCCCCACCGGCGCGGCTTCCTCTACTAGTCCCGAAAACTTGTTGTCAATGTTTTATTTCGTGCAAAGATATCAAATGTTATTTCATTCGGCATAAAGCCTTCCCATGGCGGTGACAGGACTGACTCTTTTTCTGCCTCATAACCAATTGAATAACAGAGCAACTCTTCATTCAGGGAAGTAGGTTTCGGAATTGTAAATTTTCGGTGTTGGTCAGGTGCGAGGATTAAGGAATGGGAAGGGTAACTTTTTTATGAAATGTTATCGTAACCGCGGTTACAGTAACGGTGGTTACGATAAATTATTTAACTTTGCAGTGTTATATAAAGAAAGAGTCATGAAATTCATTGATCGCGAAAGCGAGCTTGAGATGCTCGAAGAGATAAGAAAAAGATCAGAAAAATCCGCAATGATGACTGTCATTACCGGCCGCCGCAGGATTGGCAAGACAACACTGACAATAAAGGCTTTCGAGGACCGGCCTCTTCTTTATCTGTTTGTTGCGAGAAAAAGTGAGGTCTTATTGTGTCAGGATTTCATTGAAGAGATCAACCGCGGACTTAAAATCAATGTGTTAGGGGAATTCAGCAGTTTTGCCCGCCTCTTTGAGTACCTCCTCGTTTTGGCGGAGAGCAAGCACTTCACGCTTGTTATCGACGAGTTCCAGGAGTTTTTAAATGTGAACAAGTCGGTGTTTAGTGAAATTCAGAAGCTGTGGGACCTGCATAAGTCCAGGGCAAAAATCAACCTTGTGCTGTGTGGCTCGGTCTATTCAATGATGAAAAAGATTTTTGAGGATGAAAAAGAACCGTTGTTTGGTCGCGCCAACGAACGCATTTACCTTAGGCCGTTTAATGTTGATGTAGTAAAAAACCTGCTTACAGATTACTTACCTAAAATCAAAAATGGTGACATCCTGGCCTTTTATACGATTACCGGAGGCGCAGCAAGATATGTCGAGCTCTTCTGTGATAAGAAGAAATTTACCATCTCAGCGATGGTTGATGAAATATTCAGGGAGAACTCCCTGCTCATTGAGGAAGGCAAGAATGTGCTGATAGAAGAATTCGGCAAGGATTATGGCACCTATTTTTCAATTCTGTCACTCATCTCATCATCAAAAACATCAAGGCCGGAGATCGAATCGATAATGCAGAAGGATACGGGCGGGCATCTCGATAAACTGGAGAATGAATATATGCTGATCCGTAGTGTCAGGCCTATGCTGGCAAAGCCCGGAGGAAAAATACAGAGATACATGATAAACGACAATTTTCTGTCGTTCTGGTTCCGGTTTGTCTACAAGAACCGCGGGGCACTTGAGATAGGTAATTACAGATATGTCAGGGAAGTTGTGAAGCGCGATTTCAGTTCTTACAGCGGAATTTTCCTTGAAAAATATCTGAGAGAAAAGATTGCCCTGACAGGCGACTATACATACGTTGGAAGCTATTGGGAAAAAGGGAACCGTAATGAGATTGATATCGTGGCTCTTGATGAGATGAACAGGAGAGTCCTCATCGCCGAGGTAAAGATGAAGAAAGAAAATTTCAGACCCACGGTTTTGCGGAAAAGCGCCCAAAATCTCATCAACAAGCTTGGGGATTACCAG
>JBGSLG010000054.1:0-12487 GCA_041740815.1 Bacteroidales bacterium
CGGTAAACTGTATAACCACAAGAACCTTCCGGAACAGGCTGCCGGCGGTGCCCTGGGTAACCTCACCCTTGAGTACCGTGACCGGGCTGAACCTGGAGAGGAACAAGGCCGGGTAGCTTCCGCCGATGAAACCCACAAGCAATATCACCCCCAACATGCCCAACAGAACCACCGGGCTATGTATGACACTCATATCGAACGACTTGCCTGCCAGGAGATTTAATTTCGGGAGCAGGGCCATGAGCAGGATAATACTTATGGCCAGCGATATAAGAGTAAACAGAACTGACTCGGATAGAAACTGCATTACAAGAGGGCCGCGGCGCGATCCCACAACCTTCCTCAGTCCCACCTCCCTGGCCCGGCTCGATGAACGGGCTGTGGACAGGTTCATGTAGTTCATAGCGGCAATCAGCACAAGGAAGAGAGCCACAATGGCGAATATGTAAATATAAGTGATGCTCCCTGTGGGCTCGGGTTCGCCTGCCTTGGTCGAGTAGAGATGAATCTCCTTTATCGGCTCCAGAAGGTATTCGATCTTTATGTTTACAGGTCCGAAGATTGGTTCCATATAGGCGGCATACATTCCCTGCATCTTCTGCTCAAAGGCTTTTACATCAAGCCCTTCCGGGAAGAGCAGGTAGGTAAATACACCGAAATTACCCCATGAGCCAATCTGTTCCGGCAGATTGGTCCTCGAAGCGAGGGCTCCGAACCTGAAGTGGGAGTTGAAGGGTACATCCTGTATCACCCCGGTCACCTCGTAGGTCGAGGTACCTTCCGTGAGAGTTTTGCCTACCGGATCACTGTCGCCGAAATACCTGGCGGCAACCGTCTCCGTAAGTACGATTTTATTGGGCTCCATCAAAGCACTACGGGCATCTCCGCGAAGAACCTTGTATGTGAAGATATCAAACAGTGCTGAATCAGCATAGAAAAAATCCTCCTCAACAAACTCCTTGTCTTCGTATTTGTAAAGCGCAGGCGGCATATTGATGAACCTTACATAAGCCTCCACCTCAGGGTAATCCTGTATCACCTGGGGCCCGAACGGGATCTGTGCAACTATCCACGTGAACTGATCATCCGTCTCAGTTATCTTCGATGAGACCCGGTAGATCCTGTCGGCCTTCTCGTGATAACGGTCATAACTCACCTCATCAGCAACGTAAATCAAAAGGAAAAGTGCACTGGTTATCCCGAGAGTGAGCCCGAGTACATTCAGAAAACTGTATCCAGGGTGCTTCAATATGTGTCTGACGGCTGTCTTGAGCAGATTCTTGAACATTTGCTTCGATTTTATCATAAAAATAAGACTAATGAAATATTAAAATGCTTTAGGTAAATAATTTTATTGGCTGATTAACAGAATATTAACCTGCCCGGGTCCGGGTAATTGTATGATTTATTTACATTAATTGTATGATTATTTTACACTCTTCAGATTATCTTTTCTTGCATTGTTTTGATTTTCAGCATATTGATTGACTGGCACGCTCTTTGGCATTTACAATTGAAAAGTAAGATAGAAAATGAAGTGTCTGAATTGGATAATATTGTTTTTGGTTGTTGTTTTTCCGCGGGAGCTAAGTGCCCAGGATGAAAAATGGACCCTCACAGATTGCATAATCTATGCTCTTGAGAATAATATCGGGCTGCAGAGGCAGGAGCTGCTTACTGAAACTGCCGGGGTAAACCTGACCAAATCAAGGATGGATCTGCTTCCGGACCTCAACCTGGGCTCCGATGCCCGGCTCGGTTTCGGCAGGTCCATTGACCCCGTTACCAACCTTATCACCTTCAAGCAGAATGTGAGCAACTCATACTCGCTCAACTCCTCAATGCAACTGTTCAGCGGTTTTACGACACTGAATACAATTGCTGCCGGCAAATTCATGCTGAAGGCGGGACTGGAGGCCGAAAAGGTTGCCAGAAATACTCTTATTGTCGAGATCATGGGGCAGTATTACCAGGTCACCTACGCCAAGGGCCTCGAGGCTGCAGCAAAGATGCAGATGGAATTGTCGGAGAGACAACTGTTCAGGATCACCCGGATGGTGGAGACAGGTAAAGAATCCGTCTCGCGCAAATATGAGATGGAGAGCCAGGCGTCAGGCGACAGGCTTACCTGGACCATAGCCCAGAACAGTGCCAGCCAGGCTGTGACACAGCTAAAACAGTTGCTCCAGTTACCGTCAGGTGAGAATTTCGACATACAGCTCCCTGACCTTGACGCTATGCTGATCACCGACGAGGGATATAAAGCAGACAGCATCTACAATATAGCGGCCCAGGTCCTTCCCAGGCTCAAAGCCATTGAGTTTGAGCTTGAGGCATCAGAGAGGCAACTTGCCGCTGCAAGAGGCCTTCTGGCTCCCGGCCTTTCTGCAGGCGGGGCAATCTATACCGGCTATTACAAAGTCCTGGGCGAAGATGCATCAGAACAGGCCTCATTCGCCAGCCAGCTAAAAAACAACAACAGCCAGGCGGTCTACCTCTCACTGAACATCCCGATCTTCAATAAATATTCAACAAGCAGGAATATCAAGCTCGCCAAAATAAGGCAGAGTGACACCGAGCTTCGCCTCGAACTCGAAAAGAACCTGCTTTACACGGAGATAGAGAACGCCTGTCTTAGCTATAACCGCGGAAAGCAGGAGTACCTGGCTGCGGAAGCCAACCTGGAGTTTAACAGGAAATCATATAATGCCGTGGAAAAGAAATTTGAATCCGGGCTGGTCGACGTAACTGATTACTCTGCCGCCAGGACAACGCTCTTCTCCGCAGAGACAGAGGCACTCAGAACCAAACTGCAACTGATGATACGTGAACTTACAATCCGGTTTTTTTTAACGGGAGAGTATGAAAACCTGGTAATCAACTAAACTCAAAACGAAAAATAATGGATACGCCTCTTGAAAGAATGGACAAACCAATAGAAAAGAAGAAGGGCCTGCGTGGCAAACACATAGCCTGGGCGGCAGGAGCCATAGCCTTCGTAGTGTTGATGTATATGGCCTTTGTGGCGGAACGGACCTCCACGTACAGGGTGGAGAAGGATAAACTGATAATTGAAACTGTAACGGAGAACGTCTTCAATGATTACATAACCGTTCCGGGAACCGTGGAGCCCATCAGTACTATATTCCTCGATGCCCAGGAGGGTGGCCGCGTTGAAGAGATCCTCATCGAAGAGGGCTCAATGGTCAGGGAGGGCGACATCATCCTGAAGCTCTCCAACCCTGACCTCTACCTCAACATACTCGACAGCGAGGCGCAACTGGCAGAAAAGGAGAACTTCCTGAGGAACACCCAGATAGCAATGGAACAGGACAGGCTGCAGATCAAACGTGAGTTGCTGAACCTTAAGTACGACATAGAGAGGAAGACCCGCAACTACGATCAGAACCGGATGCTTATGAAAGACAGCCTCATCTCTGTGGAAGAATTCATCCGCTCGAAGGAGGACCTTGACATGGCCATCCAGTCGGAGGAGCTTTTTGCTGAACGGCAGAAGCAGGATTCGGTCTTCCGGTCGGTACAGGTAGATAACCTGAAAAACAACCTGGAGAACATGCGCAAAAACCTGGCTCTTGTGAGACACAGGATGGAAAACCTGAATGTGCGGGCCACGGTTGACGGCCAGCTCGGACTGTTGGTGCCCGAAATTGGCCAGTCCATCTCAAGGGGTGCCAACATGGGCCAGATTAACGTCCTGACATCATTCAAGGTGACAGCCCAGATAGATGAACATTACATTGACCGGATCCGTACCGGGCTGACTGCAACCCTCGACAGGCAGGGCAATGCATTTAACCTGACGTTGCGCCGGGTATACCCTGAAGTGCGTAACGGCACTTTTAAAATAGATATGGTATTCACGGACACAATTCCGGAAAACATTCGCACAGGCCAGACCTATTATACTAGCCTTCAGCTGGGACAACCCAAAACTGCCATACTGGTACCCATAGGCGGCTTCTTCCAGGAAACAGGCGGGCAGTGGATATACGTGGTTGACCAGTCCGAATCATACGCCACCCGGAGAGATATCGCTACAGGCAGGAAGAATCCAAAATATTTTGAGATCCTGGAAGGATTGCAGCCGGGAGAAAAGGTTATTATCTCAGGATATGAAACCTTCGGCAAGAATGAAAAACTGGTATTCAAAAACAGCAAATAACAATAAAAATTGAAATCATGATCAAGACAAATGATTTGACAAAGGTCTTCCGGACCGAAGAGGTGGAGACAACCGCACTCAACAAAGTATGCCTGGAAGTAAAAGAAGGTGAATATGTTGCCGTAATGGGACCATCGGGATGCGGTAAGTCGACTCTCCTGAATATCCTGGGCCTGCTTGATAACCCGACATCCGGAAGCTATCTCTTTAACGGAACGGAAGTAGCAAACCTCAGGGAGCGTGACCGTACGGTCTTCAGGAAGGGCAATATCGGGTTTGTCTTTCAGAGTTTTAACCTGATTGACGAGCTGAATGTCTACGAAAACGTTGAACTGCCTCTTATCTACCTGAAGATGAAGACCGGCGAGAGGAAAAAGAAGGTTGAAGATGCTCTTGAGCGGATGAAGATCTCGCACCGTGCAAAACACTTCCCTCAGCAGCTCTCCGGAGGACAGCAACAAAGGGTGGCAATTGCCAGGGCCGTAGTCGCCAACCCAAAGCTTATACTTGCGGATGAGCCTACCGGCAACCTGGATTCAAAGAACGGCATAGAGGTAATCAACCTGTTAACTGAACTGAATAAGGAGGGCACTACAATTATTATGGTGACACACTCTGACAGAGATGCAAGTTATGCCCACAGGATTATTAATCTGTTCGACGGTCAGGTCGTAACCGAGAAGAACCTTTAACTTCACCTTAACAGTCTCAATAATTTGTATGAGGCGCCCGGTCTGGCGCCTCTTTTTTTATGTATTACATTACATCATTTACAGCCTTTTAGAAAAGGCTAACCACTGGTGAACACCGCCGGGATGCTCAGGCGTGAATAAACGTTGCTTAAATCATCCTGACTTACTGCTGTGCCGGATGTTCCGAACATCCCTCATAATCCGTAAATCTTCATTTTGTTATACAATGTCTGACGAGTGATACCAAGTTTATTGGCGGTTGTACTGATGTTGCCGCTGTACCTCTTCAGACTATCTGCTATGAATCTTCTCTCCATCTCCTCAAGTGTCATCTCCCCGTGAGAGGACCTTGCCGGAGCAGGGCTGAAAATAAAATCAGAGGGTTTGAGCACAGGCGAATCGCTAAGAATAACAGCCTTTTCTATTGCATGCTGAAGCTCCCTCACGTTGCCCGGCCAGTAATAAGTAGCAAGCTTTTCGAGAGCCTGTATGCTGACCTTCATCTCTCCCCTTCCGTACCTGCTGCTGTAATCGCGCAGAAAATGCTTTGCCAGTATAGGGATGTCATCTACCCTGTCGCGCAATGGCGGCACCTCTATCATGATTGTATTTATCCTGTAAAGTAGATCCTCGCGGAACCTGCCCTCCTTTACCATCTTCATTATATCACAGTTAGTAGCCGTGATAAGCCTGATATTAATCTTAACATGCCTGTTGGATCCTACCCGGCATACTGACCGGTTCTGCAGTACTCTCAGTATTTTGGCCTGGGCCTGAAGCGACAGGTTGGCTATCTCGTCAAGAAAAAGTGTACTGTTGTCTGCGGCTTCAAACTTCCCTGTCCTCTCCTCACGGGCGTCCGTGAAAGCACCCCTGACGTGGCCGAAAAGCTCACTCTCAAAGAGCGATTCGGTCACCGAGCCCATGTCTACACTGACCATCAGCTCCCCGGCTCTCCCGGACAACCTGTGTATCTCCTTGGCAACAAGCTCCTTGCCAGTGCCGTTCTCCCCTGTTATCAACACGTTGGCATCTGTGGCAGCAACTTTCTTGACGGTGTCCATCACCCTGATCATTGTGGGTGATGCACCCCTGATAATCTTCTCACTGCCACTGTTTATCACCTCTTTAAGCTGAATGTTATCCTTCTTCAGCGACGATGTCTCCAGCTTCGACTGCCTGAGCTGCCATGCTGCATTAACGGTTGCAAGCAGCTTCGCATTCTCCCATGGCTTGAGTACAAAGTCCATGGCCCCTTCCCTGATTGCTCTGACGGCCAGTTCGCTGTCGTCTGAGGCCGTAACAATCACAACACTGATATTCCTGTCATAATTAAAGACCTCCCTCATCCAGAACAGTCCTTCATTCCCGTTAGGTACGGCTGATTTGAAATTTGTATCCAGCAAGATCACATCAACTCCGTTCTTCCCGAGAACTTCATTGATCCGGTCCGGTGTCTGAAGAGTGATCACTTTTTCAAATTCACTCCTTAAAACCCGTTCCATTGCCAGGAGAGTCTCCTTCTCCCTGTCAACAATGAGTATTGTGCCGTTTTTCATGGAAAGCCTTTTACAAAAGACGGAGAAAAAATGAAAATGTGTCAAATTAATAGACATTTATTTTGACCTTAATGCTGTGCAGCCGGAGATCTGGCAAATTACATGCAGCGTCGGGGGCATTTATCAAGTCTTTTATATGTCCGGCTGATTAAAAAAGCTGACGGAAAAACCATACAAACCCAGGCGTCATGACAGTGAAACTGTACCCCAATGAAGTTGTGCTCAAGGCAGGTGATACCAACCAGCTGATTGACAACAACAGGATCGACGGCAAAATGATCCTTACAAACCAGAGGATATACTTCAGAACCCTCACGCTGGAGACTGAGAAGTTCAATTTTGAGATATTGTTCGACAATATTCTGGAGGTCATCTACTTCGGCAAAGGGCTGTTTGCTGCCAAAGGTTTGCAGATAGTTACAAGAGACGGCCGCAACCACTCATTCCCTCTCAGGGAGAGAGATGAGATGGGCAGGATGATCAACAGGATGTACTGATCGCGGCATAAATTCCGCCACCAATTAATCACTCATACTTAAGCGACTGTGCAGGATTGACCCTGGCAGCTTTCAGAATACGTCATAAATTCCGCCGCATATTAATCACTCATACTTAAGCGACTGTGCAGGATTGACCCTGGCAGCTCGCAGAATGCGGTAACTGATTGTCATCAGGGCTATGGCAAGTGCAACTGCCAGTCCTGCTAAAAACATTGTTATTCCCAGCTCTATCCTGTAATGGAAGCTCTCAAGCCATTTCCCTGCAAAATACCAGATCAGTGGCCAGGCCAGAAGGGCTGACACAGAGACCAGGATAACCACCTCCCTTGATATCACAACATAGATTCCCGCGACGGAAGATCCCATGGCTTTTCTCACCCCGATCTCCTTGGTGCGCTGTTCAACTGTATATGATGTCAGCCCGAAAAGACCCAGGGCAGCAATCAGGAGTGCCAGGATGGAAAAGATAACAGCCATCTGTGCGTTCTGCTTCTCCTGCTTATACATATTCTCAAAGTCGTCATCCACAAAATAGTATTGCAGCGGATTGTTGGCGGTGAACTCTTTCCAGAGCTTTTCAATATTGGCTATTGTCTCAGAATAATTCTGTGCAGCAAGCTTTACAGTCAGATAGCCCCACGATTGATCATCACCCTTGAAGCAGAACACATAGGGCTGGATGGGATTGCGGAGGGACTCGTGGTTGAAGTTTTTGACAACACCGATTATAGGCATGTGCAAGAGGCGGCTCTCGTCACCTGGCCTGATGATCCTTGTCTGGTCGGGTTTATCAAGCCCAAACTCCCTGACAGCGCTTTCATTCACAAGGCATGCTTCCACATCCGTAGCATGGGCTTCGGTGAAGAACCTGCCTGAGGCAAGTGTCATACCGTATGTTTCAAGGTAATCAGGATCAACCCAGTTGGTTGCCATCAGGAATGACTCATCATTCCTCCCTTCAATAAGGTACCCGTTGTTGTTATTGTTCCTGCCGGGTACTGCCGTTGAGCTGGCAATATTTATCACACCCGGGATCTCCTTTACTGCATCCTTGAATGCCTTCCACCGTGGTCCGAGTACATGCGCCCTTTCAATCACAATCAGCTGATCCTTATTGAAGCCCACATCTTTGTTGAGCATAAAGCTTATCTGCCGGTACATCACAACTGTGCCTACAATAAGCAAAATAGAGACTGCAAACTGGAATACCACCAGGACCCTCCTCATCCTGCCATTCTTCAAGCTTCCCGAGATGCTACCCTTAAGAACTTCATACGGATTGAATGAAGAAAGGAACATCGCCGGGTAACTGCCTGCAAGCAGTGCAACAATAACCGTGAAAAGCAGCATTACCGGTATTGCATACCAGTGGGTTAGCAGATCAAGCTCCAGCCTTGTGCCAAGCAGGTTACTGAAGTAAGGAAGACTCACCTTTATTAATATTAGGGCAAACAACAGAGAGATAAATGAGAGTATGAATGATTCCGCAAGGAACTGGGCGACCAGCATCCCCCGGGTCGATCCACCGACCTTTTTTATCCCCACCTCCTTTGCCCTCCTTGAGGCCTGGGCAGTTGACAGGTTCATGAAATTGACGGCTGCGATAAGCACTATGAGTATGGCAACGCTTCCGAAAATCGTAAGATACTTCGGGTCACTGGCCGCCTTGAACTCCTGCTGAACAGAAGGATCAAGATGAATGTCTGTCAGATTTTGCAGGAAATACTCATATCTGTTCCCTTGCGCTCCGAATTCTTCTATGGATATCCCCATATACTTCTGCAATTCAGGGCCGACATATTTTACAAGCAAATCAATGATCTTCCGGTCTACATCTGAAGGACTGGTGTTTGCATTCAACAGAAGGTAGGTGCTAAAGCTGTTGCTCATCCAGTCAGGAGCATTTGCCCGGGGATTGGTCAGGAAAGAGGTTATAATGTTGGCATCAAAATGAGAGTTCTCAGGTATATCACTGATCACACCAGTGACTATATAGCGTACTGTATCTGACCCTATCTTCAGGGCTTTATCGATCGGCGATTCCTCCCCGAAAATCTTTTTTGCAGTTGATTCGGTGAGAACAACCTTATGAGGAGCGTTAAGCATCCTCTGAGGATCGCCCACGATGACCGGAAGTGTAAAAAAATTCAGGAATGAAGAATCGGCCTGGATCAGATTGTCTTCGGTAAAGATCCGGGCCTCATACTCAACAACCGTAGGTCCCGAACCGGTCATCCGCAGAAAATCCTCGACCTCCGGAAACTCATCCAGCATCGTAGGACCCATAATGGCCGGAGTGAACGCTCCGATTATCTCCTGCCCGCCTATCTTTCCGTTCAGGACCAGCCTGTAAATCCTCTCCTTCTTCTCGTTAAACTTATCATAGCTCGCCTCATTTAATACAAAAATGGCAATAAGCAGACTGCATGCGATGCCGATGGAAAGACCCAGAATGTTTATGATTATGTATGATCTCTGGCGTTTGAATGATCGTAAACTGTACTTGATCAGGTTGCTAAACATACCTCATTGTTTAATGCGTTTATAATTAAATAACTCGTCTCTTAATATTAATGAGTCTGCGGTGAATTACTCTATCTTAAGTGCCTCGGCAGGATTGATGCAGGATGCCTTATAAGCCTGGTATCCTACTGTCAGCATGGCAATTATTAATGTACCGGCAGCTATCCCCGCAAAGACAATTATGTTTATATCAATCCTATATGCGAACTGTTGTAACAGTTTATGTACTATCACCCACCCGGCCGGAAGTGCAATAAGCAACGATATCATTACAAGTACAAGGTACTCTCTTGCCATAGTCCGTATAACAATAAAAGAATCAGCCCCCATCACTTTTCTTATACCTATCTCGTTCGTCCTTCTTTCGGTTGAATATGAGGATAATCCATAAAGACCCAGGGAGGCAATAATCAAGGCCAGTACTGTGAAATATTTCAGCAGATCTGCCAAACGCATCTCTGTCCGGAACAGATTCTCGTAATCCTGATCAATAAAAGTGTACTGCAGCGGGAATTCAGGGATAATCTCATTCCATGTTTTCTCAACAGATGCAAGTGACTCCTTTGTTTTACCGGGTGTTAATCTCACAATGATCACACTGAGCCAACGTGTGTCAGTAAGCGCAAACGCCATAGGTTCGATCTCCTGATCAGCTCCCTTGAAATGAAAGTTCTTCAACACACCTGCAATCGTTCCCTGCAGGCCCATAAACCTGAAATTTTTCCCGACAGGGTCACCTATATCCATGAGCCTGACGACCTCTTCATTTATAAGAAAATTGCCTGTTGTATCCCTTGCCATGTCAGCGCTGAATTCCTTTGAAAAATCACGTCCTGACACAAGTTCCATCTTCATTGTCTCCAGGTAATCATAATCGATCCCATTGGTCCCGATAAGCACATGTTTGTCAGGGTCCTTTCCGTCCCAGCTGGCACCTCCCGAGTTACTTCCCATCATTACAGGGTTGCTGCTCGTGGCCGTCACTCCCTGAATTAATGTCTCATTTAATAATTCGCTTTTGACGGAATAGTATTTGCCTTTCATCTCCTCAGACATGGGTATCGCAATGAGATTCTCCTTGTCAAATCCAAGATCTTTATTCTGAAGGAATTTAAGTTGCATGAACATGAAAACAGCTGAAACAGCAATAATAACCGATAGTGAAAACTGAACCACAACAAGGATCCTCCGGAGCGTTCCGTTGCCTTTCCCTGCCATACCCTCGCCTTTCAGTGTCGCAACAGGTTTAATTGCAGACAGATAGAAGGCAGGGTAAAGTCCTGAAACAAAGCCGGCAAGAATGCCTAGAATGATGAAACTAATAATAAATTTCCCATGTAGCAGGTCTGTCAGGGCAAACTCTTTTCCTGACACATTATTGAATAACTGGAGAGACAACCCGACCAATAACAGTGCAAGCATCATGGAGAGAGGGCAACAAGAATAAGCGACTCTGACATGAACTGGACTATCATGGCTTTCCTGTCAGCACCGACAACCTTTCTTATGCCAATCTCCTTCGACCTTGATGACGCCTTGGCCGTTGACAGGTTTATGAAGTTTATGCACGCTATGAGAAGAATAAATACAGCTATCAGAGAAAATATATATATCACTGTCACAGGACCCCTGGTCTCATTAAAGCCGAACTGAGAATGCAGATGGATGTCAAGAAAGGGAAAGACGCTGAATTTGGTCGTTGTAGTTGGATGATACTCAAGCACCACGTCAGTAAGCTTCTTGTTAACACCTTCTATGTCAGATCCCTCCTCAAGCTCGACAAATGTCAATATCGAATTGCTGCCCCATGAATCACTTACAGCTCCAATCTCCTTGAGGAATGTAAAGGGAATCACCCCTTCAAACGTAAATATTGAATTTTCAGGTATCTCTTTCATTACACCGGTGACCATGAACTGGTATTTGTTCTCCAGCGTAACTGTCTTACCAATAGGATTTGTATCACCGAAATACTTGTCTGCAAGTTTTTTAGAGAGTACAATCGAGTAAGGAGCGCTCAGTGCGGTCGCAGCGTCACCCCTCAGAAGCGGCAGTGTAAACATATTAAACAATCCCGAATCAGATGCGACTATTGCCGACTCAAAAAAAACCTTATCCTCATTGCGAAATAGAATACGGGGGAGCCTGTTTATGCGCGCCTGCTCTACTATCTCCGGTATCTTCTCCTTCCATACGGGTCCGCTGGGTTGTGGCGTCACTGTGACATGATACCTCTCACCCGAGTAAAACTGATCCTCCTCAACCCGGTAAATGTTCCCAGCCTTTTTATTGAACTTATCATAACTAAGCTCATCCTGAACCCATAACAGTATGAGCAGTGAAGCTGAAATTCCTATAGCCAGGCCGGCTATGTTAAGGAATGTAAATACTTTGTGCCGGGTGATATTCCGTATTGCAACACGAAAATAATTGCGGATCATTTTTATACGTGTCAAGGTTCAGGATAAAGACGACAAAGATTCAATCACGTTGCATGAAAACCATGTCTCCTTACTGAGCTTTCGTGAGAAGCCGTAATGAGGACTGGTTATAGATCCAACCTTGCTCGGTGATTACAGTCTCTGGGCAAGGATCTCTGACAGGATGCCAAAAGGTAGCTCTGCCGGATTATTTTTCACGTCCGATTTTGCGGATATCATCGCCAGGTCTTTGGTTCCGATACCATAACTGGCAAGCCGGGGTAGTTCAAGTCTGGCGGTGATCTCGTGCAGGTATCTGATAAAGCTGTCAATATGATAATCATCGCCCTTACCCTTGCTGCCGGAGAATATTCTGCCCAGCACTTCATATTTCTTTAAGGAGGGATGGACCCGGGAGATTCTTCTCAGTTCTTTCACTGTCATCTCATTGGCAACTGCCATCAAAGTGCCGCAGACAGCTCCGTGCGGAATACTGAACATGGCTCCTATAGTGCCTGCCAGACCGTGCACTGCACCAAGTCCGGCATTGGCCAGGCATATGCCTGATGTGAGTGCCGCAAACGACATATCCGACCTTGCCTCAAGATCA
>JBGSLG010000055.1:0-18384 GCA_041740815.1 Bacteroidales bacterium
TGTCACGATATTTAAAGTCTTCAGGTGGCTATAGCGGAGGGGTTCCACCTCTTCCCATTCCGAACAGAGAAGTTAAGCCCTCCTGCGCCGATGGTACTGCAGAGCAAAATGTGGGAGAGTAGGTCGCCGCCGACTTTACAATCGAAGCCCCAGCTGAAAAGCTGGGGCTTTTTTGTGTTTATATGCCCCACCGCCTTTGTACTACACCCACACTTCTAATGCGCTTTGAAGTTTTTCTGCCGGTAATGATGCCATATAAAAAAATAATGCTTATTTACATACCCGTTTCATAGATGAAAATGCCAGGCTCATCCGGAGGAGAGCTTGTACTCAAAGTGATGACAAACGCCAGATTACAATGACTGAACTTCTTGAAAAAATCTCTCTCTGTGTAGAGTTCGGGAAGGTGGATATAAAATCGCCCTATCCCCCTGCAATGAAGGACCAACAGGGTGCCTTTGAACTCACCAGACTCGCACTCGATTCCGGCATCAGCCCGGGAGAGATACTTGAAGAGGCCCTCATTCCTGCTATGTCCAGGGTGGGGGAGAAATTCAGCCGGAATGAGATTTTTGTTCCACAGATGCTCATGGCAGCAAAGGCAATGAATAACTCAATGATCCATCTCAGACCATACTACCTCTCGGGCGAGGCAAAAAGGAAAGGCACCTTTATAATAGGTACGGTGACAGGCGATCTGCATGATATAGGCAAGAACCTGCTTGCCATGATGATAGAAGGCGCAGGATGGGAGGTAATTGACCTGGGAGTGGATGTCAGCGCTGATAAATTCAAACAGGCTTCCGAAAAATACCCGGGTGCAGTGATCGGACTGTCAGCATTACTCACCACAACCATGGAGAACATGCGTAAGATTGTCGCTTCACTCAGGGAAGATTACTCTGATATGAAGATACTGATCGGAGGAGCACCGGTTACTGCTGAGTTCTGTGAAAAGATCGGAGCCGATTATTATTCACCTGACCCCCAGGGCGCAGTGAATTTTCTTAAAACGATCGCTCAATAGACAGCGCTGATCTTCGTCAACCCCAACCTTATTAATTTTTTTCTACCTTCATGGACTAAACCAAATGAACAGATGAAAACGGTTTTATCCGGCCGATTCAAAGAAGTAATAATAGATACAGAGGGACCCGTCATCATCATCGGTGAGTCAATCAACCCGACGAGGCGAAAAAGGCTCGTCTCAACGCTTCAGGAAAGGGACTTTGAATACATGCTTTCTGTTGCCAGATCGCAGATTAGCGCCATGGCAGACGTGCTGGATGTAAACGTCGGTATTCCGGGGGTGGTTGATGAGGAGCTTTTGCCCGAAGCAGTAATTGCCCTTCAGGAAAGCTTTGACATACCCCTCTGCCTTGACTCTCCAAACCCTGGGGCGATAGAGGCAGCACTTAAGGTTGCCAAGGGCAAGTGCCTCATCAATTCTGTGAACGGGGAAGAAAAATCATTGCAGAGACTGTTACCAATTGCCAAGGAATACGGCGCTGCTATAATAGGCCTTGTCCTTGATGATGATGGTATTTCTTCCGATCCTGAAAAGCGGCTGAGGATAGCGGAAAAGATCATCGAACGCGCGGTGCGTGCCGGAATAAAAGAGGAGGATATAATAATCGATCCCCTGGCTATGGCCGTCAGCGCAGACCCCATTGCCTGTAAGGTGACTCTTGAAACCATAAGACTTGTTCATGACAGGCTGGGTCATAACATTACTCAGGGGGCCAGCAATATTTCTTTCGGACTGCCAAACCGGGAAAATTTAAACAATGCTTACATGGCCATGTCAATAATGCTGGGCCTCACATGCCCCATTGCGAATCCTGAAAAGATCTTAGGGTTAGTGCGTGCGGCCGATCTTGTTCTCGGTAGAGATGATTATGCAGTCCGTTTCATAGAACATTATCAAATGACACTGCCATCCTAAACAGGTTCACCTATACGTTCAGAGAGCTGCTCCCCGGCGTTGAGGCACTGGAGCGGACCATGGGCTACCTGCCAGGCACTGCACCTGAGCCTGTTACTGAGCTTATTCAGGAGGTCTCGGAAGAGCTTATGCCGATGGGCGGTGTGAAGGCTGAATACAGGATCTTTAAAAAAGTAAGGCTGTGTCCGGAAAATAAAACAGTTGAGATCGAGGGTGTTATCTTTAATGTTCAGCCTGTCATATACAGGCAGATAAATGAGGCAGAGGATGTGGCTCTCTTCATCTGCACAGCGGGACCGGCAGTGGGGGAGATGAGCCGCCAGAGCATGAAGAACGGGGACCTCCTGCGGGGATACGTCTATGATGTCATTGGGTCGGAGGTGGTAGAGAATGCCACCGACAGGATGCAGGAGGGGCTTAAGAAAGCAGCCGCTAAAGAGGCGGGAAATATTTCAAACCGGTTCAGCCCAGGCTACTGCGGCTGGGATGTGGTGGAACAGCATAAACTCTTTGGGTTTTTTAAGAATAACTTCTGCGATATCACACTGACCCATTCGGCACTGATGAATCCCGTAAAGTCTGTAAGCGGTCTCATAGCCATCGGCAGGGATGTAAAATACAGCTCCTACCAGTGCCACATATGTGATAACAAAAACTGCCTATACCGCAACAGGAAGACGAAACTCTGACCTTACCCCGGGGGTATATAACCAGGCATTCAATATCTCAGAACCATGCTATGGCTCTGATGCTCCTTGTGAAAATATCCGTACCTTTATCACCACAGTGAGAAATTCTTAGTAAAAAAAAGAACTTTATGCTATTATTGGGTATTGACCTCGGCAGCTCGTCGGTAAAGGTCTCCGTCATTGACGGGGAGTCCGGCAGGGCGTTATCATCAGCCTCCTATCCACCCTCCGAGATGGAGATCTCGGCACCGCGGCCAGGGTGGGCCGAGCAGGATCCGGAAGTATGGTGGAAAAACTTTACCCTTGCATTGGGAGCCTGTCTTAAACAGCTGGGACCTAAAAGCAAAAACATCGGTGCCATCGGCATAGCATACCAGATGCACGGACTGGTCACTGTTGATATAAACAGAAAAGTACTGAGACCGGCAATCATCTGGTGTGACAGCAGGGCAGTGGAGATTGGCGAGAGGGCATTCGAGAAGATGGGCAAGGATTTCTGCCTCCATCACCTCCTCAACTCCCCGGGCAACTTCACAGCTTCAAAACTGGCCTGGGTCAGGGAGCATGAACCGGCTCTCTTTAAACGCATTCACAAGATCATGCTTCCGGGCGATTACCTGGCAATGAGACTCACTGATGAGATAAAGACCTCCTTCTCGGGTCTCTCTGAAGGTATCTTCTGGGATTTCATGAGAGGTGAGATCTCGGAGGAGATACTTGATTATTATGGTATTCCACCCGAGTTGCTGGCAGACCCTGTTGTCTCTTTCAGTATTCAGGGTCACGTGACTCCTGCCATGGCAGATGAGCTGGGCCTGCCCGCCGGTATCCCTGTCTCATACAGGGCCGGAGACCAGCCTAACAATGCGCTGTCACTCAATGTGCTGCACCCGGGGGAGGTTGCAACCAACGCCGGAACATCAGGAGTGATATACGGAGTCACTGACATCACCCAGTTTGACCCGCAGTCGCGCATAAACACATTCCTGCACGTCAACCACAGCGAACGGATTACCCGCCTTGGCGTACTCTTGTGCATAAACGGCACAGGCATACTGAACTCATGGCTCAAGAAGAACACAGGGGCCGGTTTATCCTATGACCAGATGAATGCTCTTGCTGCTAAGGTTGATCCCGGCAGTGACGGACTCACTTTCCTTCCATTTGGCAACGGTGCAGAGAGGATGTTTCAGAATAAAGATCTCGGCGCCTCATTACATGGGTTAAACTTCAACATCCACCAGCAGGGTCATATCTACCGCGCTGCCCAGGAGTCCATAGCCTACTCGTTCCGCTTCGGACTGGAGATCATGAAGGAGACGGGGATTAACCCATCGGTTATAAGGGCCGGTGAATCGAACCTTTTCCTGAGTAAGGTATTCAGAGAGATTCTGTCGAGTCTCACCTCCACGGTTATCACCCTCTATAACACTGACGGGGCCACAGGTGCTGCCAGGGGTGCCGGCATTGGTTGCAGATATTACAGCTCGGAGGAGGAGGCTTTCAACGGCCTCGAGATAACCGGAACAAGCGAACCGGATGACAAACTCGCAATGGAATATGACTCCAGGTACATGGAGTGGCTTGATATGCTTGAAAATCTGATATACGAATAAAACAATTGTCATGGTAAGAAAGAGTAACAGCGACATCTTCCCGGGTATAGATAAAATAAAGTATGAGGGCCGGGATTCAAAGAACCCGCTTGCATTCAAATGGTATGACCCCGAGGCTAAGGTGGGAGGCCGGAAAATGAAGGATGTGCTGCGGTTTGCTATCGCTTACTGGCATTCTTTCTGCGGTGACGGTATGGACACATTTGGCGATAGGACACGGGATTTCCCATACGATGGGCTGGAGGGTGATGACCGAATAAGAGTCAAGCTCGACATGGCATTTGAGTTTTTTGAGAAGATAGGAGCACCATATTATTGTTTCCATGACACTGACCTTGTTGGTTCAGGTCCGGTCTTTGAGATAGAAAAACGACTTGAAAAATGGGTGCCGGTGATAAAGGCACGCCAGAAGGATAGCGGCATGAAACTGCTGTGGGGCACAGCCAACGTCTTCAGCCATCCCCGGTATATGAACGGCGCTGCCACCAATCCCGATTTCAATGTTTTGACAAATGCCGCCGTGCAGCTGAAGAATGCCATTGACGCAACAATCGCCCTTGGCGGACAGGGATATGTCTTCTGGGGAGGCCGCGAAGGCTATCTCTCACTTCATAACACGAATATGAAGCGTGAGCTTGACCACCTGGCCATGATGCTTACGCTGGCACGTGACTATGGCCGCAAGAAGGGGTTCAAGGGCACCTTCTACATCGAACCCAAGCCAATGGAGCCCACAAAGCACCAGTATGACTTCGATTCCGCTACTGTGATAGGCTTTCTTCGTCATTACGGCCTTGACAAGGACTTTAAACTCAATGTTGAAGTTAACCATGCCACTCTTGCAGGACATTCATTCCAGCACGACCTGCAGACGGCCGCTGACGCAGACATGCTCGGAAGCATAGATGCCAACAGGGGCGACTACCAGAACGGATGGGATACTGATGAGTTCCCGACCAATATAAACGAGATCACTGAAGCCATGCTTGTCATTCAGCAGGCCGGAGGCTTCAAGACCGGGGGCATCAACTTCGATGCACACGTCCGGCGTAACTCCACCGATCCCGAGGATCTTTTCATAGCCCATATCAATGGCATGGATACCTTTGCGAGGGGACTGGTGATAGCAGACCGTATCCTAAAGGAGTCTGACTATCTGAAGATGCGCAAAGAGAGATATGCCTCCTTTGACAAGGGCAACGGCTCTCTTTATGAGAAAGGCAAGCTGACTCTCGAGGAACTGCGTGAGCTGGCGAAGAAGGCTGGTGAACCCAAAAAGATCAGTGGAAAGCAGGAGCTCTATGAGCAGCTCATAAACATGTATATCATCTGATAAGCCGATGGCTCTTTTTACTCCCGTACGCCGGTGGCAGCCTGCCTTCAGACCATTCAGGAGGCTGCCCGCCGGGGGACGGTTGCTTGCCTTTACTGAGAGGGTGGTCAAGGGACCGCTCTTCGGGTGCAGGATGTGCGGTAACTGCCTCCTCCAGGAGACGGCTTTCATCTGTCACATGGAGTGCCCCAAAGGGATCAGGAATGGACCGTGCGGGGGAGTAAACAACGGTTATTGTTATGTCGATCCCACCCGCCGCTGTGCCTGGCACCTCATCTATGAACGGTCGCGGAGGATGCACCGTGAGCATAAGCTCCTGGAGGTTCTTCCGCCGGTAGACTGGGACAGGGCAGGAACAGAGACCTGGGGCGAGGTGGTGAGAAAAGTGAGGGAGACAGGGCTGCGCAACATTATACTCCCTTCACGGAGAGAGGGGAAGAGCGCCGGTGCCGTATTGGATGATAAGATATTCAGACCCATACGTCAGCCCGTCTGGTGGAAGGGTGACTCGGAATACCACCCGCCGGCGGTGACCGAACCGCAGTCGCGTCTCAACAGCGAGCTGCGAAGCGGCAGGTTCGTCATCACCACCGAGGTTCAGCCGCCGCTGAGCGCGGCCACGGACAGGCTTGAGGAGAAGATCAGGCTGGTAAGTCCGTTCGTCACGGCAATGAATTTCACTGATGGCTCATCAGCCGTGCCCAGGATGTCAAGCGCAGCATGCTCGGCCGTGGCCGCGGCGCTTGGCGCCGACCCGGTGATGCAGATCTCCGCCCGTGACAATACCCGCAACAGCCTCCAGTCGCAAGCTATAGGCGCCAACGCCCTCGGCGTGAACAATATCCTGTGCCTATCGGGCGACAGCCCCCGCATCGGCCCGAAACCAAGGGGTAACCTGAATATCATTGATATAGATTCGGTGCAGATGCTCTGGATACTCAGGCGCATGAGAGATGAAGGAATCTATCTCGACGGACGAGAGATAAAGAGCAGGCCTAAGCTGTTTCTGGGCGCGGCGGCAGCACCCTTTGCACAGAACCCCGAGCTGCAGGTCATACGCGACAGGAAGAAGATCAATGCCGGAGCCCAGTTCCTGCAGACAAACCTGGTCTTTGATCCTGACAGCCTTGACCCATGGCTGGAGCGCCTGGAGAAAGAGGGGCTGCTTGATAAAGTGCATATTCTTGTGGGAGTTAGTCCGCTCAGGACACTTAACCTGGCACACTACCTGAATGACAACATACCGGGGGTGACCATCCCCGATGCCGTAATGAAGAGGCTGGCTGATGCCGGTGACCGGTTCGCCGAAGAGAGTATCGCCATCACTGCTGAGAATATCCGCTGTCTGAGAGGCAAGCGCGGGGTCAGCGGTGTTCATATCATGCCTCTCGGATGGGAGGCTGCAGTGCCGCAGATCATCAGTGGGTCATTGTGATGCCTCCCGGGCATCCTCCCCGCGGGTAATCCGTAATGACTTCAAAAAAAAGACCCTCCTGACGGAAGGTCTCTTTTATTTTGTCTTTGATGATCCTAGTAGAACTTGTATCTCAGATCCTTCACCTCTTTCTTGTCGCGTATTGCCTGGTATGCCTCGTAGGAGGCACGAATCTGGTAGTTTGAATTCAGCCTCTCGCTCACCTGGGACAGATCTTCAGCCACGGCCGGAACGGCGGAATTTACCACGAACAGATATACCCCGTTGTTACCTTCGACAGGTTTTGAGAGTACTCCTGATGCCGATGCCGAGGCAGCTGAGATAAGTCCCGGCTCTATGCCTGCTCCCGGCACTGAGAACGACCTGAAGTTGATACCTGCAGCATCCTGCACTGAAGTGTTATAATGAGACGCAATATCATAAATTGTCTTTCCCTCCGCTGCAAGCTTCTTCATCTCTGCTGCGATGATCTCAGCCTTCTTCTCTTTTGCCAGTATGAACTTTATGTCTGAGGCTACATCCTCTACCGGGGCATTTCCCTCCTCCTGCACCTTTGTGCAATAGGCCACCACGTACATGTTGGGAAGCTCAAATACCGCCTGGCTGTTGTTATCAAGAACGATCTCGCCCTCCTTGCTGTTCTGGAAGAGCGCCATAACCAGTCCTCTTCCCTCTTCCAGTCCCGGAAGCTCCTTCTGATCAGGTGTGACATTCATTGCAAGCTTCTTGTTCAGATTACCTCCTGCCACCGACTTGTTGAACTTCTCGTAAGAATCATTGGTGCCGGCAAACTGTGAAGCCTCGGCATAGATGCGCTGTGTGGTGGCATTGCTCGGTATCACCTGGCGGTCAACCACACCGATGTCATATTTTGTTACTTTTCTGCTCTGGTCGATGATGTTTATGATATGCAGTCCGTATGTCGTCTCTACCTTCACAAGGTCACCCTTTTTACCGCTGAAGCATGCGTTGTTGAATGGGATAATCATCATCCCCTCGCCGAACCATCCGAGATCACCGCCAACCTGCGCTGAACCCTGGTCGTCAGAGTTGGCCATTGCCAATAAATCGAAACCGATGCCGGATTTAACGAGGCTGATCAGGCTGTCTGCCTGCTGTCTGGCCTGAGCCATGCTTCTTGCACCGTTGGGAGACAGCAGAATGTGAGCAGCCCTGACTGAATCGGGACGCTCAGCGATGTCAACAACACGGGCTATCTTCCAGGCACCCTCTTCGAAATAGGGACCTGTCACCGCAGTCCTGTCACCAGCCTCAGCAAGACCGCGGAGGCTCTGGGGAAGGTCTGAGAGAGTACTGTAAAAGCCTGTATGACGTGTGTCAGCGGTAAGGTTGATATACTGTACAATGTCAGTTGCAGCAGCAAAATTCTCTTTCTCCCTTGTTGCCCAGTCTTCTGACTCTTTCATGTCTGATTCCGAGGGAATAATGTCAAATACCATGTATTCCATGTCTCTCTGGGCAGTACGCTTAAAATTATCCTTGTGCCCGTCGTAATATTCCTTTATCTCGTCAGAGGAAATCTTCACTGCGCTGTCAGGAATTGTAGCATAGTTGCGTGCAATGTAGCTGAAGCTGACGGTATTGCTGACCAGGTTGTTTTCATATTCCGACTGCTTGCCGGTGACGTAGAGCCCCTTTGACATTAGGTTCACAAGCTTCGTGTTGAGCCTGTCATTGATGATCTGGTCCTCGAAGAAGAGCCAGTAGTTTTTTGTGGCTTCGTCGGTCTCGGTGGCCTTCAGGAAATTGACAAGGAATGACTGGTTGAACGCCCCGGTGTTGGGGTCGGTGAACAGCTGCCTCACAATCGGGTGAGGATTATCGCCGAAGACGAGCATCTCCACCTCATCGGCACTGACGCCGAGGCCGGTCTTCTTATAAGTCTTGTCCATCAGTTTTTCGGAGAGCATCTGCTGCCATACCTGTTCCCTGAGGCTAAGCATCATCTCTTCATTGACCTCGCTGGTGCCTGACATTTTGTATATCTCAACCAGATCCTGCACCCTGGTTTCAAAATCCTGGTATGAAACGGTCTCGCCATCGATATCTGCAAGCTCGTAATATTTGTCTGCCTTACGGCGCTGTGCATTATTGTTCCCGAAAAAATCGCTTACAACAAAGAGAAGCAGTGAAACACCGATCACACCTGCTACAAGCGGTCCCGCCTTCTCTCTTAATGTCTGAAGTATTGCCATCTGAAAACTAATTAAATAATTGAATTTACCTCTTGAAAATTACAGGCGACAAATATAACAAAATTCAGTTAAACAAAAGGATGGGGGTCTGTTCTCATTTAATAAACTCCTTCTGAAAGATGATAATTCTCATCTTTACTATATATCTTGCAGTTAGATAATATCTTGTAACTGTCTAAAATATTAAATATGTCAAAAAACCTGAGAGGACTATCGGCCAGGAAGGGTGTTGCAAAGGGCTTATATGAGGAAATTGTCAGGGCTGCCGGTGCTTCCGGGGATGTAACTGACGAGGGTCATGTAAATGCTGCCGGTGCTCCCGCTGGTACAACTGATAAGCATCTTAGAAAGTCTGCCGGCACCACCGCTGGTTCAACCGATGACAGCCTTAAAGCCGTTGCCCGCGATTCTATGACGGGTCATGCCGCGGTGATGGGAACGAGTTCCTTTTATGATTTTCTCCGCAAGGATTACCTTGGAAAAAAGGTCTTCGTCTGTGACGGTACCGCGTGTCTGACATCAGGAAGACAGGAGGATGTCAGGCTCAGTCTTGCCGGGCGTTACGCTGATAATGAGATTGGCGTGGTGACCTGTCTGGGGCACTGTCATTCGAATGATGCCTTCATGGTAAACGGCGAAATTCAAATCATGGGCGGCAACGCTCAGGGTCAGGCCCTGCAGACACTTGCCAACACAGACAGGCCGGCCCTGTTGCCTCCCACCGGTGAAATAACTGGTTACTATGCACTGGCCGCCAGATGGCTGCCTGACACTGCGGCCACGCTAAAGGAGCTGGAGCTGTCGGGACTGCGGGGGCGCGGGGGTGCCGGGTTCCCGTACCATTTGAAGGTGAGGTCATCACGCGACGCACAGGCCGAAAGGAAATACGTTGTATGCAATGCCGACGAGGGCGATCCGGGCGCCTTCTCTGACAAATGGCTGCTCGAGGAACGCCCGCATTCAGTGCTTTTCGGGATGATGATGACAGGCCTAATCACCGGCGCAGACACCGGTGTGGTTTATATAAGAGGCGAATACCCCCTCGCGGTGAGAAAAACCCGGGAGGCTGTCAGGCAGCTTGAGCAAGCCGGTATAACTGCCGGGCCGGCAACAGACGCAACATACCCGTTCCGCTTTCATGTGGTGGAAGGATCAGGTGCATATATCTGCGGCGAGGAGACATCGCTGCTCAACTCTCTCGAGGGCCTGAGGCCCGAGGTGCGGACACGTCCTCCGTTCCCGGCCGTCTACGGACTCTTTGGCATGCCAACGGTGCTCAGCAACGTTGAGACCTTCGCCAACATACATTATATACTGCAGGAGGGCGGTGCAGCCTATGCCTCACTGGGCACGGAGAAATCGCCCGGCACCAAGCTGGTGTCACTCGACGGCGCCTTCAACAGGCCGGGACTCCTGGAGGTGAAGATGGGAACGCCCCTGAGAACAGTGATTGAAGAGATGGGAGGCGGTACACGGTATCCTGTGAAGGCATTTCAGATAGGAGGGCCCCTGGGAGGATTGGTTCCTGCATCACGGGTCGGTGACCTGACACTCGACTTTGAGTCGTTCAGCCGGGAAGGATTCCTGCTGGGCCATGCAGGCATTGTGTCGGTGCCTGAGGATTTCCCTATAATAAAACTGCTGGAGCACCTCTTCGAGTTCACCAGGAAGGAGTCATGCGGCAAATGCTTCCCCTGCCGCATCGGAGCGGCACGGGGCTATGAGCTGCTCTCTGACGCTGCGGAGAATAGGCAGAAGATAAACAGGCAGCTCTTTGACGATCTCCTTGAGACGATGCAGCTTGGTTCGCTCTGCGCCCTGGGGGGAGGACTGCCGCTGCCGGTAAAGAACGCGTTGCAGTATTTCAGCGGTGAGCTGGAGGGTTACTTTACACATAATGAAGCATAGCGATGGATAACACAGCATATATAGACAACACTCCGCACCAGATCCGTTCCGGAGAGACGATACTGGATTTCGTGCGAAGGATCCGGGGCAGGGATATCATCCCAACACTCTGCCAGGCGGATAACCTCGAGAACTACGGGTCATGCAGGGTCTGCTCGGTTGAGGTGGCGCTGAAGGAGGACGGTCCGGGACGGGTGATGGCCTCATGCCATACACCGGTGGCAGCAGGATACTATATTTATCCTTCTACGGAAAAGATCAAACGTCTAAGGAGAAATATCCTCGAGCTTGTCCTTTCGGAATACCCGCCTGATAATCTCACCCCGGATCCGGGCATGCTGCCGACGGAGTTTCAGAGCGTTGTTGCCGCAGCAGGCAGTCCTGAGGTGAGATACCACCGGTCTGTCACTGAAGACAAGAAAGACAGGAGCCATCCCTATATCTGGTCTGACCTCACTGAGTGCATAAAGTGCTACAGATGTGTCAGGGCCTGCGATGAACTGCAGACCGAGCATGTCCTCGGCATCCATGGCAGGGGCCATGAGAGCCGCATAATTAAAGGGTATGACATGACGTTTCGCGAGTCGCCCTGCGTATCATGCGGCGCCTGTGTCCAGACATGCCCTACCAACGCCCTGACAGACAGGTACAGCACGAAGACGCTGGCAGCCGACAGCATCGTACGGACCACCTGCACCTATTGCGGTGTGGGATGCAACCTTGAGGTCAAGGTGATCGACGGCCAGGCGAGGGGTATCCAGGCACCCCTCGACGGCGCAACAAACAGGGGGCATACATGCCTGAAGGGAAGGTTCGCCTTTGAATTCTACAATCATCCGGAGAGGCTTCGTTCGCCGCTGGTGAGGAAAAACGGTGTTCTGACAGAGGTGTCGTGGGATGAGGCCTATGATTATACCGCCCGCAGGTTCAGGGAGATAAAGGAAAAATTCGGTCCTGACGCCCTGGCCGGGATCTCCTCGGCGCGCTGCACAAATGAGGAGAACTACCTGATGCAGAAGTTCTTCAGGATAGTTATAGGAACCAACAACATTGACGGCTGTGCCAGGGTATGCCATGCGCCTACGGCAATGGGCATGCAGTGGGCCTACGGCACCGGAGCAGCCACCAATTCAATAGACGAGCTTTACAAGACACAATGCATCCTTTTAATAGGAGCCAACCCGTCGGCGGCACACCCTGTCACCGGTGCACGTATACGGGCACTGGCAGAGTCGGGTATACCTCTTATTGTCATTGACCCGCTCAGGATCGACCTGGCAAAGCTGGCGAAATACCATCTGCAGATCAACCCGGGCACCAATGTGGCTGTGCTGAATATGTTTGCATACTATCTCCTGAGCGAGGGTCTGATTGATGAGGATTTCATCAGCAGGCGCACGGAAGGATGGGATGCTTTTATGAAATACCTCATGGCACAGGATATCAGTCAGCTCGAGAGGGTTTGCGGTGTTGACCGCGAGCTTGTAAGAGCCGCCGCCATTGAGTACGGTAAAGCACCGGCAGCCATGGAATTTCACGGCCTCGGCGTCACCGAGCACTGGCAGGCTACAAAGGCAATAACACTCATCTCTAATATTGCAATGATGACCGGCAATATAGGCAGGGAGGGGGTAGGGGTTAACCCGCTGCGAGGCCAGAATAACGTACAGGGGGCAGCCGACATGGGTATACAGCCTCATCAGGGAGCAGGTTACCTTGATGTCACCGACCCGGCAAACATAGCAACCTACAACGCATTCTACGGGGCTGAGCATCCATCAGTGCCCGGCTGGCGCATACCTGAGATGTTCGCTGCCGCCGGCAGGGGAGACCTGAAAGCCCTCTGGATCATGGGAGAGGATATCCTGCAGACAGACCCCAACACCTGTCATGTGAGAAGCTCGCTGCAGAATCTTGACCTGCTTGTGGTACAGGAGATCTTCATGACCGAGACGGCACGGACTGCCGACGTGGTCTTCCCGGCATCGTCGTTCCTTGAAAAGGAAGGGACATTCACAAACGGCGAGCGCCGGATACAGAAGGTTCAGAAAGTGGTTGAACCGCTCTCCGGAACTAAGGCTGACGGACAGATAGTTACAGACATGATGAACCGTATGGGCTATCCGCAGGAGGGTTATACGGCAGACATTGTATTAAAGGAGATAGCAGGCATAGTGCCTTTCTTTAAGGGCGTCAAATGGGACGAACTGGGCGATAACGGCAAGCAATGGCCCGTGGCGCCTGACGGCACTGACACGAAGATACTCCACACGGAAACATTCAAGCGTGGCAAGGGTAAATTCCATTCATGGGATTATGATATCTCTCCCGAGCTTAATGATAACGCAGAGCGATTCCCCTATATCCTGACCACGGGGAGGTTGCTGGAGCATTACAACAGCGGCACCATGACACGCCGTACCCCGAACAGGGAGCTCGTCACGGAGGATGTCCTGTTTGTTCATCCTCATGATGCCGGGCTCAAAGGCCTGGTGAGCGGCGACTTTGCACGGATATTTTCGGCCCGCGGTATTACAACCATGAAGGTGCAGGTAACAGAGGTGGTAAAGCCCGGAGTTATCTATACGACATTCCATTTTCCCGAAGCAGCTATAAACTTCCTTACCAGCGGCGTGGGCGACGAGTTTACCCTTACCCCGGAATACAAGGTTGTGGCAGTGGATTTCGAAAAATCGTTATACGGCATCTTCACACGTGCTGAATGTAGTTCAGAGATAAAAAATGAGTAAAAATGACATATACCCCATAAAAAATGGGGGTTGATCAATAAAAAACATATTAAATATCAAAAAATACCCTAAAACATAGGGGGTATATTCTGAAATGATCTATTTTTACAAAAAAATCAGATCATGGCAGAATTACGTTTCAGTGCATTAAAGGAACTTTTTACCAGGGAGCCTGTTGAGGTATCCATTCCTAAAGCGAACATCTCTTCCTATTTTTCCGAGAATGTGTTTGACAAGATGAAGATGGAGCGCTATCTGAGCCGTGAGGCCTTCAAGGCTGTTGTCACGGCCATAGATGAAGGAACTCCCATCACCAGGCAGATAGCAGACCAGGTGGCAACAGGCATGCAGGCCTGGGCCATGGAGCGAGGGGTGACACACTTCACACACTGGTTTCATCCGCTCACCGACGCAACCGCAGAAAAGCATGATTCCTTCGTTGGAAGGGGAGACAGTGGAACTATAATTGAGATATTCTCGGGTGAGGTTCTCGTACAGCAGGAGCCGGATGCCTCCAGCTTCCCCAGCGGAGGCATAAGGAATACCTTTGAGGCAAGAGGTTATACCGCATGGGATGTATCATCTCCGGCATTCATTGTTGGCAACACCCTCTGCATTCCGACAGTCTTTATCTCTTATACCGGTGAGGCCCTCGACTACAAGACGCCGCTTCTCCGTTCGCTTGCTGCCCTTGACAGGGCTGCCGTGGAGGTGTGTCATCTCTTTGACAAGGATGTAAAAAAGGTCATGGCCACACTGGGCTGGGAGCAGGAATATTTCCTCATTGACGAGGCTCTCTACTATGCACGCCCCGACCTCATGCTGGCCGACCGGACAATGATGGGGCATCCGTCATCAAAGGATCAGCAGCTTTCAGACCACTATTTCGGATCAATCCCCGACAGGGTAAAAGCATTTATGCAGGAGTTTGAATATGAAGCATATAAGCTTGGCATACCGGTAAAGACACGGCATAATGAGGTGGCACCCAACCAGTTCGAGTGCGCCCCTGTCTATGAGGAGGCTAACCTGGCCGTGGATCATAACCAGCTCATCATGGATGTGATGCGCAGGGTGGCCAGAAGGCATAAGTTCAGGGTGCTCTTCCATGAGAAACCATTCGCGGAGGTCAACGGATCGGGCAAGCATAATAACTGGTCAATGGCCACTGACACAGGGGTCAACCTGCTTTCTCCGGGCAAGAACCCGAAGACAAACATGCAGTTTCTTACCTTCCTTGTGAACGTGGTTAAGGCAGTGAATGACAACCAGGAGCTGCTAAGGGCCAGCGTCACAAATGAGAATAACTCATACAGGCTCGGCGGACATGAGGCGCCGCCGTCTATCATCTCCGTCTTCCTTGGAAGCTATCTTTCGGAGATACTTGACGGCATAGCCAGTAAAGTCAAAGATAAGAAGATGACTCCCCAGGAGAAAACAGAGATCAAGCTGGGACTTGGAAAGATACCCGGTATCTTCCTAGACAACACTGACCGCAACCGCACTTCGCCCTTTGCATTCACGGGAAACAGGTTTGAATTCAGGGCTGTTGGATCTTCTGCCAACTGCAGCTCCGCCATGATAGTGCTGAATGCGGCAGTAGCCCGTCAGCTGAAGTCCTTCGCCGAGGAGGTTATTGCCATTTCAGACAAGGGAGGGAAAAAGGATGAGGCTATTTTTCATGTTCTGAAGAAGTGTATAATTGAATCGAAGCGAATCAGGTTCGAGGGTGACGGATACAGTGCCGAATGGCATCGCGAGGCTGGCCGCAGGGGATTGTCCGCTGAGGAGAGCGTACCAAAGACACTGAAGACATATGCATCTGCCTCAGCGCGTGAGACCCTGGTAGGTACCGGCGTCCTCACAGAACGTGAGCTTGAGAGCAGGGTGGAGGTGGAACTGGAAAAGTTCACCAAGAAGCTGCAGATTGAATCACGCGTGCTCGGCGACCTGGCAGTAAACCATATTGTCCCTACGGCTGTGAATTACATGACATCACTTGTAGATAACGTCAGGGGGCTCCGTGAGATATTTGAAGACAATGAATATATGCGGCTGGCAGGCGCACGCAAGGAACTCATTGTAATCATATCAGATCACATCTCCATGATAAAGAAACTCGTAAGCGAGATGATTGAAGAGCGGAGGAAAGCCAATACAATAGAGGATCTTTACAAGAAGTCCATTGCATATGAGAGCAATGTCAAGCCCTATCTCAACGAGATCAGGGTCCATATTGACAAGCTGGAGCTGGTGGTTGACAACGAACTGTGGCCTCTCCCGAAATACCGTGAGCTTCTTTTTACAAGGTAATTTTTGTTCATATATTTTGTGGTTAAAAGTGCCCTCTTCAACGGGGGCATTATTTTTGTGGTATGCTCTCCCGTTGGGTAATTAATGGAAAGGTGGAACGTTAACATTAATAACAATCATTACTTTTGCATAAACTAAGGTTTTCAGCATGAATAAACCGTTGATCCTCATATTTACACTGATTTTTCTTCTGCCTGCAGCTCTCTGTGCGCAGAAACAAAAAACCGAACGTGCCTACGCGGCATACGAGTCCGGCAGCTACTGGGAGGCAATAGACCTCTTCAAGGATGTCTATTCCAAGACAAGGGATAAGCAGGTGAAGGCTGAGATGGTCTTCATGGTTTCCGAGTGTTACCGTCTGATCAATGACCCGAAGAATGCAGAGCTGTGGTACAAGAGGGCCGTGAGGTCGGCTTTTCCCAAGCCTGAGGCACAGTACTGGCTGGCAGAGAGCACCAAGAAACTCGGTCGCTATCCCCAGGCTATTGAGGAGTTCCGCAAATACCGGCAGCTTGTTCCGGGTGACCCGCGCACAGAACAACAGATACGCTCCTGTGAGCTGGCCATGGAGTGGCTCGACTCGCCTGAGTCATATAACGTAGACGAGCTGAAAGACGCAAACTCCAGGGACTCAGACTTCAGTCCCTCATTCGGACGCGATGACTATGGCCTCCTTTGGTTTACCTCATCTCGTGACGACGCTCAGGGTAACAGGGAGCACGGGGCCACAGGACAGAGTTTTACGGATATCTTCGAGACCCGTCTTGACAAGAAGAGCAAGTGGAGCACACCGGTGCCAGTTGATTTCCTGAACAGTGAGTTTGAGGATGGTACCCCTTCGTTTTCATCTGATTATACCGAAGTATATTTCACCCGTTGTGAGGCCGGCAAGCGCGAGAAGAAAGGATGCGTGATAATGTTCTCAACACGCGAGGGCACCAGCTGGACCGAACCGGAAAAGATTGAGCTCCTGGCAGACTCGCTTGTCGCCGCTCATCCCGCCCTCTCTCCTGATGGGCAGACTCTCTATTTTGTCTCAGATATACCCGGCGGCCTGGGCGGAAAGGACATTTACAGTTCCACCCGCACTTCTCCCGGCAGCCCATGGTCTCGTCCCGTGAATCTCGGAAGCGATATTAACACCAGGGGCAATGAGCTTTTCCCCTTCGTCCGTGAAGATGGCACACTCTATTTCTCATCTGACGGTCATATTGGAATGGGAGGACTCGATATCTTCAAGGCCGTGCCGCAATCCGGTGACGGGTGGATGGTTCAGAATATGAGGCCACCGATAAACAGCCCGGCAGACGACTTTGGCATCACTTTCGAAAAAGACGCAGAGAAAGGCATCTTCAGCTCAGCCCGCAAGGCCAGGGGCGATGATGACCTCTTTACCTTCGAGATGCCACCGCTGCTGTTCAGCGTCACCGGACTTGTAAAGGATGAAAAGACCGGCCAGCCGGTCGCAGGTGCCGCCGTGCAGCTCATTGCAAGCGACGGCGCCAATATGCAGATGGAGACAGGTAATTCCGGCGACTTCAAGTTCAGCCTCAGACCCGAGGTAGATTATATCTTCCTTGCCTCCAAAAAGGGCTTCCTTAACGGGAAAGAGAAAGAGACAACCAGAGGACAGGACAAGAGCCGCGAGTTCATGGCCACCATACTGGTGACACCGATAGACAAACCCATAGAGCTGCCCAACATCTTTTACGACTTTAGCAAGTGGGATCTGCGTCCTGAATCGATGGTATCGCTTGACAAGCTGGTGGAGACACTAAATGACAACCCCAGCGTGACAATTGAGCTGATGTCACATACCGACTCGCGTGACACCGAGGAGTTTAACCTTGATCTGTCGCAGAAGAGAGCACAGTCGGTTGTGGACTACCTGATCGGCAAAGGCATCGCCTCTGACAGGCTTACAGCGAAGGGTTACGGTGAGACCAGTCCGAAGACTGTGGATGAAGAAATCATGCAGGACTCTCCGTTCCTGCGGTCCGGGACCACACTGAACGAGCAGTACATCAACACCCTTGCCAGCGATGAGCAGAAGGAGATTGCCCATCAGATCAACCGTCGCACCGAGTTCAGGGTACTCAGGACTGACTACATTCCGGCTAAATAATCAGGAGGAAGATCTGAATAATCATCATGGCTGACAGTTCGCGCTACGCCAGAC
>JBGSLG010000056.1:0-15188 GCA_041740815.1 Bacteroidales bacterium
TTTGACCGTATCCTGTCGCGTCAGACTGTCTCCCGGAACCACCTGTCCGAAATTCCTGAGTTCACTCCTCACCCCGGCACCGGCACCGATCCTGAACCGGCCGGTACTGCCTGCGGCAAAGTCTGCCCTGATTGTGTTCGACAGTAAACCCTGGAAAAGCGAATCCACTGTAGCATCACGGTCAATCATAACTGTATCATACAGGATTGACAGCGGGTAACTGTCAAAATACCTGCGCTTACTCCATTCATATGACCCTATATAAGAGAAAGTTACGGGACCAGACCTGAGCATGTCTCCGGTAACGGTATCGCGCTTCCCTCCCGGAGAGTAACGCTGCACAAGCATTATGTAGCGGTTCTTGAGTCGATTCTGAGCCTTATTGAGATCAATAAGCTTAAACGGCATGTCTTCAGGAGAGTACTGGCTCAGGTCATACTTGCTGATCATACCGCCACTGGCCTCGGACTCATGATTGTTGGTGCCAGCTGAGAAATAGGCGGTATAAACATTGCCGTTATATGATGAGTGGAGCAGGAAGTTCTTGTCGACTGCCTTCTGCAGGTTGTACTGCCCGATACTGTAGACCACATCATAAATGAGCCCGAAATTCAGGAACCTGTTGATGTTCTGCGAATGCCTTATTCGGAAGGTCTGCTCCGACTTGCTCCGGGCACCGGCGTTAGTCCATATCATCTCGGTAAAAGGAACGGTGGTATTGACAAAACGGGTATTGAAAGGGGTATGCATAAAAGGCAGGTAATATGAATAGATAAACCTGTCAGGTTTCCATTCGCGGTCAAAGAAATTTATCGGGTAGACCGGCAGACCGTAGTTACCCGTATATGCATTGAAATCAGATAGTTTGTCTGTAATACGATGGCGGTGGAACAGAGAGAAGGCTGTGTCAAGCGGAAGGCTGATTTCTGTCGTATAGTCTTCTGAGAGGGTCCACTGCCTCGAGCCTCTGACGCGGGTGGAGTCGCGGAGGCGTGAAGGCATTCCCTGTTGCTGCATCCTCATGCGTGACGCTGCCGGGATACTGTCAGCAAATCCCGCCGGAATGCTGTCAGCGAGCCCCGTCGGAATGGAATCGGTAGTCCTGGCTGGCAGGCCACCGGGCCGTGGCTGCCGCTGGGGAAGAGTATCAGGCTCCTGGGAAAAAAGCGACAGGGGGAGGAGAAGCAGGATTATATATGCCAGCCAGGTGCGCATCAGCGGCAAATTTACTTAAAAAGTGACATCAGCAGGCGTTATTCTGTGGCCTGTCGACAAAAAAGGACCGGCCAGAAGAATCTGACCGGCCCGGTGAACAACAACCATATAATGGCAAAAAAACAGAATCAGTCTACATTGTCATTCAGATACGCATTGTTCTCCCTGATAACCGGCTGGTTATCCTCATCAAGGCTCAGGGTGAACTTCGACACCTTGCTGCCTGCAGCTTTGTTGGCGTTATGAATGGCGATCTTCTTTCTGACATATGCCGGCACCTCTTCAAAGTCCTCGATGTTTTCACTCATCGACTGGGTGGAGAGGCCTTCGTTCCTGATGACGTTCTGCATATGTCTCAGCTTGCGGAGCGTACCCTCGTTCCTGTCTGCTGGCGGCGGGGCGGGGCGGGCAGGAGCAGGAGAGATGTTTATGTCTCCGTCAATCTCAAAGTCTATCACTCCCTGGTTGATGCCGGAGGACGGGGGGAGGGTACCGCGGTCAGTAGTGCGCGACGGGCGGACAATATACTGCGAGTCTACGTCGGCAGCGCCCTCGTTGAGAGAGGGTTGCTGCGGTGCGTTAAGGCTTACGACCTCCTTCCGCTTGTCGGGCTTGTACCCGTCAAGATCAGCACTGGCCTCGAAGCCGGTGGCAACAACTGTGACACTGATGGAATCGCCCAGCTCCTCCTCTGTGGAGAGCCCCCTGATGATGAGGGCATCATCCGAGATGGCCGAATAGACGAAATCAGTCAGCTCGCCAAGCTCATCCATTGTGATCTCGTTGGCCCCGGTGCCCGACTTGATATTGAGCAGTATGCTGCGGGCGCCGGTGATGTCATTTGAGCTGAGCAGAGGCGACATCAGTGCTGACTCGATGGCTTTGGTGGCGCGGTCTTCACCCGCAGCCGTGCCAATACCCATCAGCGCCACGCCGGAGTCCCTCATCACCGTGTCAACATCAGCAAAGTCAACATTGATGTAACCGGTACATGTTATGATCTCCGCAATGCCTTTGACAGCGTTGGCAAGAACATCATCAGCGCGGGAAAAGGCGGCAGAGACACCTTCATCACCGTAAATCTCCCTCAGCCGTTCATTATTTATTACAATGAGTGAGTCAACCTTATCTTTCAGTTCATTGATACCGGTGATAGCCAGCTTAATACGCTGATTGAGCTCAGACCTGAAAGGTATGGTGACTACAGCAACTGTAAGGTATCCGGCATCCCGGCAGGCCTTGGCTATGACTGGTGTGGCGCCGGTACCGGTACCTCCTCCCATGCCTGCAGTGATGAAGACCATCTTCGTGTTGCCCGACAATGCATTCATTACATCATCGATGTTCTCAATGGCCGATGCCCGGCCTCTCTCTGGCTGACTGCCGGCGCCGAGGCCCTCGGTGGTGGCCTCTCCTATCTGCACTCTGACAGGTACGGGGCTCTTTGTGAGAGCCTGCTGATCAGTGTTGCAGACAATGAAGTTTACATCCTTGATGCCCTTTCGGAACATGTGGTTGACAGCATTGCTGCCGCCTCCCCCGATGCCGAGCACCTTTATTATTGACGACCGCTCTACAGGCAGGTCAAAACTCATCAAATCTTCTGACATGGCTTCACTCTTTATTTCACCAGGTTATCGTCCATTTTCTCATCAGTGGCATCGATGATGTCGACCCAGAGCTTTTTAATTCTGTCAGTGAACCGCGCTCCCGGGCCCCTCTGAACATCCGGCTCCTGAGTATCTTCAGTCACCATCTCCGGCTCCTTAACAGCCTCCTTCACGGGCTGAGGCTGAGGCTGTGATTGCGGTGGCGGCGTATGCTGTGCCACCGGCTCCGGCTTCCTCTCGCCGAAACTGACTACAACCTTGTTCACATCAATATACTCAAGACCCTTAAGGATAAGCCCCACGCTGGTGGCATATATCGGCTGGTTGATCTCATCCTTGCCCTTTCCGGAGAGGTGCACGTTGGGATGGCCTATGCGTACATCCATGGCTGTCTTGTACTTCACAAGCTGGGGCAGGTTCTTCAGCAAGGCCCCGCCGCCGGTGATGACTACTCCTGCAGTGAGCTTCTCGGCGAAGCCTGAGTTCTGTATCTCGAAGTTGACGGCGTCAAGTATCTCCTCCATCCTGCTCTGGATGATGTAAGCGAGGTTCTTGAACGATATCTCCTTGGGCTCGCGGCCTGCAATGCCGGGAATGGATACAACCTTGTTCTCCGGCGCGATGTCGCCGATGGCATATCCGAACTTGACCTTCAGGTCTTCTGCCTGCTTCTGGAGTATGGAGCAGCCCTCCCTGATATCGGCGGTGACCATGTTGCCTCCAAAGGGGATGACGGCAGTGTGCCTGATGACGCTGTCATAATAGATGGCGACATCGGTGGTGCCTCCTCCTATATCAACCAGCACCACGCCTGCCTCCTTCTCCTCATCGGTAAGCACGGCCTCCGATGATGCCAGCGGCTCAAGAACGAGGCTCATAAGGTTCATGCCGGCCTTGTTTATGCACCGCTCGGTGTTGCGCGCCGAGGAGATCTGTCCGATCACTATGTGGAAATTGGCCTCCAGCCTCTTTCCGCAGATGCCAACGGGATTGTTGATCCCTGATTCGTTGTCGACGATGTAAGTCTGAGGGATGACATGGATGATCTCCTCTCCCACGTCGATGGGAAGCTTGAACATGTCAGCCGTCAGGCGGCGGATATCGTTGATGTCGATCTCCGTCTCATGTGAATCGCGGGTAATGTAACCGCGCGCCATCTTGCTCTTGATATGCCTCCCGGCAATACCGACAAAGACATCCGTGAGGACGATGCCCGTTCTTACCTCGAGGTCATCGACGGTGGTTCTGATGGCTTTCACCGTCTCTTCAATGTTCAGCACCACACCTCGTTTGACCCCTGTTGAGGGTGTGTTGCTCAGGCCGAGGATCTCAATGCCCCCGTTGCCGTCACTACGCCCGACAATTGCCACGATCTTCGTCGTGCCGATGTCGATGGCTGCTACTAACTGATCTTTACTGTTCATGTTCTGCATATATGGTTGTTCAACTTTATCTTCTCTGGCAGACCACCTGCCCTTTATGTTCAATATTCTACCTTATCTTCTCTGGCAGACCACCTGCCCTTTGTATTCGATGCTAACCACCCTGTACCTGTCCCAGCCTGCCACCGGCATGGCCTCGCGGTAAAATACAAGGAGGTTGTCAAGTTTCTCTTCGTAATCATCTGTCCGGCCCAGCCTGACGGTGTGGTTGCCGACATGGGGCACCAGCGTCACCCTGCCGTCGCGCGACATACTCAGCTGGTCTATCATCTCATTCCAGACACTGTGTCCGCGGATATATTTTACAAGCTCAAAGGCACGCACCAGGTTTTCGGTCTTTTCCGAATCATGGATATTCATTCCGGTCATCTGATCAGCATTGAAAACCATGTCGATCTCAAGGATGTGAAGATTGGGCGTGTAGAGGTTGTGACGGCGCATGATGACACCCTCCCTGTCAATGAAGAAGTCGCCGCCGTAGGAAGCAACCACCCGCATCACCGGCTCGCGCTGGTCAGCATAGACATGAAGCTTCCTGTCTTCTGACATATAGACCTCGGCCACCTTGAGCTCCGTGAAAGACTTAACCCTTTTTTCCAGATCCGAGAGAGGGATCTCACTGATTTTTGCTCCCGTGATACGGATGCCGGTAGCCCTGAGGGCGTTCATGATGTCATCTTCAGTGACAAAGCGGTGTTTTGAGGAGTCGGCGATTGTTATAACCACCCCTTCGCACAGGGCTTCACTGCCCCACGTACTGATGAACAGCGGAGTAAGGAACAGGGCTGTTCCCAACAAAAGGGTCGCTATCTTCATCAACAGGTTCATGCGTCGCGTTCCTTCAGCATATCAGTTATCGGTTCAATGAAGCGGTCAATGTCTCCTGCACCTATAGTAAGAAGCATTCCCTTCTTCACCCCTGCCAGAGCCGGAAGCAGCTCCTCCCTTGTGACAACCCGCACACTCCTGTTTTTCATCAGTTGCGCAATCATGTCGGACGAGACGTCCGGGATGGGGTTCTCCCTGGCGGGATAGAGTGTCAGCAGCAGCACCTCATCAAGCCTGTCGAGGGCCTCAGCGAACCCTTCGGCGAAGTCGCGGGTTCTTGTATAGAGGTGTGGCTGGAAGATGCCGGTGACATGCCTCCCGGGCCAGAAGTCGCGCACAGCGCTTACAAGGGCGTTGATCTCCTGCGGATGGTGGGCATAGTCATCAACATAGGTGATCTCCCTGCCGGTATACCTGACATCGAACCTGCGTCGCACACCGAGGTATGTCCCGAGCCCCCTGCGTATATCGTCGGCACTGACGCCTGCGCACCATGCTGCTGCGGCTGCCGCAGTGGCATTGATTATATTGACCATGCCGGGTAACGGCAGCCGGATATCCTTCACAGGATCACCCGGGGTCATGATGTCGAACCTGTAGCGCCCCTCCTCCTTCTCAATGGCCACAGCCCTGAAGGAGGCCTGCTCACCTGTACCGTAACTGTAGATGGTTGCGTCATCAGGCAGCGACAGGGAGGAGATAATGTTTTCATGGAGTATCAGCGTGCCTCCGTTGCGGGTCCTGTGGCAGAACTGACCGTAGGCTTCAACCATCGCCTCCGGGGTACCGTAGATATCAAGATGGTCCGGGTCAATGGCCGTCACCACCGAGATCAGCGGTGAGAGATGTAGGAACGAACGGTCAAACTCGTCGGCCTCCATAACCGTAAAACGACTCTCTGCCAGCAACAGGTTGGTGTCGTAATTCTTTGCGATGCCCCCCAGGAAGGCGGAGCAGTTTATGGCAGAAGTTGAAAGGATGTGGGCGATCATTGTGCTCACCGTCGTTTTGCCATGGGTGCCGGCGACGGCGATGGCATCGGTGTCACGCGAGATCAGCCCCAGCACCTCAGCCCTCTTGTAAATACTGTAGCCGTTGTCCCTGAAAAAATTCAGCAGCATGCTTTCCTTAGGTATGGCAGGCGTATATACTATAAGAACCTTGTCATTCTCAGCAGGATCGGAAAAGAGCGTCGGGAGGGTGGCAGTGTTATCATCATAGGCGATGTTGCATCCCTCATCAGTGAGTCGCTCGGTAAGAACTGTCTCAGTACGGTCATAGCCGCAGACTGTATACCCCATCGACAGGAACTAGCGAGCCAGGGCGCTCATCCCGATGCCTCCTATGCCAAGAAAATATATCCCTTCTATGTTCGTCAGTCCCCTCATCTTTTTGCCAGTTTTAATACTTCGCGGGTAATAATCTCGTTCGTCAGTCCCCTCATCTCTTTGCCAGTTTTAATACTTCGCGGGCTATAACGTCAGCGGCATCTTTTATAGCCATTTTGCTTATGTTCTCTGATAGTGCTTGTCGCTTTGCGCTGTCATTCAACAGATTGAGTGCCGCATTGATAAGCTCGGCCTGTGCGTCGGCGTCTCTCACGAGGATGGCGGCGCCGCGGTTGACAAGAGCCATGGCGTTATGTGTCTGGTGATCCTCGGCCACGTTGGGTGACGGCACCAGGATGACCGGTTTGCCGACGAGGGCCAGCTCGGAGATTGTACCGGCGCCGGCACGGGAGATGATTACATCGGCGGCGGCATAGGCCAGGTCCATACGGCTAATGAAGCCTGTGACCACGGTGTGGGTCACAGCCTTCTCCTCCGCCAGCGCGCGCATCCGGTCATAATAGTGACTGCCTGTCTGCCATATCATCTGCACACCGGATGCCTCCACCTGGCCTATGCCGCCGCCGACAGCGCTATTCACCGTGCCGGCGCCGAGCGACCCGCCCAGCACAAGTATAACCGGCATGCCCGGCTTCAGCCTGAAATGCTCCAGCGCCTCCGCCCTGAGAGACTCCAGGTTGTCATAGGCCTGCCTGACAGGATTACCCGTAAGGATGATCTTCTCCTTCGGGAAATATTTTTCCATCCCCTCATAGGCCACACATATCTTCTCAGCCTTCTTTGCCAGCAGTTTGTTCGTCACACCGGCATAGCTGTTCTGCTCCTGTATCACCGTGGGTATGCCTCTCCGCTGCGCCTGCTTCAGCACCGGGCCCGAGGCATATCCCCCGACACCCACAACCACATCAGGACGGAATCTCTTAATAATTTTACCCGCCTTCAGCATGCTCCGGAAGAGCTTCCACGCAACATGAATGTTCCTGATGCTGGCGCCGCGGACCATGCCTGCAACAGGCAGCCCGGTGATCTCGTAGCCGGCCTCGGGGACCTTCTGCATCTCCATCCTGCCGTCAGCGCCCACAAACAGTATCTCTGACGGGGGCTCCGCACGCCGCAGCGCATTGGCAATGGCGATGGCCGGGAAGAGATGGCCTCCGGTGCCGCCCCCGCTGATGATGATTTTTATATTTCCGTTCTCGCCGCTCATGCAGGTATCTTGTCTGTCTGTTCAATCTCGGAGAGCTTCTCCTGCCGCTCGCGCATGTTCATCACCCTCGAGACACTCAGTATCGCCCCCAGCGAGAAGCTGATGACAAGCACCGAGGTCCGTCCCCAGCTAATCATCGGCAGTGTCTGCCCTGTCACCGGGAAGAGCCCCACGGCAACAAGCATGTTCAGAAAAGCCTGGAATACTATCATGACAGTAAGGCCCAGCACCATCAGGGCCGGGAACGCATAATCGCATTTTCGCGCTATCTGTATCCCCCGGAACATGAGCGCCAGGTAACTAAGTATAATTATTATGGCACCGAACAACCCGTACTCCTCCACTATAATAGCAAAGATGAAGTCGGAGTTCGACTGCGGTAAAATGTTTCGCTGCGTGCTTCCTCCCGGCAGCTTCCCGAAGAGCTTGCCCGTGGAGATGGCTATCTTGGCCTGGTTCGACTGGTAGTCGGCGTCAGGCGAGCTCTCTCCGCTGAAATATGTCTCAATACGGTTCTTCCACACCTGGACTCTGTTGTCGTCCTTCTTGAAGATCAGCAACAGCGAGGCGAAAAACAGCACAGCCGCCAGTCCCAGTCCTGCATATGCAAGCAGGAATTTTATGGGCACGCGGCCGATAAACAGGATTATCATGCTGATCATGAATATCATGACCGATGTTGAGAGGTTTTCGGACATGATGAGCCCGCATACAATGGCCACAGGTACAACCAGCTTAATTGTAACCGTGCGGAAGTTGTTCAGTTCATGCTGGTAGATTGTCAGCCCGCGAGCGAGGTATATCACCAGCGCAACCTTTGCAATATCAGACGTTTGCAACCTCAGGCCAATCACGGGTATTTCGAGCCAGCGCGTGGCCTCATTGATACTCACACCGGCAACCAGGGTAATACCCAGCAGTACAACCGACACCCCCAGCCCGATGGCGGCGAACTGCATGTATTTAATATAAGGTATCCAGTGTGTGACTAAAATGATGAGCAGTCCCAGCATCAGCATGATGAACTGGGTGCGCAGGAAATAGAAGGTATTGCCCTGATGCGACGAGTAGGCCACGCTCACCGACGAGCTGTAGACCGACAGCAGCGAGATGACCATGAAGAGCGCAATGAGCCCCCACAGATACCTGTCGCCCCTGAAAAATCTTTTTACCGTCACATCAGCCATATCCCTACAGGTTTCTTACTGCCATCTTGAACTGGCGTCCGCGATCTTCATAGTTATTGAACAGGTCGAAGCTGGCGCATGCCGGCGACAGAAGCACGGTGTCACCCTTGTGCGCCAGGTAGTATGCCGATCTCACAGCCTCCTCCATCGAGGTAGTCTCAACGATTGTCGGTACCATCTCACCGAATGCACTGATGATCTTCGAGTTATCCTTACCAAGGCATACTATCGCCTTGACCTTCTCCTTCACCACGGTGTTAAGCTCGGAATAGTCGTTACCCTTGTCAACCCCGCCGGCTATCCAGATCACCTCGCCCTTCATGCACTCAAGAGCGTACCAGGTGGAGTTGACATTGGTGGCCTTCGAATCATTGATGAAATTGATTCCTGCCACCATTATGACCGACTCCAGCCTATGCTCCACGCCCTGGAAGTCAGTCAGGCTCTCGCGTATTGTCTCCTTGCGGATATTGAGCACCTTCCCGGCAATGGCCGCAGCCATCGAGTTGTAGGTATTGTGGCGTCCTTTCAACGCCAGGTCGTGAATGGTCATAAGGCTGGTTTTTGAGGTTAAGTCGAGTATAAGGTTGTCGTTTTCAATACAGGCTGCCATGCCCTGGCACCTGTCAATGGAGAAGGGATGTGAATGTGATGCGATGACGCGCTTCGCCACCTCGGCCGCCGTCACCGGGTCATCAGCGCACCAGATGAAGTGGTCGGCGGCAGTCTGGTTGCGTATAACGCGCATCTTGGAGTCTACATAGTTCTGCATCTCGTGATCATACCTGTCGAGATGATCAGGTGTTATATTCATCATTATCGCGATCTCCGCCTTGAAGTCATACATGCCGTCGAGTTGGAAGCTGCTCAGCTCGATGACATAATAATCATAACCACCATCTGCCACCGCCATTGCGAAGCTGTTCCCCACATTGCCGGTCATGGCCACATTCAGGCCGGCCTTCTTCATCATGTGGTAGATCATGTTGGTTGTGGTGGTCTTGCCGTTGCTGCCGGTCACGCAGATCTTGACGGCGTCAGTATATCGCCCTGCGAACTCAATCTCTGAAATGACGGGAATGTTCTTTTCGCGGATGGCCACCACCAGGGGGTTATCCTCACGCAGGCCCGGGCTCTTGATCACCTCGGAAGCGTTCATGATGAGCTCCGGCGTATGTTTCCCCTCCTCAAAGGCAATGCTGTGAGAGACGAGTATCCCGCGGTATTTATCCCTGATGGCGCCGCTGTCGGTCACAAACACGTCAAACCCCTGTTTCTGAGCCAGCACCGCTGACCCCGCACCGCTCTCCCCCGCACCCAGTATCACAATTCTCTTCTTCATTCTCTATCGTATCTTCAGTGTCACCACGCTCAGCACCGCCAGAATGATGGCGACGATCCAGAAACGCGTGACAATCTTTGGTTCAGCATATCCCTTTTTCTGATAATGGTGATGCAGCGGCGCCATCAGAAAAATGCGCCTGCCAACCCCGTATTTGCGCTTCGTCCGCTTGAACCAGCTCACCTGCAGCATCACCGAAAGGCTCTCGATGAAGAAGACGCCGCACAGGATGGGTATCAGAAGTTCCTTGCGTATAACGATGGCGAAGACGGCGATGATCCCCCCGAGGGTGAGGCTGCCGGTGTCGCCCATGAATACCTGTGCCGGGTAGGAGTTGTACCAGAGGAAGCCAACCGTGGCCCCCGCGAACGCTGCGGCGAAGATCACAAGCTCGCCTATGTTCGGCAGGTACATTATATTAAGGTATTCAGCATAGATGATGTTACCCGACACATAGGCCAGTATCCCCAGCGTCACCCCGGCGACGGCGCTTGTCCCCGTCGCCAGCCCGTCAAGACCGTCAGTGAGATTGACGCCGTTGGAGACAGCCACCACCACGAATATCACCATGGCGATGAAGACCAGCCAGCCCAGCACCTGCTTCGTCTTGCCCTTGGCAAAGGGAACCAGCCATGAATAGTCGAACTGATTGTCCTTGATGAAAGGGATGGTGGTTGTGGTCGACTTTACATTTACTGCCGTTGTCTGAGGAAGGACCTCCTCACCCGGCTGTACGTCCGACATATCGGCTGACGCAACAGTGACGCCGGCGGGAGCGGTGACATTGACCCTGACAACCACGTCATCACTGAGATAAAGGGTCAGAGCCACTATCAGCCCCAGGCCTACCTGCCCTATGATCTTGAAACGGCCTGCGAGTCCCTCCTTGTTCTTCTTGAAAATCTTGATGTAATCATCAGCGAAGCCGATGAGGCCCACCCATATGGTGGTGATGATCATCAGGATAATATAGACATTGTCGAGCCTGGCGAAGAGCAGGACTGGCACGAGGATGGATGCGATTATGATGATGCCGCCCATCGAGGGAGTGCCCTGTTTCCTGTACTGTCCCTCGAGGTCGAGGTCGCGGATAGTCTCGCCTATCTGCTTGCGCTGCAGGTATTTGATCAGACTTTTCCCGATAACCATTGCAATAAGAAGCGAGGTGATGACGGCAGCGGCAGACCTGAAGGAGAGGTAGTTGAACACACCGGCGCCGGGAAAACCCAGTTCATCGAGATATCTGAAGAGGTAATACAACATATCAACTCATTTTAAATGCTTTGCGTAACTCTTCCCGGTCGTCGAAGTGATGCCTGACACCTTTCACCTCCTGGTATGTCTCATGGCCCTTGCCCGCAACGATGATGATGTCACCTGGTGCGGCCAGCATCGCGGCAGCCTTGATGGCATCGGCGCGACCGGTTATCCGTATCATCTTCGGCATTGTGTCAGGGGTGAGCCCTGCCTCCATGTCGTCGATGATGCTTTCGGGGTCCTCGCTGCGAGGATTGTCCGAGGTAAGTATCAGCCTGTCGGCTCCGGCAGCGGCGATACGCGCCATGACGGGCCTCTTGGTCCGGTCACGGTCGCCGCCGGCTCCCACAACCACTATCAGCCTGCCTGCGCCCTGTCTCAGCCGGTTGACGGCCTCAATCACATTCTCAACGGCATCGGGCGTGTGTGCATAATCCACGATGCCTGTTATGCCGTCTGCCGAGCGTATCACCTGCATCCGGCCGTCAACAGGGCGCAGGCTGCTGAGGACGGTGAGCACCTCATCGCTCTGCGCGCCAAGAAGAACGGCAGTGCCGTAAACCGCAAGCAGGTTCGATGCGTTATAGTCGCCTATGAAGTGTGTCCAAACCTCCTTGCCGTTGATCTTCAGCTGCATCCCCTCAAAGCCCTGCTCCATGATGTTGCACCGGTAGTCGGCCATGCTGCGCATTGAGAATGTATGTTTCGCCGCAGCTGTGTTCTGCATCATTACCATGCCGTTTTTGTCGTCGGTATTGACGAGTGCAAAAGTCCCGGCCGGCAGGTTGTCGAAGAACTTTTTCTTCGCTGCCAGATAGTTGTCGAAAGTCAGGTGATAGTCGAGATGGTCATGAGTGAGGTTCGTGAAAACGCCTCCCGCAAACTGCAGTCCTGCAATCCGCTTCTGGTCAATGGCATGGGAGCTTACCTCCATGAAGGCGTACTCACATCCTGCATCCACCATCTCTGCCATCAGGGCGTTGAGTTTCACCGGGTCAGGGGTGGTGTGGGTGGCGTCCATGCGTGTGCGATGCACGTAGTTGCACACTGTGGAAAGCAGGCCGCACTTGTACCCAAGCGCCTCGAACATATTGTACAGCAGGGTGGCAATGGTTGTTTTGCCATTGGTGCCGGTCACGCCCGTCAGCCTCAGTTTGCGGGAGGGATAGTCGTAGAAGGCCGAGGCCGCCATGCCTGTCGCTGCCGCTGTGTCTTCTACCACAATCATCGTAACACCCTCGTGCAGTTTTTCCGGAAGCTCTTCACACATGACCGCTGTTGCGCCTGACTCAACGGCCCTGCCGATGAACGCGTGGCCATCGCTCTTCGTTCCCCTGACAGCTGCAAAGAGGCTGCCGGGCTTCACATCGCGTGAGTCCGCCGTCACTCCGGTAATGAGTATGTCATCATCGCCATACACATGGGTGACTTTTATCTCCTCCAGTATCTTCTTCAGTTCCCTCATGTTCAGAGTCTCAGTTCTATTGATACGGTTGCTCCCCTCGATATTCTCACTCCCGGCTGGGGCGACTGTCTTGCCACCCTGCCGCGACCGGTATAGTGTACTCTCAGCCCGCTGTTCTCAAGCATGAACATCGCATCGCGAAGCCCCATACCTACCACTTTGGGCATCAGACCCTCAGTATAGGTCAGTTCATCATCCTTTACCAGGTCCGCTGCTTCGCGAAGCCGGACCTTATCCTCCTTCTCGGGATTAAGCGCTTCCAGGTCACGGTAAAAACTGGTGGCATAGACCTTGTCGGCTATCTCCTTGAAGACGGGCCCTGACACCACGTTGCCGTAGTAGACCCAGTTCGACGGTGCATTGACAACCACGATGCATGAATAGAGCGGGTCATCAGCGGGGAAGTACCCGACAAACGAGGCCTGGTATGAAATGCGTGAGCCGGAGCGGTATCCGTGCTTGGCGTTGGCAATCTGGGCAGTACCCGTTTTGCCGGCGATCTTATAATTGTTGTTCTTCAGGTTCATGGCGGTGCCCTTCTCAACGACGCCTTCCAGGAGCGACTGCGCCTTGTTGACGGTTGAACGCGAGCAGATTGCGTTGGTGATGACCTCAGAGTCAAAGCTCTTGACTGTCCGGTTTCCGTCACGCACCTCTTGCACGAACCTTGGCTTCACCATCTTGCCGTCGTTGGCCACGGCATTGTAGAAGGTAAGGATCTGCAGCGGGGTCATCAGCACCTCGTAACCGTGTGACATCATCGGCAGCGATATGCCTGACCATAGCTTGTCGCCCGGATAGCGGATGACAGGCTTGCCTTCGCCCTGAATCTGCAGCCCGAGGGGCTTGTCCACCTGCATCGAGTAGAGGCGGTCAACATAGCGGCGCGGATTATCCTTATAGCCTTCGGCGATGATCTTGGCTGTGCCTACGTTGGACGAGTGCTCAAAGACCTCGCGGGCTGTAATCTTGCCCAGGCCCTTTTCCTCATGGTCACGGATGATCTTGTCATAGAACTTGACAGTGCCGTCGCCGGTGTTGATTGTATCGTCAAGGTCAATGACGCCATCCTCCAGTGCAACTATCATCGACATAAGCTTGAAGGTCGAGCCCGGCTCGGTGCTCTCGCCCACGGCGTAGTTATATGTCTCGTGGTACTGTCCGTCAGACCCTATCTCGAGGTTGGCAATCGCTTTGATGTCGCCGCTTTTCACCTCCATCACCACGGCACAGCCGTGATGAGCCTTATGCCTGGAGAGCTGCTTGTAGAGTGCGTTCTCAGCAGCATCCTGAAGGTCAAGGTCGATTGTGGTGACGACGTCATAGCCGGGACGCGCGTGCACCGACTCGAGGTTATCGACATCGATCCATGCTCCTCCTGTCAGGCGTTGCTGCACCTTCAGCCCGTCCTTCCCGGCCAGGTAGCTGTTGAAGGATCCCTCTATGCCGACGATGCTTGTAATTGTGTCATCGGTGATATAACCGATGGTTCGCCTTGCGAGAAGCCCGTTGGGCATAATGCGCCTGTTCTCGGGCTGATAGAGCAGTCCGCCCCTGAACTTGCCGTGGCGGAAGATAGGGAGTTTCTTGAGGTGGCTCAGTGTCTCGTAGCTGACATGCCTCTTGATGAGGTAATATCTGTCGCCGCGCTTGCGGGCGTTGGTCAGGGCTGATCTCCAGCCATCGGGTGAGTTGCCTCCGACATATTTCGAGAGTCCCATGCAGAGGCCGCTGATGCCGTTGGCCCAGGTGGTGTCTGCCATGCCCGAGCTGCGGGTGTCCATGTAGACGGTGTAGTACGGGATGGAGCTTGCCAGGATGCGACCGTCATCCGAGAGGATATCGCCCCGGGCGGCCTGGTCGACCTGCCTGCGGAAGACGACCTTGTCAGCCATGGCAGCCCACTTCTCAGACTGCACGAACTGGAGGATGATTATGCGGACAAAGACGGCAAGGGCCATTGCTGCCACGATACCGTATATGACGCCGGTACGTGCAAGTATCTGATCCTTTGACTTTGTCTTCTTACTCATGTGATGTTAACCTGTTGTTAAGCCCGGTTTTCCGGGTTCATTCATTTACTACTATCCTGTATGGCGGTTCCCGAAGCTCCTCCAGTCCCAGTCCACGCTCCTTTACAAGGTCCGTTATCTCACTCTGGCGGCTTACACTTCCCAGGTCTGCCGAGACCGAGAGCGACTCCGCACGCATATCCCTCACATCCTGCTCCAGGACGATGATCTGACGCTCTACACGCTCGGCGCTGAACTTGTTGGATATGAAGAT